>JAZUAR010000128.1:0-12337 GCA_045638055.1 Candidatus Avispirillum sp.
ATGGGTGACAATTAAAGTAAAGTTTGATAATAAGATCCTCGCGTGGCTCGGTAAGCATTCCTTTGAAATTTATATAATTCAGCGAATCCCCATGACCTTCCTCCGCCATTTCGGCTTGAACAAAAACAGCGCCCTGTTCGCATTTTTGGTTGTAGTAACGGTAATGCTCTCAGCATGGCTGTTCGCCCTTCTTCTCAAGCGCGTGGATAAGCTGATATTCAAGAAGAAGTAAATAATGCAAAGGACTTTTTTGTAAAAAAGTCCTCTATCTTCCTAAAACATAGTCGATCCGCGGGCATAAAGAGAAACGATTGTCGAGAGTTATCTTGCCCGCTCAGCCTTTGCAAAAGCAAAGGCCTGAGTGTAATATCAATAAAAAACGCTTCGATACACTCGGCTCGCTACTCTCCTTGTTTTAGTTACGTCGTTGAAAAAACGATACTCAATCGTTTTTTTCTTCCTCCTCACTCCCAAAAAACTTCAAAAAAGAAATGGCTATGGGTTTGCCCGTAGCCATTTTTTATTGGTATATTTCAAATTCAAATTTATCGTGGAGACATAATTGGTGTTTCGTAGGGGCTGATGCCCACATCAGCCCGCCCATCTGCACGAGAACGAAACGATATTTACTGCGAATCGTTGCGTCTGCAACGGGCCGATGAAGGGCATCGGCCCCTACGAATGGACAGGTTCGTCTCACCGACAAACCCGAATTTATAGTTAATCAGGTAAAAAAGAAGCTATCGCAATTTTGCGATAGCTTCTTTCTATATCAAAGATTGTGCTCAGCCTTCCAAGCCTCGATCTTATCCTTAGCGATTCTCTTGATGTTCTCCTCGGGATAGATGGACTCTTCGCCGCCGTTTGTATAGATGAAGTACTTACCGTCAGCTGTCATGTAGAGAGTTTCCTCATAGCCTGCTGCATCGCCAAGCTCACCGCTTGTGAACTTTGCAACGATCTCGGATGCCTCGGTATCGTACTCAACCTTGCAAATGATCTTCTTCATTGTGGTATTCCTTTCTATAAACTTGTTATAAATTTTCGCCGAGAGTCATTATATACGATTGCAAGGGAAATTTCAAGTGTTTTTTGAAAATAAAAGGGCAGCATTCCTGTGTCAAAATCAAAGAAAATATGGTATAATGATAAAAAAGCATTATAGGTGACATATATGAAAGAAAAGCAAGAAAATTTTGCAACGCTGTATACCCCCTTTGAGTCTGCAGACTGTGAAACGTGGAGCACTTATCCCAGACCTCAGATGAAAAGAGAATCCTATATATCCCTTTGCGGAAAATGGGAGCTGCTTTCAAAGGCCGATAATAAGGAAACACCCCTTGGGGAGATAACCGTTCCCTTTGTGCCCGAGTCCCGTATTTCCGGAATTTTCAGAAAAAAGAAAAAGGGCGAAAGGTATATCTATAAAAAAGAGATAACTGTTCCCGAGGGCTTTGACCGCGGCAGAGTGCTCATCCATTTCGGCGCGGTTGACCAGATATGCAAGGTCCTTGTAAACGGCAAGTGTGCAGGCGAGCATACGGGAGGCTACCTTCCTTTTTCCTTTGAGATAGGCCAACTTCTTGCTTTTGGAGAAAATACAATTACCGTTGAGGTTACAGACGAGCTTGACCTTGAGCTTGCATACGGCAAGCAAAGAGAAAAGCGGGGCGGAATGTGGTATACCCCAATCAGTGGAATATGGCAGACACCCTGGCTTGAAAGCGTGCCGAAGGAATATATCAGCTCCCTTAAAATCGATCCTACTCTCAATTCTGTCACCATCCACACAGAGGGCGGGGAAGCGGAAAAAATCCTTGAGATAAAAACGGCTGACGGTATTGTTTCAAGGTCTTATTCGGGAAATACTGTCACCGTTGAAATAGATTTCCCAAAGCTTTGGTCGCCCGAAGAGCCGTATCTTTATGAATTTTCCCTGACAGCAGGGGAGGATAGGATAGAATCCTATTTTGCCCTTCGCACGGTTACTGTTGAAAAAAGAAACGGAAAGCCCCTTATCTGCCTTAACGGAAAGCCTTTCTTTTTCCACGGAGTCCTTGACCAGGGATATTTTGCCGACGGCATATATCTTCCCGCATCCCCCGAGGGGTATAAATGGGATATACTTACAATGAAGCGCCTTGGCTTCAATATGCTCCGAAAGCATATTAAGATCGAGCCTGAGCTTTTCTATTATTACTGCGATAAATACGGAATGATAGTTTTTCAGGATATGGTCAATTCGGGAAAATACAGCTATATCCGTGATACGGTCATGCCAACTATCGGCTTCAGAAAGAAGCCCTTAGTAAGAGCCCTCGAGCGCTGTCGCAGCGCCTTTTTGGAGGACTGCAAAAAGAGCGCAGAGCTTCTTTATAACCACCCCTGCGTTTGCTATTATACCATCTTCAACGAGGGCTGGGGACAGCACGATGCAGACAGAATTTACAGAGAAATGAAGGCGCTTGACCCTACCCGCATATGGGACAGCACAAGCGGATGGTTTTTTGAAAAGGAAAGCGACGTGCAGAGCGAGCACGTGTATTTCAAAAAAATCAGGCTGAAGAAAAACTCGGAAAAGCCCCTTGTCCTTTCCGAGTTTGGCGGATATTCCTACAGAGAAGAGGGGCATTGCTTTAACCTTCAAAAGAATTACGGCTATAAGCTTTTCAAAAGTGCCGAGGCCCTCACAAAGGGCATTTCGGAGCTTTATCTTGACGAGATAGTCCCCGAAATCGAAAGATCGGGCCTTTGCGCTGCAGTACTCACCCAGCTTTCCGACGTAGAGGACGAAACAAACGGCCTTTGCACCTATGACCGACAGGTAGTCAAGGTGGATGAAAAAGTAATGCAGAACGTATCAAAAAAGCTTTCGGAAGCCTTTAAAACTATTAATACATAAAAAAGGGCTGTTGCGGTAGCAACAGCCCTTTGGGCTATATTAAGTCAAATTCATATTTATCGCGAAGACGATATTGGTGTTTCGTAGGGGCTGATGCCCACATCAGCCCGCCCATCTGCACGAGAACGAAACGATATTCACAGCGAATTGTTACGTCTGTAACGGGCCGATGTGGGCATCGGCCCCTACGGATAACCAGTCACGCCTCCCCCATAAACCCGAATTTGCAAAATGTTTTCTACTGCTTTTTCATCTGCCTGAAGAATACAAAAACTGCTGCCAACAGGAGAGCGATCGCGTATCCGAGCACCCACCAAAGGTGGGGGAGAGCAGCTGAGAGGTCTCCGAGGAGGACCGCTCTTTCCATTTCAACTGCATGAACAAAGGGGAGGGCGTATGCGATCTCCTTGAAGGCGCCGCCCACAAGCTCAAGGTCAAACCAGATTCCCGAAAGCCATGCGGAAACGTTTGTGAGAAGGGCGCCGCAAATGCCGCCCGCCTGCTTATCGGTAAGACAGCTTCCGCAAAGAAGTCCGATTGCAATATAGAGAAGGGAAACGGGAACGATGAAAATAATTGCGTATACGATATTGACGGTGATCTCAAGGCCGAGAATTATTGCCGCAATATAGCAGATAACCGTCTGGGCCACGGATATGGGAATAATGGGCAGAGTGTAGCCGAGAATAAAATCAAATGGTGTGAGGGGAGTTGTGTAAAGGCGCTGGAAAAGGGCGCTTTGGCGGTCCTTGGCGATAAGAGTCGCGCAAAAAAGAGACATGAAGGAAAGACCGAAAACGGTAACTCCCGGAGTTAAATGCTCTATCTCAAAAAGGCTGACGGGCACGTTTGCCTGAATTGCGCTGAGAAGAAGGATGAGAACAAGGGGAAAGCCGAGTCCAAAGGAAAGATTGAGAGGATCGCGGAGAATCTCCTTGGTGTTTCGTTGGGCAAAGGTAAGCATTCTCATTTAGTATCCTCCTTTACTACCTTGATAAAGGCATCCTCGAATCTGTCTGTTTTTGTGATCTCCTTTATTTTGTCCGCAGTATCGCAAAGAAGAAGTCGACCGTCCTTCATGATTGCTATGCGGTCGGAGAGAGCCTCTGCCTCCTCCATATAGTGGGTGGTCAGAATGATGGTCACCTTTCCCTTGAGGGCGCGGATAATATCCCAAAGCTCGCTCCTTGCAATAACGTCAAGACCGAGGGTAGGTTCGTCAAGAAAGAGGATTTTCGGCTCGCTGATAAGTGCCATTGCGATGCTGAGCCTTCTCTGCCATCCGCCCGAAAGCTTGCCCGCTTTCTTTTTTGCGATTTTTGAAAGACCGAGAAGATTTGATATTTCTTCGATCTTTTCCTTTTTCTTCTCCCTTGAAAAACCGTAAACTCCGCATATTAACTCTAAGTTTTCGTATACGGAAAGGGCGGGTGCAACTGCGGTTTCCTGAGGGGAAACTGCAATTAGTGACTTCACTTCCGAAGCCTTTTGGGTAATGCTTTTTCCATGGAGAAGGGCATCGCCCGAGGTGGGCGCTGTGAGGCAGGAGAGCATTTTTATAGTCGTTGTTTTTCCTGCTCCGTTTATACCGAGAAGAGAGAAAAGCTCTCCCTCGAAAACGGAAAGGTCAAGGCTGTCAACAGCGACAACATCCTTGTATCTTTTCGTAAGACCTTCTGTTTTTATAGCTATCACGATATCACTCCATTCCGTACTGTTTTCTTAGACCCATATAGGTGTCTGTCAGCATCCTGCTGATAAGCTCCCATTCAAGGTCAAAAAATCCTGTTGCAAGCATTGTGGCAATGCCGTGGACTGTGGCCCACATCTCAAGATGGAAAAGGGCTGCCTTGTCACTTTCAAGGCCCGTGTTTTTCTTGACGATGGAAACCATCTCATCGTTGAGATCACTCTCGCGGCTCAGGTCCTCCCTTGAGCGGTCGCGCATATAGAGAAGCTTGAAAAGCTCCTTTTCTTCCTTTGCAAAGCGGATGTATGCCATGCCGCTTGCCTTGTAGGGAGGCACCTGTCCCTTTTCGCATTCGCTTTCGATGTACTTTGCGCAAAGCTCGTTTGCTCTTGAACCGACGGCGATTTTTAATTCATCCATAGAAGAGAAGTTTGAAAAAACAGGCTGAGTGGAGCAGCCGAGGGCGGCGGCAACGTTTCGCGCGTTGATTGCCTCGGCACCGTCGCGGCGGACCAGCTCAACGGCAGTATTTATAATATCATCCTTTGTAACTTTAACCTTAGGCGGCATAATATACCTCTTATATAGCAAATGTTATATATCAATTGTTATTTTACCACCCTCGGATAAAAAAGTCAAGAAAAACAGGGAAAGCTTTTGTGGCGGTAATTAGAAAATGATATTTGATTATTAAAAAAGTTGTGATATAATGAAAATATAAAAGAGAACATCGAAAAGGAGTGTTATCGAATGAGAAAAAACAAGCTGCTGTTTGCAATATTATGTGCCCTGGGTAGTGGTACTGTTGGCTTTTTCGCAAACAAATTGACTGAGCCGTACGGCTGCATACTGTTTGGTATTGGTGTTGGCCTGATGGTTTATTCGATCATCAATCTGACAAAATAATTTTGCGAGGTGATTGATAATGAAAGAAATAATCATATCAATGATCCCTTTTTCAATAGCGGTGTTTTTCCTTGTTATGAGCATTCGTTCGTTTATGGAAAAAGGCTTTCTTTTCAATAACGCCTATATCTACGCAACAAAGGCAGAGCGGGAAGCGATGAACAAAAAGCCCTACTACCGCCAGTCTGCCGTAGTATTTTTGATGATATTCATCATATTTTTGCTGATTGGCATTGAAGTGCTTTTTGTTGTCAGCTGGCTTGTTTATGTCACAGTTTCGATTTCTGTAATTGCAGTTATATACGCTATCGCCTCAAGTATTGCGATAGAGAAAAAATAGTCAGCGGAGGTTATCAGATGAGAAAATGCTTAAGATGCGAGTCCTGCATGGTTGAGGACCTGAACGTTATGGTTTCCAACGGCGGCTATGCAGTAGATGTAAGAGAGAAGGGAATCTTCAAGGGAGCTTTGGGAAAGCTCAAATGCGCAGTCTGCCCTCAGTGCGGATACGTTGAAACTTATATCGATAATCCCGAAGCTGTAAAAAAGATCTCCGAGACAGATAAATAATAAACTTGAATTTGAAAGGGTGATTTAAATGAATGAAGAATGCCTGATTTGTAAAGCACCTTTGGAATATCTTGAAACCGATGAAATAATGGAATGTGAGCTTTGCCACAAAAAGCAAAGCAGCAAAACAAGGTGTATAAATGGTCATTTCGTCTGCGATGAATGTCATACAAGCGGAATGGACGAGATCATCTCCATATGCTGTAGCAGCACGTCAAAGAATCCTGTTGAGATCATGGAGAAAATGATGAGCATGCCCTCCTGCCATATGCACGGACCCGAGCATCACACAATGGTAGGCTCTGCACTTTTAACTGCATATAAAAATGCAGGGGGAGATATAGATTTAAAATCCGCTATTTATGAAATGCAAAAGAGAGGAAAGCAGGTTCCCGGCGGCGCCTGCGGATTCTGGGGCGCCTGCGGTGCAGGTGTCAGCACAGGAATGTTCGTTTCTGTTGCAACAAAATCAACACCCCTTGCAAAAGAGGCCTGGGGACTTTCCAATCAGATGACGGGAAGAGCCCTTTTGTCCATCGGAAAGAACGGCGGCCCTCGCTGCTGCAAGCGCGATTCTTATCTTGCCATCAAGGAAGCCGTAGATTTTGCAAGGGAGAATTTAGGGGTCAATATGGAGATAGGCGAGATCGTCTGCTCCCGCTCTCATATGAACAATCAGTGTATACAAAGGGAATGTCCTTTTTATAAAAGGGATAAGAAAAAGGTAGCATTTATCTGCGTACATAATTCCTGCCGCAGCCAGATCGCGGAGGCGCTGGGAAAGCACCTTGCCCCCGACGTTTTTGAATCATATTCCGCAGGAACAGAAACAAAGCCGAGAATCAATCAGGATGCAGTCAGAATCATGAAAGAGACGTATGGCATCGATATGGAAAAGACTCAGCACTCAAAGCTGATTACTGATATTCCCGCGCCCGACGTGGCAATATCAATGGGCTGTAACGTGGGATGCCCCTTTATCGGCAGAGGCTTTGACGATAACTGGAATCTTGAGGACCCCACAGGAAAATCCGATGAGGAATTTAAGATAATAATCAAAAAAATCGAAGAAAATATCCTGAAGCTGAAAGAAGAACTTAAATAAATTCGGGTTTATTGAACAGTTGAGGGTGTCTTTTTACAAGGCTTCCCCTTGAGGGGAGGCCCCGCCGAAGGCGGTGGTGAGGTGTAGCCGCGTAGCGGCGTGCCTATGAGAAGCGGCGTAGGTTTTGCGAAGCAAGGGGATTTTCACTACTTCGTAGATCAACGGCAACATTCGTTGCCTACACCTCATCCACCACTACCGTGGTCCCCCTTCCCCTCAACGGGAAGGCATTCTGTTCGCTAAACCCGAATTTGTCGACGTCTCCATCGTTGCGTTGCAAACATACAAAAATGAAAAGATCTGACGAAACCGTCAGATCTTTTTTATTATTTCGGTGTATACATAGGTTCAAACCCTGAATCTTTTGTGATTTATACAGCAGCGCTTTTATCTTCCGCTCATCTGACGGCGGCAATAGATACGGCTTCCGAGGAATGCCAGTAATGCCGCGGCGACAATGTAGAGCACGGGAATGATTTGATACGAGGTGAACTGCATTCCAAACAGAGAAACCAAACGAAGGTCAAAGGTGTTCCACATGGATAGAAAAGAAGTGGGAAGATAATCCCATAACTGACTCAGTATGCGATGCTCTGCCGGTATTTGAACCAGCATTCCTGCAAGGATCATGCCTGTAGTTATGGATATTGCAGCAATACTGCTGTGAAACAGCTCGGACAGGAACATAACAAATATGCTGATCAAAAGTGCGGTTACCAGCAGACAGCCGTATGCGATCAGGCAGGCTTGTCCTATTGTGATATTGCCTGCGTAGCCCGAGTAAAAGAGCTGTATCGCGGCATCAAAGCCCTCTGGACCGTATACGCACAGACACAGCACCCAAGTCAGCGCCGTCATGCAAAGCGCACCAACACACCCTGCGGTGATACCGGAGAACAGCTTGACCCAATAGAGCCGCCCTTTTCCGTTTGCGGTACACAGCACAAGCTGATCTGTTCGGTGAGCGTGCTCATCGGGGAAACTGCTGGAAAGAGCAATGGCAGCAAAGAGCAGTATCATGAAGCCAACGATGAGAAAATTCTCTAAAATAATTCGGTATGCTTCATGGGCCTGATACACAATAGGGAGTGTGAGGGTATCGGCTTTTTTTTGCCAATATGCAGTTTCCTCTTTTGTCAGATGGTTGTTAACAGCCGATTCTTCAAACCCCTCCATCATAGCGGCATATAATGCAGCTTCATCGGGAGACCACTGTGCGATTGCCTCCTTGTCCATGCCGGTCCATATGCGGATCAAATTGAAGATTTCGCTGTAGGGGCGGGCGTAGGTTTGGTATTCTTTTGTTAAAATATAATCGGTTTCAGTAGGCAGATCCTTGTAAGCGGCAACGGTCTTTTCCAGCAGAGATTGGTCTATTGGCTCGCCGCTGAGTGCTTTGCGCAATTCTTGATCGATCAGATGCTGCTCGTAATTTGTGCTGATGAGTACGCCGTTTACAGAATAGTTTCCCAGTAAAGGAAACAGGATCGAAAAGGCAATGGCTGCCATACAGACAAGAAGAGAGACCCAAACCAGCTTCTTCTGCCAAAGCTTTTTCAGCTCGTAACCGTACAGGGTAAACAGATTATTCATGGCTACCCTCCTCAAATTGCGCAAGATAGAAGCTCTCCAAATCGCCCATTTGCTCGTCCCATGCTCCGTGATAAATCAAATTTCCGTCTTTCATCATGAGCACCTCATCGGCAATATGCTCTATGTCGGAAACGATATGGGTGGACAGAAGCACGATACTGTCTTTACCGAGCTGTTCAATAAGGTTTCTAAAGCGCACCCTTTCTTTGGGGTCCAGACCTGCGGTGGGTTCGTCGAGGATCAGCAGCTTTGGGTCATTCAATAATGCTTGTGCAATTCCCAGTCGCTGCTTCATTCCGCCCGAAAATGTTTTGATCTTTTTGCGCCCCATATCCTGCAGGCCAACCAGCTCTAAAAGCTCATTTGCCCGCCGTTTGGCTGACTGCTTGGCTATACCCTTCAATGCTGCCATATAAAGCAGAAAATCCATAGCAGTAAATTCCGGATAATAGCCGAAGTCCTGAGGCAGGTAGCCGAGTATTGCCCGATAGCCTTCCTCACAGACGTCCATACCGTCAAAGGTGATAGTACCGCTTGTAGGTTGCAGGATGCCGCAGAGCATACGCATAAGAGTGGTTTTTCCTGCACCGTTGGTACCCAAAAGGCCAAAAACACCGCTATGCAAACGCAGACTGACACGGTCTACTGCGATTTTATTTTGAAATTGCTTTGTTAGTCTGTCAATGACAAGTTCCATGTGTATTCCTCCGTTCGCTTTATCGTGCAATGTATTTCATAGGCCATCCCAATTAATAAGAAAATTGACAGAACGATCCACCAACTGATGTAAATCTCCTGATAAACAAGGTCTGTCACAAAATGCAGTACGGTATTTATGCCGCTGACAACTACGGCAATGCCCATACAGCCGTAAACAGTTTCCTTACCGTTGACCCGTCGAGCGATCCATAAACTGAAATTTACAGTCAAAAGATACGGCACCGTAAGATACATCCCTGTTTGAAGCAGAGAAAAGTTATTGCCGATACGGCATAGGGGTATAAGGAAAGCAATTATAAAGAGATTAATCAGCCCCAAAATACTCATTCTTGCGAGAACCACACTTTTTAATGAAAAACGTGTGGACATTTCAAATTCACTCATTCCGTACGTCATTGAGCGTGTGCTTTCCGTAACCGCTAAAAGACCCAATAACGGAACAAATGCAGATACGACCCATAAAGTATCTTCGCTGATATTGCAGGCACAGAACAGCGCAAGCAATAATATCAAGCCGGACAGAGCCCATGATAATTTTCTCACGTATGATGCCTGCACAAATATAAATCGGACCATACTGATCTGCGGTTGCGGCAATTTTCTTAAAAATTTCGCCTTCTCCTGCTGATCCGGTTCAGGAGCTGCAAATGCTTTTTGAATGCTTCGTTTTAGTTGATTATTCATTCTGAAAAGCCCTCCTTCTTTAATTCTTCTTTGAGCCATTTCAAGGATTTTGATAGTCTGCGATGAACTGCAAAACGGGATAAACCGGTGATTTTGCAGATAGAGGCAATCGGAAGCTCATTTGAGTATCGCAAAAATATCAGTTCTTGTTCATCGTTTGGTAGTTTGGAAACGATAGATCTCAAAACCAATGAATCTATCAGCTCTTCCGATGGGTCGGAAGCTTCCTCGCTTTCAAGCTTATCAATGCTATCAACAGCTTGTTTGCGAAATTCATCTATGCACAGATTTTTGGCAATTGTATATAAGTACGGAAGCTCTTTGCCATTATCAAGATCCAATCCCTGTCGGTAAAACCTAAGAAAGGATTCCTGTGTAATATCCTGTGCTAGCTGCTTGTCGTATAACTTGAAGTAGCAGTAACGGTATATTTTGTCGTATTGTTCTTCGATAACCACGTGCCACAAAACCTCCCTTCATAATGTTTAACGGATTAGGACTGCAAAATGTGCGGCTTTTTCAAAAAAATTATAGATTGAGAAACTAACAAGATCACAATGCAAGGGCGCTGTGAAAGCATCTTGCCTCTACAGGCTAACCTCACCGATAAACCATAATTTATTAACGCCTCTGTCGCTACGTTGCATACATACATAAATGAAAAGATCTGACGAAGCCGTCAGATCTTTTTCATCTTTATTCCGGCGTGTACATGGGATAGCTTGTTTTGTCGCTTTCGTCGATTTTTCGTAAAACCTTGCAGGGAACACCCACGGCAACTACGCCCGCGGGTATTGATTTTGTAACAACGCTTCCCGCTCCGATAACTGTGTTGTCGCCGATTTCAACGCCTGCGAGTACCGTTGCGCCTGCTCCGATCCATACGTTGTTTCCGATAGTGATAGGCTTTGCGATCTCCACACCTGCTTTTCGCATTTCGGGGTCGATGGCGTGCTCTGCTGTTGTAAAGACACAGTTAGGCGCAACGAAAACGTTGTCACCGAAGGTTACCCTTGCGCCGTCTGTTATTATCATGCCGTGATTGGAATAGAAGTAATCCCCAACAGTTATGTTATAACCGTAATCGCACCAGAAGGGAGGAGTAATAACCGTTTCTTTTCCCATTTTGCCTAACAATTCCAAAAGGATCTCGTGCTGAGCCTCTCTGTCGTTGGGGCATAACTGGTTATATCTGAAGCATTTTTCCTTGCCCTTGCGGATCTCCTCCTCGTAGGCAGGATTATAGCAGCCCTGAAAAAAGCAATTGATCGGTACTATCGGCTTTTCTGACATATTGATTCTCCTTTGCAAATTCAAATCTGTCGGACTGATTAATATAAAACGAGACCCCACAGCAAAGAGCTTCTGCTGTGGGGTCGTTATCTTTGTTTTTTGCTTTCAGCAGAGCATCATATTGCATCTGTTTTGGTATCAAAGTTTGGTATCAATTTTTCGAAAAATCGGCGGAGAAAAATCCATTATTCTTTTGCAGTAATTGACACTTGGCTCTGGCCTACAGTTTAACTAGCTTTGATGTTTGGATACAAAGGGAATGTAATTGATCGTGTCTCTTGGGAACAATTATATTATAGCAGGAAAATGTGAACAATTCAACGATGACAACAGTTTTTGTGAGATATGCTACCCATGATAAATCTAAAAGTTATGCCTTTATTTCTTCGTTCGAATACCTGTATTCTACGCCATCAGTCCAAATTATTTTGTGTAATGATATATCTCCCTTTTTTTCGTACGTCTTTTTCAATGTGTTACATAGATAACTAAAATACTCATTGTTGGACGTGTAAGAAGCAATCTGCCGAAGTTCTGTAGCGGAAGAAGTTAAATAGTAGCAATTATATTCTACATCAAAATCCTGCTCGGTTTTATTTTTAAGAATAATAGTCCGACGTCTCTCCATGTTTGGAATGCTGTTTTCTCCTTGGGCAGGAACAGTGTACCATCTTCTAGATCTATTTAAACTAAGAAGGCCCATTTCAGAAAGTTTAATCTGACTAGTCCATGCAAGCAATTTTTCAGTATCCTTTCCTTGTAGAATGGAATCATTAATCTGAATACTACAAAGATTTTCAAATAAACGGAAGTCCTCATCTGACATGTTTTTAAGAATATCTAAGGTCTTAAAACTAAAACTACCTGGCTCAGC
>JAZUAR010000129.1:0-4611 GCA_045638055.1 Candidatus Avispirillum sp.
TGAGTCCGATAAGTTTGCAGGCGCTGAGGCTACTTACGCGATCGAGGCTCTTATGCACGACGGTAAGGCTCTTCAGGCAGGTACATCCCACTACTTCGGTGACGGTTTCGCTAAAGCTTTCGATATTAAGTTCACAGATAAAGAAAACAAGCTCTGCTATCCCCACCAGACATCCTGGGGTGTTACCACACGTATGATCGGTGGTATCATCATGACTCACGGCGATAACAACGGTCTCGTTCTTCCCCCTGCAGTAGCTCCCATTCAGGTAGTTATTATCCCCGTTCAGCAGCATAAGGAAGGCGTTCTCGATGCAGCTTATGCTCTCCGTGACAGACTCAAGGGTCAGTTCAGAGTTAAGGTTGACGACTCCGACAACAGCCCCGGATGGAAGTTCTCCGAGTACGAGATGAAGGGTGTTCCCCTCCGTATCGAGATCGGTCCCCGCGATATCGCAGAGGGTAAGTGCGTAACTGTTAAGAGAGTTAACCGCGAGAAGAACTTCGAGACTCTTGAGAACATCGAAGAGGTTATCGCACAGAGACTCCAGGAAGTTCGCGATGCAATGTTCGAAAAGGCTCTCGCAAACCGCGAAGCTAAGACATACGACTGCACAACTATGGATGAGATCAAGACAGCTCTTGAGGAAAAGGGCGACGGTCTCGTTATGGCTATGTGGTGCGGCGACGAGGAGTGCGAGGACAAGGTAAAGGCTGAAACCGGTGTTGGCAGCCGTTGTATCCCCCTCCAGCAGAGAAAGATTTCCGGCAAGTGCGTTTGCTGCGGCAAGGATGCACAGCACATGGTTTGCTGGGGTATCGCATATTAATTGACTTTTTCATCAGCGGGCGAACATTGTTCGCCCCTATGATTTTATACTCAAGGAAAGGAGATGTTTTATGAAAGAGTTTTCAGTTTCCCTAAAAGAAAAGATAAAATCCGTTGACTTTGTTGTTTTATTCGCAGTTCTCGGAATGAATATTCTTTCCCTGGTGATCCTCGCAGGAGCTTCCAATGAGATAGGCACACGATATCTGCTTGTACAGACTATCGCTTCCCTGCTTGGAATCACAATTATGTTCACCATCTCCTTTATTGATTACGATAAGATAATAAAGCAATACGGAATATGGCTTTTCGGTATCGCGGTCTTCTTTATGATAACCGTTGTACTGTTCGGAGAAGGCGATCAGGGTAACAAGGCGTGGCTTCGTATCCCCGGTGTGCCCTTCGATATTCAGCCCTCGGAGTATTGTAAATTCCTCTTTATCGTCACCTTCGCATCCCATATCAAGATGGTGAAGGACAATATTAATCACCCGAAAAATGTTATCTCCCTTGCTCTTCACGCAGGTCTTATCTGCGGACTCGTTCTTATGACGGGAGACCTTGGCTCCACCCTTGTTTACTTCGGTATCGTAGCCATCATGCTTCTTGTAGGCGGTCTTTCCATCTGGTATTTCATCGCGGTCATCGCAGTTCTCGTTATTGCCTCTCCCATACTCTGGGGCATGCTCTCGGAGCTGAGACAGCAGCGAATAATCTGCGGCTTCAATCCCGAGCTTGATCCTCTGGGCTACGGCTTCCAGGCCCTTGCATCCAGACGTGCAATTGCCGCGGGAGGATTTCTCGGAAGCGGCTTTGCAGGCGGCACCGTATTCCCCGGAATACACTCAAACTTTGCCGACTTTATCTTTGCAACCCTTGCAGAAAAATTCGGCTTCTTCGGCTGCTTTGCATATATGGTCCTTATGGGCGTTCTTATTATTCGCCTTCTCTGGATCGCCCGAATCGCAAGAAAGGACTACGGCGCATATATGTGCATGGGCGTTGTTGCCATCCTTGTTTTCCAGACTCTTGAGAACATCGGAATGTGCCTTGCAATGCTCCCCGTTGTAGGCATCACACTTCCCTTCCTTTCATACGGCGGCTCCTCCGTTCTCGCAATGTATATGCTTATAGGCCTTATACAGAGCATCAAGAGCCACAACCAGAAATACTTCTTCGAGCGAGAAAAAGCATAATTTATCCACCCTTGAAAGACCTCTTTCAAGGGTGTTTTTTTAATCCTTCTTTTTTCTTCCCCCGCTTCCATAAACTGATGGTACCATCTTTGCGCTTTTCGGATTATAATGATATTAACACAAGCGAAAGGAGGACACTATGGAGATAATTGAGCTCAGCCATAAAAATATACTGCTGCTTCTCAACAGCGAGGACGTGATCAGATACAAGCTGAAGGACGTTGATTTTGACAGTATGCAAGACGGCTTTCAAAGAGTTATTCTCGACAGCGGTCTTGACAGTGATTATTTCTCCGATGTGCTTGTGCAGATTTTTGACTCAAAAAGCGGAGGCTGCGAGATGTTCGTAACAAAGCTTGAGGAAAGCAAAAGCCCTTCCGAAGACCATAAAGCGTACAGTAAAATGTTTGTATATATGTTTTCAGACGTTGATACCCTGACAAAAGCCTGCAAAATGCTTTCCCATATACATACGGGCGCTGCCGTTGCTTATTACGACAGCGAAAAAAGGAATTATTATCTGATGCTTGAAAAGGACAACACCTATATTTCAGAATTCAACGCAAGGCGTTGCAAGGATACGGCAGCAGAATATTTAAACGAATATTGCCTGAAATTCTCAGACAATGCAATAGAGGATCTGGCCTCACTTGCATGACTTAAAAGCGGAACGACGAAAAAACGCCGTCCGCTTTTTAGTTTTTTCTACATTATATATATTTACAACTTTTTTTCATTGTGCTATACTTTCCTTGTATTTTAAATAGTAAGGAGATATGGTTTTGAAAAACTTTTATCTTAAGCCTAAGCTTTTTTCAACAATTAAAAACTATTCTGCCAATCAGCTTTTAAAGGACTGTATTGCAGGAATCATTGTTGCAATTATCGCACTTCCCTTGTCTATAGCACTTGCCCTTGCTTCGGGTGTTGAGCCTGTTTGCGGTATCTATACTGCTATCGCCGCAGGTTTTATCGTTTCCTTCCTGGGAGGTAGCCGAGTTCAGATCGCAGGTCCTACAGCCGCATTTGCCACCATCGTTGCCGGTATCGTTGCAACACAGGGTATGGACGGTCTGTTTATTGCCACCATCCTTGCGGGAATCATGCTCATCCTTATGGGTATATTCAAATTCGGCGCACTTATCAAATTCGTTCCTTATACTATTACAACAGGATTCACAGCAGGTATTGCCGTGACTATCCTCCTCGGTCAGATCAAGGACTTCCTCGGTCTTACATACGGCGAGGGAGTAAAGCCTGTTGAAACATTTGAAAAGATAGAGGCAAACATTGAATTCATCAGCACCTTCTCGTGGCAGTCTCTTGTTGTGGGCGCTGTTTGTCTTGCTATTCTCATCATTTACCCCAAGCTCGAAAAGAGAGTTCCTCCTTCCCTTATTGCAGTTGTTGTTGGCGCTCTCATGGTTGCCTTCATTCCCGGCTTTGACAAGGGAGTATACACGATCGGCGACCTTTACACAATCCCCGCAGGTCTTCCCAAAATGGATTTCGCAGGTATGGATTTCAGCCTTGCAAAGATCACAGCAGTTCTCCCCGATGCATTCACAATCGCAATTCTTGCGGCTATCGAGTCCCTTCTCTCCTGCGTTGTTGCAGACAGTATGGTAAACTCCCGCCACAACTCCAACACAGAGCTTGTTGCTCAGGGTGTTGGTAACATTGCATCCGTTCTCTTCGGCGGTATCCCCGCAACAGGCGCTATCGCAAGAACTGCCGCAAATGCAAAGAACGGCGGCCGTACACCTATCGCAGGTATGGTACATGCAGTAGTTCTTCTTCTCGTGCTTCTCTTCCTTATGCCCTATGCAGCTCTTATTCCCATGCCCGCTATTGCAGCTATCCTCTTTATGGTAGCTTACAATATGAGCGAATGGAAGCGCTTTGTACGCGTTATAAAGACTGCTCCCAAGAGCGACATTATTATTATGGTGCTCACATTTGTTCTTACAGTTGCATTCGATCTTGTTATTGCCATCGAGGTTGGTATGATCCTTGCGGCTCTTCTCTTTATGAAGAGAATGAGCGAGGAAAGCCACGTTGTGGGCTGGAAGTACGTTGACCCCGAAAACGATAAGGACAGCCTTGACCTCAAGGAGGTTCCCAAGGACGTTCGTGTATATGAGGTGTCCGGTCCCCTCTTCTTCGGAGATGCCGACAAGATCCTCTCAATCACTCTTAAGGATTACACCCGTTGCCTTATCCTCCGTATGAGAGGCGTTCCCTCCGTTGATGCTACCGCAATGAATGCCCTCGAGGATCTTCATAAGATCTGTAAGGAGAAAAACGTTCGACTTATCCTCTCCCACGTAAATCCTCAGCCTATGAAGGTTATGAAGAAGTCAGGATTCTATAAGGCAGTAGGCGCAGAAAACTTCTGCGACCATATAGACACTGCTCTTGAGATTTCTAAGAGATAGTTTGAAAAGGACTGTTGCTTTTAGCAATGGTCCTTTTTTTGTGGCCTAAGCTAATTTCGGGTTAATAACGGAGATGAACCTGTCCACTCGTAGGGGTCGAAGGTGGGAGGGATGTTTCATTCCTTCCCGCATCGACCCCCCCCTCCGCA
>JAZUAR010000130.1:0-15677 GCA_045638055.1 Candidatus Avispirillum sp.
TGCCGAAGGCAGGATCTCGCGGATAGCTGAATTTTAAAGTAGATCCCGCCCCATCGGGGCGCCCTCCCTTAGGTCGGGTTCGACTCCGCAAACATCATACTATGATGTTTGCTCCGCTCAGGATGACGCATCAAGGTTCGCGCTCCTTCAAATATCGTTTCGTTCTCGTGCAGATGGGCGGGCTGATGTGGGCATCAGCCCCTACGAAACACCAATATCGTCTCCCCGATAAATACGAATTTGAATTCAAATAAAATCCGGCTTCGCGGAGTTCACCTATTCCCTATTACTTATTACCTAATCAAAAAAGCCACCCGTTTCGGGTGGCTTTTTGATTACTTCTTGATGCTGTAGTAAAGCTGATCGAACGCGTCTGCATAGTGGCGGGCGATAAGGCGGCTTCCTGCATCGTTGGGATGTACGCCGTCCTCGGACCAGCACTCGGAGGGAGCCTGAACACAAGCTGCAGCGAAAATTCCGTCAAGGGGAATATAGAGGTCTGCAAACTCGCGAGCAAGCTTTCTCATAACGTCGATCTTGGGATTGAGGTCCTCACGGAACCAATCCTTGTCCTCTGTGGGAAGGAGGAAGGGCTCGAGAATGAGGATCTTTGCGTTTGTCTTTTCCTTTACCTCTGTGAGAAGGTAGCGAAGGTTCTTCTCGAAGTCCTCGTTGGAAAGCCAAGGAACACCTGCGTCAGCGCGGTGCCAGATATCGTTGATACCGATAAGGAGAGAGAAGAAATCAGGCTTGAGGTCTGTGCAGTCACGGTCCCAACGGCAGGTGAGATCGTATGTCTGCTGACCGCTGATGCCGTGGTTCTGGAATTCAAACTCGCACTCGGGGTGGCGATGCTTGATAGCCTCGATTGCATACTTAACGTAGCCCCAGCCGTAGTCGAAGGGGTTGCCGTGGTCACGGCAGCCTGCGGTAATGGAGTCGCCCTGGAAAACTATTCTCATAATATACCTCTTATTTTTCGGGGCATAATTTGCCCTCATATTTTTGATCGGGGAAGTCGTGCTGGCGGAGCGCCTCATAAACTCCGACGGCAACGGCGTTTGAAAGATTGAGACAGCGCTGTCCGTCACGCATGGGGATACGGACGCATCTCTCGTAATTTTCGCGAAGGAAGTCCTCGGGAAGGCCCTTTGTTTCCTTGCCGAACATGAGATAGACGGGCAAGGGATAGGACTGCTCGGTGTATGAGCGGGGAGCCTTTGAGGAAAAGCAATAAAAATCGCATTCGGGATTTTTTTCGAAGAAATCCGAAAGGCTGTCGTAGTAAAATATATCAAGTGAGTGCCAATAGTCAAGCCCTGCGCGGTGGAGCTTTGCATTGTCTATCTCAAAGCCCATGGGACCGACGAGATGGAGCGCCGCTCCCGTAACTGCACAGGTGCGGGCAACGTTTCCCGTATTCTGAGGGATCTCAGGCTCAACGAGCACGATGTTTATGTTGTTCATTTTTTCATCCTTTTTTGTTATCGCAAAAATTATACCATTTTTATCGCTCCTTGTCTACAATTGAAGCGAAAAAATTAACAAATAACCATTGAAATAATTCAGATATATAGTATAATGATATTTTAAGGAAGTGTTTATAAATATACGGCTTTCCCGTATGTTTTCCTAAAGAAAGGAGTTTCATAAAATGGGACTTATAGAAAAAATATTCGGTTCATACAGCGATAAGCAGATCAAGAAGATCGTACCTATCGTTGATAAAATAGAGGACCTTGCCGATAAATATAAGGCGATGACTGACGCCGAGATGCGCGCAATGACTGATACATTCAAGGAACAGCTTGCGGGCGGTATGACTCTCGACGATATCCTCCCCGAGGCATTTGCTCTCGTTCGCGAGGCTGCAGACCGAGTTCTCGGAAAGAGACCTTTCCGTGTTCAGCTCATGTGCGGTATTCTTCTCCATCAGGGAAGAATCGCAGAAATGAAGACAGGTGAAGGTAAGACTCTCGTTGCAGTTCTCCCCTCATACCTTAACGCCCTCAGCGGCAAGGGTGTTCACGTTGTAACCGTTAACGAATACCTTGCAAAGATGGGTCAGGAGGAGATGGGACGAGTTCACGAGTTCCTCGGACTCACAACAGGTCTCGTTATCCACGATCAGACAAGAAAAGAAAAGCAGGCGGCCTACAACTGCGATATCACCTACGGTACAAACAACGAGTTCGGCTTCGACTACCTCCGTGACAACATGGTCACATACAAGGAAAACCAGACCCAGAGAGGCCACAACTTCGCTATCGTAGACGAGGTGGACTCCATCCTCATCGACGAAGCACGTACTCCTCTTATCATCTCAGGCCACGGCTCAAAGATCGACGAGCTTTACGGAAAGGCTGACAGCCTTGTCCGCAAGATGAGAAAGTTCGTTATCAAGGAAATGGATACAAAGGTAGAGTATGACTCCGTTGAGGAGGATTACGTTATCGACGAAAAGGCGAGAAACTGTACTCTCACAGCAAACGGTATCAAGAAGGCGGAGGAATTCTTCGGCATCGAAAACTTCTCCGACCCCGAAAATGCAGATATTTCCCATCACGTATATCAGGCGATGCGTGCTCACGGTATCATGAAGCGCGATACAGACTACGTTATCAAGGATAACGAGGTTCTTATCGTAGACAGCTTCACAGGCCGTATCATGCCCGGACGCCGTTATTCCGACGGCCTCCATCAGGCTATCGAGGCAAAGGAAGGCGTTGAGATCCAGCGCGAGAACCGCACCATTGCAACGATTACGTTCCAGAACTACTTCAGAATGTATAAGAAGCTCTCAGGTATGACAGGTACCGCCCTCTCCGAGAAGGACGAGTTTGAGGAGATCTACAGCCTCGACGTTGTTGCCGTTCCCACAAACAAGCCTATGATCCGTACAGATCATCCCGACGTTGTTTACACAAGCGTTGCAGGCAAGGAGCGCGCAATTATCGACCAGATCAAGAAGTGCCACGAGAAGGGTCAGCCCGTCCTCGTTGGTACGGTTTCCGTTGAAAAGTCCGAGATGCTTTCAAGAAAGCTGAAGGCTCAGGGCATTCCTCATACAGTGCTGAACGCAAAGTTCCACGAAAAGGAGGCGGAGATCGTAGCTCAGGCAGGTAAGCTTGGCGCAGTTACCATCTCCACAAACATGGCAGGTCGAGGAACTGATATTCTCCTCGGCGGTAACGCTGAGTTCCTTGCAAAGGTCCAGATGAGAAAAGAGGGCTATGAGGAAGAGGTCATCATGCTTGCTACAGGCTCCTCTCAGTCTGTAACTGAAGAGGTATTTGCAGCCCGCGCTCACTTCAAGGAGCTTTATGATAAGTATCAGGGGGCTATCCGCCCCGAGGCTGAAAAGGTATGCGGGGCAGGCGGTCTCTTCGTTATCGGTACAGAGCGCCACGAGGCTCGCCGTATAGACAACCAGCTCCGCGGCCGAAGCGGACGTCAGGGCGACCCCGGTGAGTCCCGATTCTATCTTTCCATGCAGGATGATCTTATGCGACTCTTCGGCAGCGAGAGAGTCCTCGGTATCATCGGTGCAATGGGTATTGATGAGAATACACCTATCGATGCAAAGATCCTGTCAAACTCCATCGAGTCTGCTCAGAAGCATCTCGAGGACCAGAACTTCCAGAGAAGAAAGAACGTTATCGCATACGACGACGTTATGAACCTCCAGCGCCAGAAGATCTACGAGCAGCGTCAGGACGTTCTTGAGGGAATCTCCCTTAAGGACAGAATCGTTTCCTGGATCGAGGCAAACATTGCCGAGTCTGTTGAGGCCTGCCTTGCGGCTGAGGACAGAGAGGCGTGGGAGATCGATACACTTATCAATAAGTACGCAGGTCTTCTTTGCACAAGAGAGGATATTGAGTCACTTCCCGAAAAGAATGCCAAGGAAATCCTCACAGAAAAGATGACGGATAAGGCTATGGCACTCTACGAGGAAAAGGAAAAGAACCTCTTCGGCGAGGATGAGATGCGCGAGGTTGAAAGGGTTATCCTTCTCCGTAACGTAGACCAGAAGTGGATGGACCACCTCGAGGCTATGGACAGCCTTATGGAGTCCGTTGGTCTTCAGGCATACGCTCAGCGTAACCCCATCAGCGAGTACCGCCTTGCGGGTGACGAGCTCTTTGCAGACCTTGTTGAAATGATCCGCGACGATACTGTAAGAATGATGCTTACAGTTATGCCCAGACCTAAGGCAATTGAACGCGAGCAGGTTGCAAAGCCTGTAACTGCAGGCTTCCAGGGCGACGGAACACTGAAGAAGAAGCCCGTAGTTAAAAAGGCAGAGGAAAAGGTCGGCAGAAACGATCCTTGCCCCTGCGGAAGCGGTAAGAAGTATAAGAAGTGCTGCGGCGCTGCCGGTGCAGGTGAGGAATAATATGAAAAACGTAAAGAACGATCCCTTGCGACTGGGGCTTATTGCCGCAGGTGCAATATTCCTTTTTAACCCTACCATCAATATCGTAGACCCCTTGCCCGACCTTATCGGCTTCTGGATCATCGCATATGCGCTGACTGCGCTTTCCTATTTGTCAGACCATATATATAATGCAAGAAAGAATTTTGTCTATCTTGCCTTTCTTGAGGGAGCGAAGCTTTTTGTTAACCTGACTATCCCCGGCACCTCAGGCTCATTCCTCCTTCTTATGACCTTCTGCTTTATCGTACTGGAAATGATTCTTTTCATTCCTGCTATGGGAAGCCTCTTTGAGGGAATCAGCTCAATGGGTACCCGCCATGGCGCTCCCGACAGCTTTTTCTACGTGCCCAACAAAAAGAAGAAGCAAAAGAGCATGACCGTAAACGGCCTCAAGATTTTCACTATCGCGGCCTTTCTCGTCCGTCAGGGCGGAGCGATCCTTCCCGTTCTCCCAAACCTCAAGCTTTACGGAGATACTTTCTTCGTAACCTCAGGTCAGATAAACTGGTCTCAGTTTACGGGAATCTTCTATATCCTTTCATGGATCGTAGGATTTGCTGTGTGTATCCCCTGGCTTTCCACATTCAGAAGATACTGGAAGGGCGCGGGAAATTGCGGAGAGTTTTGTGAAAAGCTCTATACAAAATACGCCTCCGAGGTGCTTACAGACAAGGGCAGACTTTATCACGATCTTATGAGAAAGGTTATGATAATCCTCTGCGTTGCCTCTTGTGCAACCTTCACCTTCCCCGTTGATAACGTAAACTTTGTTCCCAATTTCATAACCGCAGGTCTTGTTATTGCGGCTCTCGTTTATATGATGCCCTTTGCAAAGGGACATTGTGTTGCGGGAATCGTAACAAGCTCTCTCTGGGCATTCATTTCCGCTGTCGGAATATGGCTCCAGTCTGATTATAAGGCAATGAACTATAACCCCGCAGCGGCAGTAGCCTTCGGCGGAGAGGGACGCGGTGCGGCAAAGGAGCTTTACTTCAGGATGGAGTTATTCTCCTATATTGAAGCAGCTTTCTTCCTTGTAACCGCCATTATTCTCGCATACGTGTTCTTTGGCGTTCTCAAGGCTCATATTGATATGATGCCTCCCAGGATGGATGGCATGAAGAGAGATGAAAAGAAGCTCACAAAATGCCTGAAACCCGTAGCAATCAGCGCAGGCGTGGTTATCCTCTTTAACTTTGTTCTTACCTTTGTAACCAAGTGGTTTGCAGGGGCATGGATAATCAATATGGCGGCTGTTATCGTCCTTGTAGTATTCGCCATCCGCGCATACTACAGCCTTCTCGAAAACGTATACATACCCCTTAAAAGAAAATTCTGATAAAAAAACGGTCGCAATTGCTTGCGACCGTTTTTTTGTTAGTATTTTAAATTCGGGTTTGTCGATGTGAACTATAAATGATTTCGTAGGGGTCGATGCTGGTAGGAATGTTCCATTCCTACGATCGGCCCGTTACAGACGCAACGATTCGCTGTGAATATCGTTTCGTTCTCGTGCAGATGGGCGGGCTGATGTGGGCATCAGCCCCTACGAAACACCAATTATGTCTCCCCGATAAATCCGAATTTGAATATACAAAAGAGCTGTTGCAGTCACCTGCAACAGCTCTTTTATCATTTCTTTATCTTGAAGATAAGGGAAACTGCGAAATACAGTTTCTTTCTGAGAAGATTGTATATAAGCTTTCTTGAGGAGGGCATACGGTATTTAACGTATTCGTTCTTACCTGTATTAAAGGACTCGCAGTTTTCCTTTGCGAAGCTTCTCAGCTTCTTTACAAGGGGATGCTTTGCGCTTGCGCTTCTGAGCACGCGCACTGTTGCGGAAACAAGCACATGATCGATTACGAGGTAATCAAGCTCCTCGCGAAATTCCTCATATGTGCCTTCCTTTTTGAACCATGAGATAAGGTCCTCAAGGGCTTCGATGATCTCGACGTTTTTCTCTACCTTGGAGCTCGACATAATGGAGCCCTCGCGCTGGAGGTAGTTATACATCTCGCGATCGAGGAACACAACGCTCTCAGCCTTGGAGAGAAGCTTCGGGGTCGTTCTGATATCCTCATACCACACGCGGGAGGGGAAGGTAATACCGAGGCGGCGGTAAAGGTCTGTTTTGCAAACCTTATTCCATGCGCTGGGGATACCTGTGAGGACAGCCTTATTTTCCTTTACGCTGAGAGGAACGTTTACGGGGAAATCATCCTTATAGCTGCCGAGGCAGTTTTTTGCTTCATCAACAAGGTAGAAGGGAAGCACGAAGACCTCTGAACCGAATTTCTCGATCGAAGAAAGCAGATGAGAGATCGTGCCGTCGGGCAGGTAATCATCGCTGTCGATGAAGAATATATACTCACCCTCGGCAATGGCCATGCCGGTGTTTCTCGCGCCGCCGAGGCCGAGATTTTCCTGATGGATAACAGTTGTGTGCTCGGGATATTTCGCCTTATATTCCTCGCATATCTCGGGGCAGCGGTCGGGCGACTGATCGTCAACGAGGATGATCTGGCACTGATCCGTCACCTGAGAATAAATGGAATCAAGGCAGGTGGGAAGATATTTTTCAACTCCGTATATAGGAAGGATGATGCTTAACTTATACATTTAGCTTTTCTTCTTTCTTTTGAAAATTGAGAAAAGATCTCCGAATCGAACGTTTTCCTTGATCACAGTCACATAATAGATATACGCAAGGATAACGGACATATAAATAGATGCATTGGGACGGCGAAGAACGTTTCCTGAGAACTGGCTGCATCCGAGCATCAGAGCAAAGGTGATGGCAAGGAGGCCGTTTTCAAGGTTTACGCACTTCTTGAATCTGGTGATAACGGCAACGAGGATAAGCCCTACAAAGTATGCAAGGAACAGCATATAGATCGCAAATCCAACGTATCCGCTGTAGTAGAATACAGAGGGGAAGTCGTTTTCAAGGTCGTAAATGTGCTGTGTTGTAACGATCTTTCCTTCGCTGTTTTCTCTTGTGTAGTCATAGATAAGAGTTTTATATTCGTATCCGAAGAGCCTTGTCATGGTGTTGGCATCCTCGAATGCCATTTCAGCGAAGTTGACCTTCATTTGTCTTGCGGCGGTCAGCTCCTTGACTACAAGGCTGTAATTGTATTTTTCAAATACTCTTGCAAAGCCGTAGCGATCAACCATCGGTCCGAGGTAAAGGTCATAGACCTTGCGGATATCGTAGCGCTCCTTGGGAGAGAGTGAATCGAATATCTCCCAGCTGATGTGGTCGGGGAGGGGCTCCTCGCCGGGCTCCTGCTCCACAACGTCCTCAACGTATTCCTGCTTTACGTCCATTGCAACCTCGTGAGTTATCTTCACGTCAAAGGCGATGGACTGATTGTAGCAAAGGGCGCACAGGAGAGCCGCGAGGAAGAGGATCGCATAATAGAAAATATCCTTTTCGCCTGCGATGATGAGAAGGACCATCATACCGAGGGATATGATAAAGATTGAGAAATAGTCAACCTTTGTGCCTACGAAGAAGAGGTTGATAAGGCAAACCATGCCGATAACGTAGTACATTATCTTGTTTCTCTTGTTGTAAGCAAAGAGGAGCATCAAGGGAACGATGAAGGCAAGGATGGCGCTCTGAGAGTTGTGAACGCTTGCCCAGCTCATAAGACCCTTGTCGCTGTAAGTATAGATCTGGGTGCCTGTCATATAGGAGATAACGAGGGCGTGCATCATGATGATCATATTGACGCAGAAGGCCTTCTGAACGTACTCGGGCACCTTATCGCTCTTTCTGAAAACAGTGATGAAGGCAAAGGTGAAATAGGGAAGATGAACTGTTCTGAAGAAGTTGTTTATATCTCCCATTATGGAAACGTAGCCGCCCTCAGCCCTGAAGCAGGCTATCATATGGAATATCCAGTACAAAAGCATCACGCCTGAGGCGATGACGTAAACCATCTTTTTGTCTGAGATGATAAAGGAATATACCATCACCAGAGCAAACATTCCAAAGCGGACAAGAGTTGTGAGAGCTGTGAAGTCCCATTCGTTTGCCCAGTAGGAAATAATATCAAGAAGGGGCTGAACGATAAGCAGAGCAAAGAGAGCTGCGGGAGCTATCTTTTCAAGGCTTAGCTTTGATTTTTTATAAAGCTGAATTGCACCTGTCATATTGCCACCCCATTATGAGAACTTAGCAATAATGGCATCAGCAATACGCTTGGAGGCAAAGCCGTCGCCGTAGGGGTTCTTGGCGCTTGCCATCTTTTCGTACTGCTCCTCGCTTGAAAGAAGCTCGTCGATCATACCGTAGATAACGTTCTCGTCAGTACCTGCAAGCTTCAATGTGCCTGCCTCAACACCCTCGGGGCGCTCTGTAGTATCGCGGAGAACGATAACGGGCTTGTGGAGAGAGGGAGCCTCCTCCTGGATTCCGCCGGAGTCTGTGAGGATGATGTGGGACTTTGCAAGAAGGTTGTGGAACTCGAATACCTCAAGAGGCTTGATAAGACGAACGCGGTCCATATCGCCGAGAACCTCGTTTGCCGCAGAAACTACTGCAGGATTGAGGTGAACGGGGTATACCACCTTAACGTCGGTATGCTTTTCGCAGATACGCTTGATCGCGCGGAACATACCTCTCATTGTGTCGCCGATATTCTCGCGGCGGTGAGCTGTGAGAACGATGAGGCGGGAATCCTTTGCCCATTCTACAGTCTCGTCGGAATAATCAGAGCGGACTGTGAGCTTCATTGTATCGATGGCAGTATTACCCGTAACGTAGATGGTTTCAGGGTCCTTGCCCTCGTTAATAAGATTCTGCTTAGACTTTTCTGTGGGAGAGAAGTTCATGTCGGCAACAGTGCCGATGAACTGACGGTTGATCTCCTCGGGATAGGGGGAATACTTGTTGTATGTGCGAAGACCTGCCTCAACGTGGCCGATGGCAACTCTGTTGTAGAAGGCAGACATTGCAGATGCAAATGCTGTGGAGGTGTCGCCGTGAACGAGAACGATGTCGGGGCAAACCTCGGCAATAACCTTGTTCATGCCCTCAAGAACACGAACGGTGATATCGGTAAGTGTCTGACCGTCGCGCATAATGTCAAGGTCGTAATCGGGCTTGATATCAAAAGCTGTGAGAACCTGATCCAGCATCTGACGGTGCTGACCGGTAACGCAAACGATGCTTTCGATCTCGGGACGGGTAGCAAGCTCCTTAACAAGGGGCGCCATTTTTATAGTTTCAGGTCTTGTTCCGAAAACGGAAAGTACTTTGATCATAACAGTTTCCATCCTCAAATTAATATATATAAGCTATTATACAATATATTGCCCATTTTGTCAATCTAATATAAACGGGCACTCCTGAGGAGAAAAGCAGGCCATCTTAAGTAGGAATTTTTGCGCTTTACCTGAAGATATGCTTCTTTTGGGGTGGATGCTCACATTCTGCGGGGCGGGGAGGCATCTCAACGAGGATGGCATCCTCTCCGATCTTTTTTATCTTATCCCAGGGGATGCGGATATCGGAGCTTTTAGAAAATCCGAAGAAGCCGCCCTCGCCGGGAACGAATATTGCAGTTATCCGACCGTCGCAAAGGTCAAGCTCATAGTTGATAATATGCCCCATTTTTCTCGCATCGCAGACGTTTATAACGATTTTGCCCGAAAGAGCATTGGTATTACAAGCCATATGATCTCCATTCTGTAAAAAACAGTATAAAACCCTCGAAACATTCAAGGTTATATATCCTATTCATAGTGGCGAAAAAATATGACAATATCGCAAAAGCTCAATAAAATCAAGGGCTTTAAGTTTTATGCAAATGACGAAAATACGTGCGATACCAAACAAATTAGACTTTTGACTAAAATAAAACGTAAAAATCATAAATGGATAAGATTTGAAGGGATTTATAATTTTTCAATTCATATCGGAGGCGCTTTTTGAGCAAATTAATGCTGTACGAAAAAATTACATGACCAAAAAGAAGGGAAGCGTTATGAGATATATAAAAAATGTAAAAAGGGCCCTGGCGATGCTCATAGTCCTCGCTGTAGTACTTGCGCCCACGGCTTATGCAAAGGGGGATAACGAAGGGGAGCGAACTGTCATCCTCGGGGGAATGGCATTCGGAGTCAGCTTTCAGACGGGGGAATTGAGAATAGGTGGCTTTGACGACGTGGAAACGGAAAACGGAGTCTGCTCCCCCGGAAAGGACGGAGGCCTTCTTGAAAACGATATAATCAAAATGGTAGACGGAAAAGCCGTCACAAGCGCGGTAGAGGTAACGGCTGCCGTGAAAAACTCAAATGGTGGGGCGATGACCTTCAACGTCCTCAGAGGCGGTGAGGAGCTTTCAATAGAGGTTTCGCCCGTTATCTCCAAGGAAACTGGGGACTGGCGCCTCGGCATATGGCTTGAGGATTCAACGGCAGGCCTTGGAACAGTTACCTATATAGAAGAGGAAACAGGGAGATTCGGGGGGCTCGGTCACGGAATCGTGAAGGGCGATACGGGAAAGCTCTGCTCCTTTTCTAAAGGGATAGTCTCTGAGGTGACGGTTTCGGGAGTCAAAAAGGGAAAAGCGGGGGAGCCGGGAGAGCTTCGGGGAGATTTTCACTCGGAGAGGCTTGGGGTTGTTAATAAAAACACGGACAGGGGAGTTTTCGGATATATAACGGAGTTTCCCGAGGAATTTGAGAAAAAGCAGATCGAGCTTTGCGAAAGTGGAGAAGCAAAGAGCGGGGGAGCATCTGTTTTTTCAACGGTGGACGGCGGCGGTGTCTGCGAATACAGCATTGAGATAACCCTTATCGAGGATTCCGAAGAGAAAAACAAAAACTTTTTTATAACGGTGCGGGATACCTCACTCATTGAGAAAACGGGAGGGATAGTTCGCGGAATGTCGGGCAGCCCCGTGGTGCAAAACGGAAAGCTTATCGGAGCGGTTACTCACGTTCTCGTTGACGACCCCACGAAGGGCTATGGGATATTTATAGAAAACATGATGGAAGCAGCAGAGTAAAGGAGTGAAATATATGGATTTTCGTGAAGTACCCATGGGATTTGGAATGGCACTTGCTATGAACGAACAGGCAATGACCGCCTACGCTGCCATGACTGACTCACAAAGACAGGAAATACTGAATAAAGCAAGAAATGCAAAGAGCAAGAAAGAGATGCACAGTATAGTAAACAGCATTGTTAAATAATTAGAGCCAGGGGCATTTCGCCCCTGGCTCTTCATTTCAACATAAACGGTTCAGTAGGTGAGGTTTTGGGTAAATCCTTATCTTTTAAATTATACTGTTTACGATTATGATGTGTGGATGCATATGGAATCTGCAGGCAAGGAGATAAGTCAAAATCTTGAACATTCATTGAGAACACAAATGTTTTAAGTTTCTTCATTTTATTGAGAAAGCCAAGACTTGGCAATTCATTTTTGCCATACAAATGAAGATGTTCTAAATTGGTTAGGTCATATAGAACATTAAAATCAGTAATCTTAGGACAGTTTTCAATGCTTAACGCACGCAAGCTATCTGACACATAAGATAACTGTGAAATATCCTCTAAAGAACGTATATAATCAAAAGACAGGTCTTGAATTTTACAAAAGCGTTCAATACCCGCGAGAGACTTTAATCCACATTGCATAAACCAGATTCGTTTCACTTCTTGACTATTACTGATGGAGGTCAAGTCTTTGTGTGTCTTATCTCCTGAAATATGCAATTCCTCTAAAGTTTCCACAAGGTGATAATTCAAATGGCCTTTTCCAGAAATTCCAATTTGGATTAAGCCGTTTATTTTGGAATAGTTAATGGTTGTATGAAGATGTTGATTTGGACTGCCGTATGCAGTGCTGCAGGTTAAACTCTTTATACATGGCATATCATATAATGGCGAATAATCGAACTGATCAGCTGAAGTATCAGCAGGAACAATATGTAAGTATTTGAGAGAAGGACACCGTGTAATGAAGGATATATCTTCGGCAAATATAATCGCCTTTTCAAGTTGGTACTGATTGATCAGCTTGATATGTTCATCCAGTGAATGAGCTGAAAATCCACTCCGACGACACCAGCTCTTACAATCCGAAGGGTTTCTAATCACAATTGCATCATAAATGTTTGATTCTGTAAGAGGCGCAAACACATACCCTTGACGGTATAAATACTGTTGTTCGAAAACACTAATGTCCGTGATAACTTCATTGATTCCGTGCATAATTCCACCCCATTTCTACTCTCTTTTAGTATAAGTTATACTCTCTCAAAAATCAACACGTTTACTAAAAACGCCAATGGCGGAATTTGTTGGTTCTATATTGACACACTCGAGCCGGGCAGCCCCGTTGTACAGGACGGAAAGCTCATCGGAGCTGTGACCCACGTCCTCGTTGACGACCCTACCAAGGGCTACGGGATATTTATAGAAAACATGATGGAAGCGGCGGGCTGATTCGTGATGTGTTTGCAGTTGAAAAGGTTGGGTCAGGAGTAAAAAAAGAGCTGTTGCATTTGCAACAGCTCTTTTGGGTTATTATTATTTTTCGATCATAAGCTTAACGATCTCCTGGTCGGTGGGCTGCATGCCTACTCGTCCGATATGACCTACGCTACTGATGGTCTTTGCGGTTTCATCGCGGATGATTCCCGTATTCGCCTCGTAGACCTTGCCCTGCATTGCAAGGGTATGGGCAAAGAGTGCCGCATCGAGGGCAGAGGAGATCTTAACTGCGCAGGATGCCTTTGCTCCGTCGCAGATGATTCCGGGGATATCTGCAAGGGTATTATCGATAGTATCCTTGATCTGCTCAAGACAGCCGCCTACCATGAACGTGATGGCAGCGCCTGCAGCGCATGCCGCAGACACGGCGCCGCAGAATGCGGAGAGCTTACCGATATATGTTTTCTGATAAACAGTGAGAAGGCTTGAGAAGATAAGGGAACGGTGCATTCTTTCCTCTGAGACGCCCTTTTCGCGGGCGTAAACTATAACGGGCACCGTTGATGTGATTCCCTGGTTTCCGCTTCCTGAGGTGATTATAACGGGCATATCGCAGCCCTCCATACGCGCTTCGCTTGCAGAAGCCGCATATGCACGGATATTTGTGAAGGTGCTCTTTGCATAGACCTCAAGAATGGACTTGCCGATGCCTATTCCGTAGTCGCCCTTCATGCCGCGCTCTGCGATGGCCATATTACATTCAACCTGCTTTTCGGCAAAGGGACGGATAAGCTCATACTCAACGCCCTCGGCAAAGTTGAAGATATTTTCAATTGAAAGACCTGAGCGGTCTGCAACCTCGGTCTCCTCGCGAAGATCCTCTGTCATAAAGAGAACACTGTCGTTCTTTGTGATGCGGACGATATTTGTGTGGCTGTAGCGTACCTCAACAGAAACACAGTCGTCGTCTGCGAAAAGCTCGATAATGAAGTGAAGGGGAATTGTGGATTCAAGATATTCAACGTCGCAGCGGCTCTCGCGGAGAAACTCAACAGTCTTTTCAAGACCTTCGGGGGTCACAGCCTCCAGAACCTCCATACAGCGCTCGGCATCACCTGAAATGGCGCCGAGGGAAACTGCCGCCTCAATGCCTGTCATACCGCCGGAATTGGGGATGCGGACACAGCGAACGTTTTTGATAATATTACCGCTGCATTTTGCAACGATGCGCCGGGGATGCTTTCCGAGAGCAGCAGAGCCCTTTGCCGCCGCATAAGCGAGCGCGATAGGCTCGGTGCAGCCCATAGCGGGGATAAGCTCCTCTTTAAGTATTGCAATAAAATCCTGTTTAATCTTTTCACAAAGCATGATCGCACACTCCCTCATTTTATAAGTCTATTATACACTATTCTTTTTTCTTCTTCAAGAGGCAAAAGAAAAATCCATAAATCCTTTAAAAGCATCAGAACTGTTGACAACAATCGACATATGTGATAAAATGTTTTAAAGAAAACAACAGTGCGGACAAGAAAATTCTTAATTTGATCATTATACGTCATTCGTGCAGTCTTTACAGATGTGCGGATGAACGGAAAGGAAGGTTATATACTATGAAGATCAAAAAGATCTTATCTCTGACGCTGGCAGCATTGTTTATCCTCTGTGCCTTTTCATCCTGCGGATGTAAGCACGAGTGGAAGAACGCTGACTGCCTTACTCCCAAGACCTGTACTCTCTGCGAAGAGACTGAGGGCGAGGCTCTTGGCCACAAGTGGCTGGACGCTACCTGCACATCTGCCAAGAGCTGCAAAAACTGTGATGAAACAGACGGCAAGCCCTTAGGCCACGATTGGCAGGAGGCTACCACCGAAGCTCCCACCACCTGCTCCGTTTGCAAGGTGACCGAGGGCAAGAAGATCGATGCAGATCCCAGATTCACAACAGAATCAACCAAGGCTTTTTACGGAAAGTGGACCTGCGAAACAACTATCCCCGCTGAAATGTTTGAGCTTGAAGGCTTTATCGAGGATGTTCCCTGCACACTTTCCTATGAGTTCAAAAATGCAGGCGACGTTATTGCAGATATCGAGCTTGATGATTACGATGCATTTATGGATGCAATGAAGGCGTACACAAAAGCGGCCCTCGTAGATGCACTTATCGCACAGGGTGTTCCTGAGGCTCAGATCGATGATGCAATGGTGGCTGCATACGGCATGACGTTGGATGAGTACGTTACCGAATATATCGACAGCATTGATATGGACGAGCTTTTCGCAGCATTTACTTCTGAATATGTATACTACGTTGGTCAGAACGGAATATATATGGCCGACAGCTGGCTCAGCGAATTCGAGTGCAGCGAGTATACCATGGAGGGTGACACACTTATAATCGAGAATGATGTCATAGAAGAAGGCGGCGAGCCCCTCGTATGTAAAAAAGTAACTGAATAAAATTTCAAATCCCCCTGCACAACAGTGCAGGGGGATTTAGTTTGCGATGATATGTATAGTTGAATTTCATCGAGGGAGACGGTCGCTTTTTTGAAAAAAAGCTCCTCTTCCTAAAACATAGTCGATTATCATCGGCTCGGTACACTCGCCTCGATACTCTCCTTGTTTTAGTTACGTCGTCGAAAAAACGATACTTAATCGTTTTTTCTTCCTCCTCACTCCCAAAAAACTTCAAAAAGAATGGCTATGGGTTTTATCCGTAGCCATTTTGTTTTGGTTAAATTCGGGTTTATCGGTGAGGTTAAAAGGTATCATCGTAGGG
>JAZUAR010000131.1:0-8750 GCA_045638055.1 Candidatus Avispirillum sp.
TACTTGAGAGCCTTCTCCATATCGGAGAATACCTCAAACTCCGCTGTGGGAATTGAGTACTTCTTCATAAGGTTCTTTGAGAAAGCCTTGCTTCCCTCGATGATAGCAGCATTCGCTCTGGGACCGAAGCAGGGGATGCCCTTCTCTTCAAGTGCATCAACGCAGCCAAGCACCAGAGGATCATCGGGAGCTACGACAGCATAATCAATGCTGTTTTCTACAGCAAACTTAACGATGGAATCAATATCAGTTGCCTTGATATCAACGCAGGTTGCATCAGCTGCGATACCGCCGTTTCCGGGGAGGGCGAATATCTCTTTAACGTTTTTATTTTCCTTAATTTTCTTGATAATGGCGTGCTCTCTGCCGCCGCCACCGACTACAAGTATCTTCAAATCAGGCGCACCTTCCTTTGTTTTTGATGTTTTTTACAATTCTTATAAATGCACCCTCGGGGCTGACCCGTTTTTTCGAAAAAACGAAGCAGCCCCAAAGGAAATGTTTATTAGTGATGGAACAAGCGCATTCCTGTGAATGCAATTGCCATGCCGTACTTATTTGCGCACTCGATAACGATATCGTCACGAATGGAGCCGCCGGGCTCTGCAATATACTTAACGCCGGACTTCTTCGCTCTCTCGATATTATCGCTGAAGGGGAAGAAGGCATCGGAACCAAGTGCTACGCCGTCGATAGAGTCGAGGTATGCACGCTTCTCGCAATCTGTGAGAGGCTCGGGCTGTACTGTAAAGTACTTCTGCCAGTTGCCCTCTGCGCATACGTCCTCCTCGTTACCGTTGATGTAGCCGTCGATAACGTTATCACGGTCAGGTCTCTTGATCTCAGCCTTGAAGGGGAGGGAGAGAACCTTATCGTGCTGACGGAGGAACCATGTGTCAGCCTTAGAGCCTGCAAGACGTGTGCAGTGAACTCTGGACTGCTGACCTGCACCAACACCGATAGCCTGTCCGTCTACCGCATAGCATACGGAGTTGGACTGAGTATACTTGAGAGTGATAAGTGCAATGATAAGATCGCGGATAGCACTCTCGGGAATATCCTTATTCTCTGTTACGATGTTTGCAAGAAGCTCACGGTTGATCTCGAAGTTATTTCTGCCCTGCTCGAAGGTGATGCCGTATACCTGCTTTGTTTCGATGGGAGCGGGAACGTAGTCGGGATCGATCTTTACAATATTATATGTACCCTTTCTCTTGGACTTGAGGATCTCAAGTGCCTCGGGCTCGTATCCGGGAGCGATGATTCCGTCGGAAACCTCTCTCTGGATAAGCTTTGCTGTTGTTACGTCGCAAACGTCGGAAAGAGCAACCCAGTCACCGAAGGAGCACATTCTGTCTGCACCTCTTGCTCTTGCATATGCACAAGCAAGGGGAGACTCGTCAAGACCCTCGATATCGTCAACAAAGCAAGCCTTCTTGAGCTTTTCGGGAAGGATAGTACCAACAGCAGCGCTCGTAGGGCTTACGTGCTTGAAGGAAGTTACTGCGGGAAGACCTGTTGCCTCCTTAAGCTCCTTAACAAGCTGCCAGGAGTTGAATGCATCAAGGAAGTTGATGTATCCGGGGCGACCGCAAAGGATCTCGATGGGAAGCTCAGAACCGTCTGCCATATAGATCTTAGAGGGCTTCTGGTTAGGGTTACAGCCGTATTTGAGTTCAAATTCTTTCATTTTTTCGCTCCTTAATCACTCATGCTTGTTGATGATGATCTGTTCTGTATCTCTTGTTTCAAGATCTGTGTATCTTACGAAGAGGGAGATCTTGTTATCCTCGTTGAGGTTTGTCCAGAGCTCCTCTGCAAATGCATCGATGGAGTCGGGAATGGAAACTCTCTCGGGCTCACCCTGGAAGGTGGGGATAACGGGGTTTCCGTCGCACACGTATGTGTGAATAAAGTGGCCTACGCCTGCAGTTGCGGGATACTCATAGAAGTATCTTGCACAAGCGTTACCCTCAGCGTCTGCAGCCTTGAGGATGGACATCTTATAGGAGCCGTCTCTTGCCTGGAGGCCGGAGATGCGGGGTGTCCAGTTGGGACGGTCGTCCTCGAACTGACGGGTTCTGAGAGCTGCCTCCCAGCTTTCACCCTTTGCAAGGTATTCCCAAATAGTATCTGTCTGGTCGCCGTTTGTTACGATAAGGCCCTCGCCGATCTCGCGAACGGGATGATAGATGATGAGGTGGGGGTCAGACATAAGGCTGGGATCGTGAGCCTCTGTTCTGATGCCGTCGGGCTCCTCACAGAAAACGCGGTTTCTGGAGTTTACGCTTCTGCCCATGATGAAATATGCGCTTACTGCTTTCTTGCCGTCAGCAGTAACACCGAGAACGATGCCGCGGCCGGGATATGTATTACCGTCAAGGCGCTCTGCCATTGACTTTACTTCATATACGTTCATTGATTATTCCTCTTTTACAAATTAGTGAATAATAGATGCGCAGACCTTTTCGAGGGAGAGAGGAAGGATCTTCCACTCAGCCTCCTCCATAACTCTCTTCTGGAGAGTTTCGGGAGTATCGCCCTCTTTTATCTCTACTGCCTTCTGCATAATGATCTTTCCGCCGTCGGGAATCTCATTTACAAAATGAACTGTAGCGCCTGTTACCTTAACTCCGTAGCTGAGAGCCGCCTCGTGAACGTGAAGTCCGTAGAAGCCCTTGCCGCAGAAGGAGGGGATAAGGGAGGGATGTACGTTGATGATTCTTTCGGGATATGCACCCGTAAAGTTTTCTGTGAGGATAGACATGAAGCCCGCAAGGACGATAACGTCTATTCCCTTTTCTGTGAGAAGAGCCTTGATAGCCTCCTCAAATGCAACAGCATCGGAATAGTCCTTTCTGAGAACTACCGCTGTTTCTATATCAGCCTTCTTTGCTCTTTCGAGAGCATAAGCATCGGCCTTATTGGAAATAACAAGGCTGATCTTGCCGCTTTCGATGATGCCTGACTTCTCAGCATCGATAAGAGCCTGAAGGTTTGTTCCGCCGCCTGAAACGAGGACGGCTACTTTTGCTTTATTTTCAGCCATAATCTTATTCGAGAATGATCTTTGTTTCGTCGTTCTTTACGATCTCACCGATAACGTAAGCATCCTCACCGGCCTCACGGAGGATCTCAAGAGCTGCCTCTACCTCGGAAGCGGGAACAACAACGCTCATACCAACACCCATGTTATATGTGTTATACATATCACGCTCGGGAATGTTGCCTGTCTCCATGATAAGATCGAAGATGGGGAGAACCTTTACAGCACTCTTGTCGATCGCGGCACAGAGTCCGTCGGGAATGCTTCTGGGAATATTCTCGTAGAAGCCGCCGCCTGTGATATGGGAGATACCCTTAACGTCTACCTTCTCAAGAAGTGCGAGAATGGACTTAACGTAGATCTTTGTAGGTGTGAGAAGAGTTTCAGCGATGCACTTGCCGCCGAGCTTCTCGTTTGCTATGTAGAGAGAATCGGGGTTATTGTCGATGTCGAACACCTTACGGCAGAGAGAGAAGCCGTTGGAGTGAACACCTGTGGATGCAAGAGCGATAACAACGTCGCCCTCTGCCATTCTTGTGTTATCAAGGATCTTCTTCTTGCCAACGATACCTACGGCAAAGCCTGCGAGGTCGTATTCCTCAACGGGCATCATGCCGGGATGCTCAGCTGTCTCACCGCCGATGAGAGCAGCGCCGGACTGAACACAGGCCTCAGCAACGCCGCCAACGATAGCAGCGATCTTCTCGGGGATGTTCTTACCGCATGGGGTGTAGTCAAGGAAGAAGAGAGGACGTGCGCCACAGCAGATGATGTCGTTAACACACATTGCAACAGCGTCAACGCCGATGGTGTCGTGCTTGTCCATGAGGATAGCCATCTTTACCTTTGTACCGCATCCGTCGGTACCGGAAACGAGAACGGGCTCCTCCATACCTGCAACGGGAAGACCGAAGCAGCCGCCGAAGCCGCCTACGTCATCGAGACAGCCTTCATTTCTTGTTCTTGCAACGTGCTTCTTCATAAGTTCTACAGCCTTGTAGCCCGCTGTAATATCAACGCCGGCTGCTGCGTAGCTTTCGCTTCTGGAATCTGCGTGCATAATTATATACCTCTTTAAAAATTATTTTTATTCTTTACCGCTCCAGCAGTATGTGCAGAGCTTGCAGGGTTCAATTCCGATAGCCTCGATTATTCCCTCGAGAGACTGGAATTCAAGAGATGCGAAATTGAGCTTTTCGCAAATTGTGTTTCTCAGCTTCTTTCCTCTTTCTGTGTTGGAATCGCTGTACTCATCCAGATGCTTGAAGCCCTCCTCGCCCTCAAGGGCCATGATGGTGCTTCTTGTGATGAGCTCAAGCTCATTCTGAGATCTTGAGAAGTTGAGATATTTACATCCGTACATGATGGGAGGACATGCTGACCTCATATGTACTTCCTTTGCACCGTTTGAATAGAGAAACTCAACAGTTTCTCCAAGCTGTGTGCCGCGGACGATGGAGTCGTCCACGAAGAGAAGCTTCTTGCCCTCGATAAGCTCCTTGACGGGCATCTGCTTCATTTTTGCCACACGGTTTCTTTCAGCCTGCTTTGCAGGGGTGAAGCTTCTTGACCATGTGGGTGTATACTTGATAAAGGGACGTGCAAAGGGAACGTGGCTGCGGTTTGCATAGCCGATAGCGTGAGGTGTTCCGGAATCGGGCACACCTGCTACGTAATCGATGCCCTCGGCATTTCCCACTTCCTTATCGTGGTCTGCCATTATCTCACCGTTGCGGCAACGCATCATCTCTACGTTGACGCCCTCATAGGAGGCGGTGGAATAGCCGTAGTAGGACCAGAGGAAGGAGCATATACGCATCGTATCTCCGGGAGGGGCAAGCTGAGTGATGCCATCTGCTGTCACCTCAACTATCTCGCCGGGGCCAAGCTCCTTTTCAAGCTCATAGCCAAGCTTGTCTGCCGCAAAGGACTCAAGGCTGACGCAGTAGCCGTCCTCGTCCTTGCCGATGATAACAGGAAGTCTGCCGAACTTGTCTCTTGCTGCTATAAGGCTTCCGCCATCCTTGAGGATAAGGATAGTTGCGGAGCCGTCGATAACCTCCTGAACAAGGCGAATGCCCTCTTCAAAGGAATCCTTCTGATTGATGATCGCCGCCACAAGCTCAACGATGTTGATCTTGCCGCCTGTCATTGCGCTCAGGTGTCCGCCGCTTTCCTCAAGGTAGCGTTCAATAAGCTCATTCGCATTATTGACAGCACCTGTTACGCTGATGGCGTACTTACCGAGCTTTGAACGGAAAAGCAGGGGCTGAGGGTCTGTATCGCTGATACAGCCGATAGCTGAGTTGCCGTGCATCTCCTCGAAAATACCCTCAAACTTTGTTCTGAAGGGTGAATTCTGAATATTGTGAATATCTCTCTGAAGACCTACGTCAGAGGCGTATGCCGCCATACCGCCGCGGCGTGTACCGAGATGTGAATGATAGTCTGTGCCGTAAAAAACGTCAACGATTATGTCTCTTTTAGAGACTGCTCCGAAAAAACCGCCCATGTGCTACACCTCATTAAAGGCTTTCAAGTACCTTTGCATCCTTTGCGAGTACCGCCTCGGCATCGCTCTTTCTCTTTGCATCAAGCTTTGCTGCTATGTCTGCATCTGCTACTGCAAGAATCTCAGCAGACAACAAAGCGGCATTGACTCCACCGTTTACTGCAACTGTAGCCACGGGGATACCGGAGGGCATCTGTACAGTAGAAAGAAGAGCATCAATGCCGTCGAAATTAGGACCCTTACAGGGAATACCGATAACGGGGAGAGTTGTATTTGCAGCAATGGCGCCTGCAAGATGAGCCGCCATACCTGCAGCTGCAATAATTACTCCGATACCGTTGTCGCGAGCAGAGCGCGCGAAATCTCTCGCCTCATCGGGCGTTCTGTGAGCAGAATATATGTGTACTTCAAAGGGAATATCAAGAGACTTGAGTGTGTCTGTTGCTTTCTTGATGATAGGAAGATCGCTGTCGCTTCCCATTACGATTCCGACTTTTTTCATAGGAGACTCCTTTTTATAAAAGCGTTATGATTAAAAAAGGGCACACTTACCTTGTACGTAAAGTGCGCCCAGACGGTCGGCTGAAAATTTGTCCCTGTTCCACCGTGGTATTCCACGATATTCCGTCAGTCGCAGGGAGCCCTTTTATATCAATTATAAATATAATGCAAACAGCTTTTTCGTCAGCCGCTTACAATTGAAATTATAACATAGCACAAAATGCTTGTCAACAACCGAAATAAACATTTTTTTCAAAAAAACAGTTATAATTATTGACAAAAAGGAAAAAAAGTAGTATACTTTCCGTAGTCTTTAAGGCGATACAGAGAGATCGGCAAGACGGATATACTACAAACGCGCAGGATAGTTGCGCCACTTGGGTTAGTCTTGTCGTTTTTGACAAGATTTTTTTGTTATATGGGGGTAAAAAGTTATGTCCGAACAGCTCAAAGCAATGACTTATATGATGTCTGAAACTGAGCGTACTTCCGTTTCCCGCTTTCTGGAAGAGGGTATTTTTTCCCATTTCAATTCTGATAGATATTTTGTTTTTCCCGGCTTTTGTGACGTGCATGTGCATTTCCGTGAGCCGGGCTTTTCTTATAAAGAGACCATCAAAACAGGCTCTGCGGCAGCGGCAAGAGGCGGTTACACCGCAGTATGCACAATGCCTAATTTGAACCCTGTTCCCGACAGTGTTGAGAGCCTTAAGGCGCAGAACGATATCATCGAAAAGGACGCCTGCATAAGAGTCCTTCCCTACGGATCAATCACCGTCGGTCAGAAGGGCGAAGAGATGGCAGACCTTGAGGGAATGGCTCCCGACTGCATAGCATTCTCCGACGACGGACGAGGAGTTCAGTCTGAGGAAATGATGCGAGAGGCAATGATAAGAGCCAAGGCTCTCGGCAAGATGATAGTTGCCCACTGCGAGGTCAACGACCTTCTTGAGGGCGGCTACATCCACAAGGGCGAATACGCAAAGGCACACGGCCACCGCGGCATCTGCTCGGAGAGCGAATACCTCCAGGTTGAGCGCGACCTTCGCCTTGCAAAACAAACAGGATGCCCCTATCACGTATGCCACATCTCCGCAAAGGAGACTGTTGAGGCAATCAGACGCGCAAAGGCCGAGGGAGTTGACGTTACCTGCGAAACAGGTCCCCACTACCTCATCCTTACAGATATGGACCTCAAGGAGGAAGGCAGATTCAAGATGAATCCCCCTCTCAGAGGCGAGGAGGACAGAAAAGCACTTATCGAGGGTATCCTTGACGGCACCATCGATATGATCGCAACAGACCACGCACCTCACTCCGCAGAGGAAAAAGCAAAAGGTCTTGAAAAGAGCGCCTTCGGTATCGTAGGCATCGAGACCTGCTTCTCTCTCATGTATACTCACTTTGTTAAAACGGGTATCATAACCCTTGAAAAGCTTGTTGAGCTTCTCTCCACCAACGCAAGAAAGCGCTTCGGTATTGAAAACGGTGAGGATTTCACCGTTTGGGAGCTTGACTGCGAATATACGGTTGACCCTGAGGAATTCCTCTCCATGGGTCGCGCAACACCCTTTGAGGGCGACACACTCTCTGCCCGCTGCGTGCTCACCGTGCACGACGGCAAGGTAGCTTTTACAGTTTAAAATTTTATCCATATAAATTCGGAGGAAAAGAAAGATGGCAAAAAGAACCGACATCAAAAAAATTCTCATCATCGGCTCAGGTCCTATCGTAATCGGTCAGGCAGCCGAGTTTGACTATGCAGGCACACAGGCTTGTCTTGCACTCAAGGAAGAGGGCTACGAGGTTGTACTTTGCAACTCCAACCCTGCAACCATCATGACAGATACTATCATTGCCGACAAGGTATATATGGAGCCCCTTACTCTTGAGTACGTGGCTAAGATCATCCGTCACGAGCGTCCCGATGCTATCATCCCCGGTATCGGCGGCCAGACAGGTCTTAACCTTGCTATGCAGCTCGAAAAGAAGGGCATCCTCAAGGAGTGCCGCGTTAAGCTTCTCGGTACATCCAGCGCTTCTATCGAAAGAGCTGAGGACCGCGAGATGTTCAAGGAGCTCTGCGAGTCCATCGGCGAGCCCGTTATCCCCTCTGAGATCACATACTCTCTCGAGGAGGCAAAGGAAGCTGCTAACCGCATCGGCTACCCTGTAGTTCTCCGTCCCGCATTTACTCTCGGCGGTACGGGCGGCGGCTTTGCTTACAACGATGAGGAGCTTTACGAGATCGGTATCAACGCTTTCAAGCTTTCTCCCGTAAACCAGGTTCTTATCGAGAAGTCCGTAAAGGGCTACAAGGAGATCGAGTTCGAGGTTATGCGTGACTCCAACGACCACGCTATCACCATCTGCGGCATGGAAAACATCGACCCCGTTGGTGTTCACACAGGTGACTCCTGCGTTGTTGCTCCCATCATGACTCTCTCCAAGGAAGACGAGAAGATGCTGAACGATTCCGCCATCAAGCTCATCCGCGAGCTCAAGATCGAGGGCGGATGTAACGTTCAGTTTGCTCTCAGCCCCCACCCAAGCGAATACTACCTCATCGAGGTTAACCCCCGAGTTTCCCGTTCCTCTGCGCTTGCTTCCAAGGCATCCGGTTACCCCATTGCTCGCGTAACTGCGAAGATCGCCGTTGGTATGGCTCTTGAGGAAATTCCCATCGCTAAC
>JAZUAR010000132.1:0-25947 GCA_045638055.1 Candidatus Avispirillum sp.
TGAAGAAAATCAAATTTATAGTTTATACTATTCGCACAACACTTCGCCAAAGGCGAAGTCAAAGTACAATTGATTTTTTCATATGGAGGGCGCCGTTAGGCGGAATCTATTATATGGCTGGAATGACAGAGAGGAAATAAAATGATAAACATTAACGAACTTAAATTTGACGAAAAGGGACTTATCCCTGCAATCGTAGTAGATGCAAAAACAAAGAAGGTGCTCACTCTTGCATATATGAGCCGTGAGAGCCTTGAAATTTCCATGGAAAAGGAGCTCACATGCTTCTGGAGCCGCTCACGCCAGGAGCTTTGGCTCAAGGGCGATACAAGCGGCAACTATCAGCATATCGTTTCAATCACAGCCGATTGCGATAAGGATGCCCTTGTTGTAATGGTAGAGCCCGACGGCCCTGCATGCCACACAGGCACGTACTCTTGCTTCACAGCTCCCGTTTACGAGAGCGAGGAGCGCCATGAGTTTTCTTATGAAGGGCTTATGAGCCTTATCGAGGGCAGAAAGACCGATAAGAAGGAAGGCTCCTATACAACCTATCTTTTTGAAAAGGGAATCGATAAGATCCTCAAGAAGGTAGGCGAGGAGTGCACCGAGGTAATCATCGCAGGAAAGGCTGACGATAAGAAGGAAACTATCTACGAGATCGCAGACCTTGCATACCACGTAATGGTTCTTATGACAGAAATGGGCATTTCACTTGAGGACATCAGAAGCGAGCTTGCAAGCCGCCACGTAATTGACCACAAGGTAAAGCAGGAAAAGATGACAAAGTAACAAAAAGCCACGCATTGCGTGGCTTTTTTATTGACTACAGTATCATATAATTTTTGTTTGACGCTTGTATATTGTGCTTTAGTATGTTATAATTATAAAAAATATAGGTCGTAAATGCGGTTGGTGAGAATATGGATAAAAAGAAAAAATCAATTGGAATTGCTATCGCAATAATTGTAGCGGTAGCTATATTGATAGCAATAAACGGTATTGAAATTACAATAACCGGAGTTGTTTCTATTGTTACTAAGTATCATAAAACTGCCAACGATGCTTATATGGCAGATATCGATACTGTCGATGAAATTAAAGACATAGCTGTAATAAATGTTGACGATTACAATGCTTTCTATATTGCACACGTCGGAAAGAATGAGATTGTTGTTGCAGAGATGAAAGTGTCGGATTCCAAATATCATTATACGGGGTCATACGTTATATATGATCCTGTTTTCAGCAGAGTAGACGGATTTGTTGATGGAGAGCTTCACTCAACGATCACGTATAAGCTTAAGTCAGAGTTTACTTACGGCGGCAAAATCGAATGGGCGTTAATGAAGTCATCTGATGCAAATTTGGTTTCAGAGGATTTCAAAAAGGTTGAAATTGATGCAAAGTCAGATAATGAGGCTTTGGTGTTTGTTTATAGGATCATAGAGGACTAAATATATATGGATAACAAACGCATCATAGTAAACATAGAAGGTGACCTGCCTATAAGATGCAGAGTGTTTATAACAATTAACGGTAAAGATTTTGTAATATTTTCAGACGAAAAGGATAACAGCTTTGAGATACAAAATGATTCCGGTATTGTTGAAATTGAGATCAAAAAAGAAAACATATGGAAAACAAGATCAAGATCAGCAATCTTTATAAACACCTTACTTGATTTACTAATGGGTATGGTAGCGGGTACGGGATCTCAAGGTGATGCAGTAGAATCCATGCCCTTTGGAATCGATCATACCTTGAATACAACAGTTGATAATGATACCGTATTTTCATATAAGCTTTCAGACCTTTTAAGTATAGACGATGCCAATATTCCGGAATGGGTGAAGTTTGTCTCCTTCCAAGCAGGTATTGCATTTGTTCTTGTTGCCGCAGTAATGGTAATACTCGGTATTATATTTAAAGGATTTATAGGTATCGTATTGATGATTGCCGCCCTGCCTCTCGCAGGCGTTCTATCGTTTGTAGGGCGTTCTAACGTTCTGAATCTTTTAGACACGTTAAAATTCGGCTTTGCACCGAAAAAAACAGAAAAGAAAAGATAAAATTAAAAGCGCTCCTTAAAAAGGAGCGCTTATTTTAATGTTTAGACTTAATAAGCCCGAAAAGCTTTGAAAGCTCCATAACAACCGTAGGAACAAGGATAAGACCGAGGGAGATAAGGTAAAGCTGCCATGAGAGCTTTACGATGCCGAATGCGATTCCCACAGGTGTGAAGAGAATAAGAAGAACAAGAAGGAGGGAAGCGAGCACTGCCCAGTTGAGGTTCTTATTTGTAAAGGGTCCGATCGCGAAGATGGACTTATCGGATCTCATATTGAAGGCCTGAAGCACCTGAGAAAGGGAAAGGGTCATAAACGCCATTGTCTGACCTGCGGAAAGTGAATCGATTCCTGCGGGAGTATAGGTCATACCGAGCCAGAAAGCAATAAGGGTGAGAATACCGAACATAACGCCCTGGAGAACGATACGGATACCGAGACCGCCTGCAAAGATTCCCTCGTTCTTGGGCTTGGGCTTTCTTTCCATAACGTCCGCCTCAACAGGCTCCATACCGAGAGCAATTGCGGGAAGAGAATCTGTCACGAGGTTTATCCACAGAAGCTGCATGGAGAGAAGGGGAGTTTTCTGCCAGATAAGCATTGCAAAGAATACTGTAACGATCTCGCCGATATTAGTACCGAGGAGGAAGCCGATAACCTTTTTGATGTTTGCATAGATTCCGCGACCCTCGCGTACCGCTTCAACGATGGTCGCAAAGTTGTCGTCGGTAAGGGTCATATCAGCGGCACCCTTTGCAACGTCTGTACCTGTAATACCCATAGCACAGCCGATATCAGCAGCCTTCAGCGCAGGGGCATCGTTAACGCCGTCACCTGTCATGGAAACTACCTGACCGCGGCGCTGCCATGCCTTAACGATTCGAATCTTATTTTCAGGAGAAACACGGGCATAAACGGAGATGGATTCTACCTTCTCGTCAAGCTCGCGGTCACTCATAAGATCAAGCTCTGCGCCTGTGATGGCAAGGTCGCCCTCTTCGAGGATTCCAAGCTCCTTTGCAATTGCAGATGCGGTAACAACGTGGTCACCTGTGATCATAACAGGCTTGATTCCTGCTTTTCTGCAGGTTGCAACAGCAACCTTTGCCTCGGGGCGGGGAGGGTCGATCATACCCACAAGACCGAGGAATGTGAGATCTGATTCAAGATTCTCGCTTGTGATCTCATCGGGAAGGCTGTCAATAGTCTTATATCCGACAGCAAGAACTCGAAGTGCATCGCGGCTCATGCTTTCAGTAAACTCGCGAGCCTTTTCAAGGTCTCCCTTAATGCATCTTGTTGCCATCATATCAAAGGCACCCTTAACGATAACCGTAAGCTTTCCGTCGATGTTATTAACGCTTGTCATAAGCTTGCGGTCAGAGTCAAAGGGAATACCTGCCACTCTGGGATAGCGCTCGTTGAGGATATCTTTGGGCATACCGCTCTTGTGTGCGGCATAAACGATAGAGGTTTCCGTGGGGTCACCGATGTGCTGCTCCTTATCTTCTGTGAAAACTACAGAGCCGTCGCAGCAAAGAGTGCCCATCATAAGAAGATTCTTTACAGAATCGGAGTTGTTGTCGGAAATCTCCTCGCACTCATCAGCACCGTCAAGATAAGCCTTAACGAGTGTCATTCTGTTCTGTGTGAGAGTACCTGTTTTGTCAGAGCAGATAATGGAAGCGCTGCCGAGAGTTTCAACGGCGGGAAGGCGGCGGATAAGAGCATTTCTCTTAACCATTCGCTGAACGCCGATGGAAAGAACGATAGTAACGATTGCGCGAAGTCCCTCGGGAATTGCGGAAACCGCAAGGGAAACTGCTGTCATAAAGATATCCAGGGGCTCCATAGTCTTGCTGACAAGACCGACGATGAAGATAACGGCACAGGCCGCCAGAGCAACGATACCGAGGTACTTACCAAGGTCTGCAAGCTTTTTCTGGAGAGGTGTCTGAGCGTTGCCCTCACCGTCAAGAAGGTTTGCGATCTTACCCATTTCCGTGTCCATACCTGTAGCGCATACAACAGCAGTTGCAGTACCGTAGGTAACGGAGCATCCGGAGAACACCATATTAGTGCGGTCGCCGATGGGAGCCTTTTCATCTACCTCGGCGCCTGCATCCTTCTCAGAGGGGACTGACTCGCCTGTAAGGGCAGATTCCTCGCTTTTCAGGCTTGTGGACTCAAGAAGTCTTGCATCCGCAGGTATAAAGTCGCCTGCCTCAAGCTTGATAATATCACCGGGAACGAGAAGGGAAGCGTCAATAACCTTTTCCTCGCCGTCGCGGATAACTCTTGCATGGGGGGCTGACATATTCTTGAGAGCATCAAGGGCCTTTTCAGCCTTGCCCTCCTGATAAACGCCCATGACAGCATTGAGAATAACGATGAGAAGAATGAGCACAGGCTCAAAAAGCTCTCCCCAGTTTTTTTCAACGCAAACGATGACAAAGGAGATTATTGCCGCCGCAATGAGAATAAGGATCATAACGTCCTTAAACTGATCGAGAAATCTCTGGAAAGTAGATTTCTTTTTCTTTTCCTTGAGCTTGTTTTCGCCGTACTTTGCCTGAAGGGCGCTGACCTTATCTGCAGAAAGACCGCGGGTAGGGTCAGTTTCAAGAGAACTTAAAAGCTCAGATTTGTTTTGGCTGTGGGGTATCAAATTAGTTCCTCCATAATTGGATATAAGTATAGTATATTAAGAAACTGATCTCTCGATACGAAGAGAAGCGATCAGCTGCTTATTAAACTCGGTGTAGTGAACACATTTCGGGCCTGTTATCCATTCCTTGACGGCGCAGAATACGGCATCAGCCCAGAATGTTCTAGTGAAGGTGGTGCAATAGGTGAGGTTTGCGACAAAGAAATTACGCATCTCGCCCCTGAGATAATCGGAGAAGGAATTCTGTCCCTCAACAGAAAGGAGCTTTTTGTAGTAGCTCTTGTTTTCGTAAAGGTAGCGTGTAAGCTCCTTTAAGGTTTCTGTAACGTTTGCGCGTCCCGACATCATCTTGAGATAAGGAAATTCCATATCGAAGGATATGTTTGCAAGGTCGTACTTATCCCTGAAGTGATAGTAGAAGCTCTTTCTGTTCTTGTCGCACTTTTCGCAGATCTCGCCGACGTTGATCTTCTGGAAGGGGGTATCGCCCATAAGCTCTCTGAATGCTCTTGAGAATGCTGTTTTTGTTGTTGATTCTGTCATTTTTTGTCCTGCACTTTCTTTTGCCGATATACGGTGTTCTTAATGTTCGTGCTGCAGAACTTTTGGCAGAAAACAAAAAAACGAAACCCATCTGTCCTGCAGATAAGTCTCGTCGATTAAGATAAAGCCAGGAATAAATCCGGTTGTTGACTTTATCACACGGGGTGCTGACTACTCCCTTACACTATTATTATAGCACAGTCTTTTCCAATTTCAAGGGGTATTTTCGGAATTTATAAAAAGTTCATAATTAAAATCCCCCGAACAAAATGTTCGGGGGAAAAGCTCAGTTAAACTGATAATAACCGATGGAATCGATAAGAATCTTGCCGCCTTCGTCAACGAGGGTGAAGTAAAGTGTCTTTGAACCGTCGCTGCCGATATCGTTTCTGAAGGTACCGTTGTTTTTGTGGATCTTATAGGAAACGTTATAGTAGAAAACGTCCTTTCCGTCAACGACCTTTTCTCCGAGGCGCTCAAGGCGGATATCGTAGATCATCTGCTGAGTAAAGCTGTAATAGGGCTCGTTGGACTTATAATAATTCTCTGTGAAGAGCTTGTTGTATTCGTCGTAGTTACCGCTGATAGCAAGATCGAAATACTTGAAAAAGAACTGCATATCAAGGTCAAGCTCTTCGAGGGGATACTCGTTGAGAGAGAAGGTCTCTGCGCCCTCGGTGTAGTAGATGCATCTGTCGAGATCGAGATATTCGCGCTCTGTCATGATATCAAGATCGTAGTCGATGGGATAATATATGTAGCTCTGAGTGCTGCCGTACATTCCGATTATCTCATCCTGCTTGTCCTGGCTGTACATGGGGTTAACGTTCTTTTCGGGAATTCCGTAGAGCAAAAACCAGCTGAGAGCGCCAACGATCACAAGGGATGCAAACGTAATAATTATCGTAAGCTTTTTCTTTTTTGAAGAAGGCTTTTTCTCTGCAGGAGCTGTGTCAAGCTCGGGAGTTTCGTCTATAAGGTTTTTCTTGTTTTCCATAATTAAAGCTCCAAAAATCTCTTGAGGTTCTTAAGACTCTGGGGAAGTGCCCAGTAAATATCCTCGCCGCCCTCAAATTCGATAGTCATATATCCGTCATAGCCGGAATCTCTGAGGATTCTGATGCTCTGAGGTGCCTTTGCGCTTCCGAAGCCGATAAGGCATCCGCGCAGATAGTCTTTGCTTCTTGTTCTGAACCAGCCCTCGCCGGGATCGATTTCCATTCCGCTCTTTAAATAGAAGTCCTTGCAGTGAACGTGGAATGCATAAGGCGCCATGATCGCAACACTGCGGGCGGGGTCCTCGTCTGCGCACATGAAGTTTCCGATGTCGACAAGCGCACCGAAATTGGGATGGTTTACTGCGTTGATAAGCTTTTCAACTCTGTGGGCATCCTGAGAAAAATATCCGTGGTTCTCAGTCATTGTTTTAATGCCCTTTGTTGCAGCATACTCCGCAACCTGTCTTGCGCCCTCGGCAATGTAGGGGATCGCAGCATCGTAGCCTGTGCTGTAGGTGCGATTGAAGGGGCCGTATGCAACGTCGTGGCGCATCATAGAAACACCCATAAGAGCTGCAATATCAACCATTTTCTTCATTCGCTCAACTTCTTTTGCAAGCTCATCTCGGTCCTCAAGTGCAAGATTTCCGCCGATGCAGAATGCAACGGGCTCAATGTCAACCTCTTCGCACTTTTCCTTTATAAGATGAGCCTTTTCAAGGGTCGTATATTCGCCTTCAATGAATTCGACACCGTCAAATCCCATTTCCTTGGCTTTTTCAATTATGCCCATTGTTCCAAGACGGCTCTCATCTGCCTCGGCACCGAAGCTGTATGAGCTGACACAGGTTTTTATCATAAAAGTACCTCACATTGATCCTTCAATGCTTTAATTATAAACTACAAAGGATGATTATTCAAGAGAAAGTTAAAAATTGTAATACATTGGTTGACTTGTTGTGTAATATTTAGTATAATTATAAAAGTATAAGGAAAAGTTTTTCCTGGGTTTGAACGTAAACAAATTTAATAAAGGATGGAAAACAAAATGAAAAGAACGCTTGCTGTTTTTTGTGCTGTTGCGTTGATTTTATCATCAATGCTCATTTCGCCCATTAGCTCCGCATCCTACTTAATAGGCGACTTGAATAATGACGGGCATATTAATTCATACGACTCCAATCTTATGAAGGGTGTCATTGTAGGTGTCCTTAAAATTGAGGATAACAGAAGTGCAGACCTCAATAAAGACGGAGAAATCTCTTCGATTGATTCCCAGCTCTTAAAGAGAGCAATTGTCGGCATATATGATATCGAACAGCCCGACGACGATGAAGAAGTAAAGGGTGTTGCTTTTGAGGAGTATACAGTAGTTTATCCCGCAGAAGCTACAGTGTACGAGATCTATGCTGCAGAGATCCTTTGCGACTGGGTTTCTGACAACTGCGGTGTTGAGCTTACCTGCGTTGACGATACAGCAGCCGAGGTTGAATACGAAATTCTTATCGGTAACACAAACAGAGAAGAGAGCCTTACAGGCGCTGAGTTTGCAAACAACCAGTATCTTCTCAAGCAGGACGGCACAAAGCTTGTTCTTCAGGGTAAGGATTATATGATCGGCGGCGCTGTAGGCGAGCTTACATATTATAAAGTTAACGGACCTGTTGTTCTTGTAAATGAAATTACAACAGAAAACGAAATCCTTGATTACGCGCCTGTTGAGGGTGACTCCGTTATCCTCATGATCGGTGACGGAATGGGCTTCAATCACGTTGCATTCACTCAGTTCTATCTCCGCCGCGATCCCACATATAAGGGCTTCATTGCGCAGAATCTTCCCAACACAGGTGATTGCATTACATACTGCCTCAGCGACCTGAAGGGTGACTATAGCTTTGATAAGATCACAACAGACTCAGCCGCTGCAGGTACTGCTCTTGCAACAGGCTGGAAGACACAGAAGGGCTATCTCGGTCAGAACGGATTTGGCACAGACGTTGTTAATATCCGCGAGGTTGCTCATGATCTTGGCTACAAGACAGGTATTATTTCCACAGAGCCCCTTACAGGTGCAACTCCCGCATCCTTCTCAGTACATACAAGCAGCCGTGCAAACGATCAGGATATTATAGGTCAGCAGGCAGCTCTTCTTGAAAACGGACTTATAGATTATTTCGTTGGTAATTCCTATGACAATCTTCTCGCAGATACAAAGGAAGCTCTTGACGTTATCTCCACAGATTCCGAGGGCTACTTCATCATGATCGAGGAAGCTTATATCGATAAGGCTTGTCATAAGCTCGGCGCAGGTGATTATACTATCGGAGATCTCGCAAATTACGTTCGCCGCTTCAACACAGCTATTCAGTATGCGGCAACATTTACTGCAAGCCGTCCCGATTCCGTGCTTATCATCACAGCTGACCACGAAACTGGTAGCATCACAACAACAGGTGGCTATGATGCAGGCGGAAACCACTCCAACGTAAACGTACCCGTATATGCTATGGGCTACGGCACAGAGATCTTCAACGATACAACAGTAGACAACACTGACATTGCTGATTTCATGGCAAGTGTTTACGGTCTTGATACCTTCGGTGGAGATTACACAAACGTAAACGATAACGTAATCGAATAATTAATATTAAAGGCCCTGCAAATGCAGGGCCTTTTGTCTTGAAATTTATGATCGTTTTTGATACAATATTAAAAACGATATTTTGGAGTATTTATGAGAAGAGTACTTATAAGCGGTGGCGGACGAGGTATCGGAGCCGCAGCTGTTGAAAAATTTGTTTCCCTTGGCGACAAGGTCGCCTTTATATACAGAAGCGATGACGCGTCGGCTAAAGCGCTGTGCGAGAAAACGGGAGCATATGCCGTAAAGGCAGACGTTTCCGATCTTGAAGGCGCTGAGAAGGCGATTATAGATACAGTAGAATATCTTGGCGGTATCGACGTTCTCGTTTCCAATGCAGGTGTATCATTCATATCACAGATCTGCGATACGACAAACGATGATCTCAGAAGGGTAATCGATACAAACCTGACCGCAGCATTCTGTCTTGCAAGGGAAGCGTCAAAGCATATGGTGAGAGAGCACTACGGAAGAATTATCAACGTAGGCAGCGTCTGGGGCAAGTGCGGAGCTTCCTGCGAGGTTGCATACAGCGCATCAAAGGCAGGCGTGAGAGGTCTCACAATGGCTCTTGCAAAGGAGCTTGGACCTTCGGGAATTACAGTAAACTGCGTTGAGCCCGGTATGATAAAAACAGATATGAACAAGTGCTTTGATGAGGATACGATCAAGGAAATCACAGATGAAATTCCCGCAGGCAGACTTGGAGAGCCCGAGGAGGTAGCAAGTCTCATCGCATTCCTTGCATCTGATAATGCTTCATATATAAACGGTCAGTGCATCGCAATTGACGGCGGCTGGTGCATCTGAATTTCGGGAAAATAAAAATCCCGACTGCAAAAGCAATCGGGATTTTTGGTGACCCATCGGAGAATCGAACTCCGGACACCATGATTAAAAGTCATGTGCTCTGCCAGCTGAGCTAATGGGTCTCAAATGCGCCTAATCATAATACCATAATCATCCCGCTTTGTCAATATTATTTTAATTAATTTTTGGTATTATTCAAGGATTTTTTGTAACAATGATAATATATATTAAGGAGATAAATCGATGATAGACAATTCTGCAATCTTCAAGCTTAGCTACGGACTTTTCGTGCTTTTTGCAAGAAATAACGATAAGGATAATGCCTGCATAATCAACACAGCACAGCAGGTAACACAGTCCCCTCTGAGAATTACAGTTACTGTAAATAAGAATAATCTTACTAATATGCTCATCCAAAGAACCGGCAAGCTGAATCTTTCCGTTCTTACAGAAAGTGTACCCTTTGACGTTATCAAGAAGTTCGGATTTGTCAGCGGTATGAACGAGGAAAAGATAGAAAAGGGCGAATATCAGAGAAGCGAAAACGGAATCTGCTATCTTTCAGAGCATTCAAATGCATATATTTCTGCTGACGTTATCGATTCCGTTGACCTCGGCACTCATACCATGTTTGTTTGCGACGTAACAGAGGCTAAGAAGCTTTCCGATGAAGATAGCGTCACTTATGACTATTACTTCAAGCACATCAAGCCGAAGCCTGAGAGCGCAAAAAAGAAGGGTTACGTGTGCAAGATATGCGGCTACGTATACGAGGGAGAAGAGCTTCCCGAGGACTATATCTGCCCCCTCTGCAAGCACCCCGCCTCCGATTTCGAACCTCTGGGATGAGGGACGTGATGCAAAACCTTTTTTGTAAAAAAAGGTTCTGCACTCCAAAAAACTTCAAATAGAAAAGCACAAGAATGAGTTTGCGTTCTTGTGCTTTTGTATTTATTTATTGTAGTGACAAGGAGAATCAAAAAATGCATCCAGATCGACTGTATAGTAGCCGTCCTTCTTGGGAAGGCCTGAGCGGCTGAGAACTGCATCAGGTCCTGCTGTTTCCTTCATTATCATCTGCTTCATTCCGCTGCGCCACATAAGGCTCATGCAGGCGCGCTCCATAATGATCATAGCCTCGTCATCTTCCTTTCCGGGGAAGGGAGTGAGGGAGAGAATTTCGCCTGTTTCTTCCTTCATTGTGAACTGCAAAAGTCCGATAAGGTCCTTGATCGCAGAGCCGTCATCATTAAGATTTGCGGCAAAGTATGCAAAGCTTTCTTCAATAAAGGGAATCTTAAGCATTTCGCAGATGCTCCTTTGAGCTTCCTTGTCGGGAAGGGGTTTAACTGCAAACATAGTACACCTTTAATTATTCTTCAGATATTCGATCTCTTCGTCGGTAAGATAGCGCCATTTACCGAGAGGAAGCTCGCCGAGCTTAATGTTTCCAACTGAAACACGGCGAAGACGCATAACCACAAGACCGCATTTTTCGCACATTCTGCGGATCTGTCTGTTTCTGCCTTCAAAGAGAGTGATAGCAAGAGTAGAATAAACGTTGCCCTCGCGGTCGCATTCGCCTGATTTCACGATTCTTGCCTTGATGGGGCGAAGCTCGTATCCGTCAAGCTCCATGGGGGAGAGAAGCTTCTTGATATCCTTGTCAGTAACTGCACCCTTTACCTTTACACGGTAGTTCTTTGAAAACTCGTGGGAGGGATGGGTCAGCTTATTGGCAAGAAGGCCGTCATCAGTAAAAAGGAGAAGACCCTCGGAGTACATATCAAGTCTGCCGATGGGATAAACTCTCTTTCCAAGATCGCTGACAAGCTCGAATGCTGTTTTTCTGCCCTTTTCGTCGGACATAGTTGTAACGTAGCCGAGGGGCTTGTTCAGCGCTATATATGTATTTCCCTCGCTTGAGGGAGAGATGATTTCACCGTTCCAGCGAACAGTATCGCACTCGGGGTCGATTCTGTCACCGATCGTGGCAGCAGCGCCGTTGACAGTAACGTTTCCTGCCTCTATCTCGCGCTCTGCCGCTCTGCGGGACATAACACCGCAGTCGGTAAAATACTTTTGTAATTTGATTTTTTCCATATTGTCACGCAACTTTCGATTGTGCTAAAAGGGGAGTGCGAAAAATCTCGCGCTCGTCTGACATAAAAATAAGAGTCCCTATAATTTGCCCCTTTTTTATGGGAGCGGTTATAAGGTGGGGCGCTTCGATCTTAACAGATATTGTTTTCCCTTCGGGAAGAAAAACTGATTTTTCGCCTTTGGGAGAAGCTGAGATAAAACTGCCTTTTCCGGCTAAGGGAAGCTCAACTGTAAAAGTACTGTCCGAAAAAAGCTTATATTCCCGATATAAAGAAAAGCCAAAGTCAAGCATTGCTTTATGGTCGGCCCAGTCGCTTGAGGCTTTGAGAGTAACTGTAATAAGACGTACTCCGTTTCTCTCGGCAGCACCAACAAGACACCTTCCGCTTTCCTTGGTAAATCCTGTTTTAATACCTACCGCTCCCTCGTAAATAGAGAGAAGCTTGTTGTGATTTACAAAGGTACGGTCATTTTCTCCGATTTTTACGGTAGCAGTTTTTGTAGACGCGATCTTATAAAAATCCTCGTTTTCAAGGCAGACCGCACCGAGAAGGGCAAGGTCGCGGGCAGTTGTATAATGCCCCTCAGCGCTCAGTCCGCTGGGATTCTGAAACTGAGTGTCTGAAAGACCCAGCTTCTTTGCCTTTTCGTTCATAAGAGCGGCAAAGGCCTCGAGGCTTCCTGCAATCTCATATGCCAGAGCATTGGCAACGTCATTTGCACTTTGCAAAAGGAGGGCATATAAGGCTGCTTCGAAGGAAAGCTCCTCTCCCTTTTGAAGATATGCGCTTGAGCCTTCGGTACCCACAGCCTTTTCGCTGACCTTAAAGGTATCGGAAAGCGAGCATCTGTCAAGAACGACAAGTGCTGTCATTATCTTCGTTGTGCTTGCCATGGGCATTCTTTCGCCTGCGTTCTTTTCAAAGAGTATCTCCTTTGAGTTTCCGTCAAGCAGTACTGCGCTTTTTGCACTGAGAGAAAGCCCTGCAGCACCTGCAGAGATAACTGATGAAAAGAGAAGCGTCAGTATTAATATAAGAGAAATTAAGCATTTTTTCATAGGAAGATCCTTTTTCTTTTGATACTGATATCTTTTGCGAAAAAGGCCATCCCTATTCAAAAAGCTTATTCAGCAGGAGTTTCTTCCTTCTTCTTGGAAAAAACAGCCTTGAGCTTTTCAATAAGCTCGGGAGAACGCTCGATTGCGTTGATGATCTGTGTAACAGGGTCCTGAGGCTCGCGAACGGGATTTGCAATGTTGAGCATCTCAACGTTACCGTTGGGAGCAACTACGATGAAAGCAACGGGAGTTACAGTAACGCCTGTACCGCCGCCACCGCCGAAATTGTTCTTGGAATTGTTTGTTGCATTCTTGCCGAGATAATCAACACCGCCTGTAGCAAAGCCAACTGAGAGCTTGGAAACAGGGATGATAACTGTTCCGTTTGCTGTTGTAATGGGATCGCCTGTAACTGTGTTTGCATCAAAGGAGGACTTAATGCTGTCGATTGATGCACGGATGATTTCGGTCATTTTGTTCTCGCTCATTTTTTTATATCCTTTCGTATAACGGATGTATTATTTTCATTTGAAGCCGCAGCCGCACTTTTGAAGGCTGCAGTAATAAACGATGTAAGAAGACTTGAGATCCTGATTCTGAATTTTCCTTCGATAAGAAACTCGTATCCGCTGTCATCAAAGGAGGGAATAACTGCAACTGCGCCATCCTTCATGGCTTTCATATTCGTGCAAACGTCCAGAAACTCAAGAAGATAAGAAACCGCCTGAGTTATGATTCCTGCACGGATACAGGTTGCCGCCGCATCCTTTTCGTCCACCTTGATGACGAGCCGGGTTATGTGAGTGTGGAGCTTTTTCTGGAATTTAAGTGAAAACTCCTTAACAGCCATAAGGACAATTTTCGTAAGCTCCGGGTTCTTTGCGCTTTTTGAGATCTCATCGATCATCTTATCAATGCGAAGATCGCTGAAAAGCTCTTTTATATCAATACTTTTTCCCGATTGCTTTTTCTTTCTTGCAAACTTGATTTCGCTGATCTTTCGACCGCGAAGCCTTTTCGCAAGCTTTTTATAATTGAATTTTTTCTTCTTTCCGGGAACGAGTCTGATCTTCACGGGACCTATGCGAAGGTAGAGTGAAAATACCTTTTCCTTCAGTCGGTAGCTGATCTCCACGTTAAGGCTGAGAATCAAAGCGATCAGCACTATAAGACCGAGAAGAATATATAATGCGATCAAATTCTCACATCCTTTTTTTAGTCGTTAAAGTCAGATGCTTCCGCATCGATCGTAAGCTGAGTAATATTATCGGAGGTAGGTACGGGTACCTCGGGAAGCTCCTCAAGGGAGGAAAGACCGAACACGCGAAGGAAGTTGCTCGTTGTTCTGTAAAGACGGGGTCTTCCGGGCACGTCAAGTCGGCCGCAGGGCTCTATAAGCTCCTTTTCGCGAAGGTTTGTAACGGCGTAGCTTGAGTCAACACCGCGAACCGTATCAATAAAGGCGCGGGTTACAGGCTCGTTATAAGCGATAACCGCAAGGGTCTCGATAGAGGACTGAGAAAGGTTTCCGCCTCGTCTGATACCGAGGGCAGTTCTAACGTACTGACCGAACTGCTCCTTTGTGCAAAGCTGGCATGTGGCATCAAAGGGGAGAAGCATGATTCCACGGGGAATGATGCCGTCCTCTCTGTTGTAGTCCTCGGCGTAGTCGCGGACTATTTTCTTTGCCGCACCTGCGGAAATTTCAAGGACCTTTCCGAGAGTGTTGTAGCTGACGGGGTAGCCTGCCGCAAAAAGAACGGACTCGATTATCTTGCAGGCATGAGGCACGTCAAAGTCCTCAGGCGGCTCCTCCTCCTCAATATTAAGTGAAACGATCTCCTCGCTGTCATCCGCCTTTTCGGCTTCATCCTCGAGAAGCTCTTCTTCTCTGATTTCTGTTTCCATTATTTTCTCCATTCCGCAATAAAGCGGAGTAAAACTAAAACTGATTTATTCGTCTTTGATGATTTCAGTAAGGCTTGAGATATCAGCGCCTTCTTTAAGTGAAACAAGAACGCCTGATACCGCGTCGATAACACCCTCGGGGCCTGACTGAGTTTCAGATTCGTCAAGAACGAGAACTCCCGATTTCAAAAGCTCAAGCATAGCAAGGAACATTGAAACGAGCTCGCCTCTTGATTCGGCACTTCTGAAGAAGCCTTCAAGGTTAACCTTTTTGCCGCCCTCAAGACGTTTTGCAAGGTTTTCAACGATAGATGCTACGGAAACCTGCTTTTTTGCAATAAGGGGAGTGAAGCGCTCGCGTGCCTCGCTGTCGGAAACTCTCACCTGAGTCATAACCCGAATGAGCGCTGCGGCAAGGATCTCTGCCTTCTGGTCTGCAACGTATTTTTTATCGGGTGCTATCTCATCCGTATCCTTGACCATACGGAGTCCGTATTCGTCAAACATATCCTTGAGATACGTGGAGGCTTCCTTTGCGCGCTGATATTCAAGTACAGCCGCAGCAAGGGCAGCACGGGGGTCTTCCTCCTCCTCCTCGTTTCTGGGAAGGAGCATCTTGCTTTTGATAAGCATAAGCTCGCTTGCCATAAGGAGAAACTCGCTGGAGATCTCAATATCAGCATTTTCCATGCTGTTGATGTACTCCATATACTGATCACAGAGGATGGATATCTGAATATCCTCAATGCTCATCTTGTTTTTCTTGATGAGGGTCAGACAAAGGTCGAGAGGACCCTCGAATTTTTCAAGCTTGTAATTGATTGCTTCCATATCAGATACCCGGGATAAGTGTTATAAGCCAAATCATGCCGTTGCTGATAAGGGAAGAGATAAGACCGATGAAGTTTGATGCAGTTCCCATAACAAGCATGATGATAAGAACGATTCTGAAGATATGCTCATTGTTGTGAATAAAGAAGAGGGCCTTGGAGGGCAGGAAGAGGAAAAGTATCTTCGAGCCGTCAAGGGGAGGGATGGGGAGCAGATTGAATACTGCAAGATAAAGATTCAGTATGTGGAAATACTGAAGGAGCATTGAAACGAAGTAAAGAATCTTATCAGCAAAGGTGGCGCCCTCAACGATCATTGAAGGTACAGGAAGAAATGTTATCAAAAGCACCCATATAAGAAGAGCAATAAAGGACAGGATAATATTTGAAAGAGGTCCTGCAAGAGCGCTCAGTGCCATACCGACGCGGGGCTTTTTGAAGTTACGTGAGTTTATGGGAACAGGCTTTGCCCAACCGAATCCGAAAAGCATCATGCATATTGTTCCGAGAGGATCGAGATGCTTTGAAGGATTAAGGGATATTCTTCCCAGGTTTCTTGCAGTATGGTCTCCCAGCTTATATGCCGCAAAAGCGTGAGCCGACTCGTGAAGAGAAAGGGAGAATACTACAACGATTATGGTGAAAAGTATGCCGGGGAGAATATCACGGATTGAATATCCCTCGGCAAGGGAGGTTAAAAGATCGTAAATCATTTGGGTTTAATACCTCTTTGGACTAATTAATTTTCGCACATCTTGATGATGGTGTTCCACACCTCATCACGGCCTTCCTTTGTTTCTGAGGAATACATGATCTCAGCGCTTGCCGCCTCATACTGACCCATGGATGCAGCAAGTGCCTTCTTCTGGGTGGCGTTAAGCTTGTCTACCTTTGTGTAAACGATAATAAAGGGAAGTCCTGCCTCTGTGAGATAGTCGAGCATCTGGCGGTCGTCGGCAGTAGGGCCAACCTTACCGTCAATAAGCTGAACTACGCAGCGAAGAAGGTCAATGTTATTATTGCCCGTAAAATAAGCATCAGTTAATGCAGACCATCTTTTCTTATCCTCAAAGGTTCTTTTTGCAAAGCCGTAGCCGGGAAGGTCTACGAGAAGAAGCTTCTGATCAACGGAGTAGAAGTTTACAGTAACTGTCTTACCGGGTGTGCCGCTGACGCGGGCAAGGGCTTTTCTCTGCAAAAGAGAATTGATAAGAGAGCTTTTTCCAACGTTAGAGCGTCCCGAGAAAGCAACCTGGGGAACGACAAGAGCGGGGAACTGCTTGGGAACACCTGCGGAAATAAGCAGGGATACGTTATTAAGATTCAGTTTCATCTGTTTTCCTTTTCCTTCATGTTTACACAGCTTCCCGTGCTGTGGCAGGGAGCCTCGGAGGGAATTGCGTAAACTGTATTTTCAGCCTTCTGCTCAGCTTTCTTTTCGCTTGACTGCTCCTCGCGAACAAGAATTTCACAAAGCACCTGATCTGCTTTCTTGCAGGGGATAAAGAGAAGGCTCTTTCTTACGATGGGATCGATCTCATCAAGATCGCGAACGTTATCAATGGGGATAATAACTCTCTTGATACCTGCGTTCCATGCAGCGGTTGTCTTTTCCTTGAGACCGCCGATGGGAAGAACTCTGCCTGTGAGAGTAAGCTCGCCTGTCATCGCTGTATCGCAGCGGACAGGTGTGCCGGAAAGTGCGCTGACAAGGCTTGAAAGCATTGTAACGCCGGCGGAGGGGCCATCCTTAGGAGTTGCGCCCTCGGGAACGTGGATGTGGATATCCTTTGTCTTATAGAAATCGGAGGGGATACCAAGCTCTTGAGCGTGTGCTCTCACGTAGGAAACTGCGATCTTTGCAGATTCCTTCATAACGTCGCCGAGAGTACCTGTAAGCTCGATCTTTCCCGTGCCGTCCATAATAGTTGTTTCAACCTTGAGAACGTCACCGCCAACGGATGTGTAAGCAAGACCGTTAACAACGCCCACCTCGTTTTCAGTTGAAGTCTTTTCGTCAAGGAATTTTCTCGCACCGAGGAAGCTGTGGAGATTCTGAGCTGTAACGGAAACGCTCTTCTTGCCGCTTTCGATCATGATTCTTGCCGCTTTTCTGCAAAGGGAAGCGATCTCGCGCTCAAGATTACGAACACCGGATTCTCTTGTATATCCGTCAATGATCTCCTCAATAACCTGTCTTGAGATGCGGAGAGCTCTCTTTGTAAGACCGTGGCGCTTCAGCTGCTTGGGAATAAGATGGTTCTCAGCAATGGAGGCCTTTTCGTTCTTTGTGTAGGAGGAAAGCTCGATGATCTCCATACGGTCGAGAAGAGGACGGGGAATAGTATCAAGGCTGTTTGCGGTTGCAATGAACATAACCTTGGAAAGGTCGCAGGGCATTTCAACGAAGTGGTCGCGGAAGGTCTTGTTCTGCTCGCCGTCAAGAACCTCGAGAAGTGCTGAGGAGGGATCTCCCTTGAAATCGGAGGAAAGCTTGTCAACCTCGTCGAGAAGCATAACGGGATTCATGCTTCCTGCCTGAGTGAGAGCATTAACGATTCGGCCGGGCATTGCTGCAACGTATGTCTTTCTGTGGCCGCGGATCTCAGCCTCATCGCGAACGCCGCCGAGAGAAACTCGAACGAACTTGCGGTTCATAGCGCGGGCAATAGAGGAGCCGAGAGAGGTCTTACCTGTGCCGGGAGGGCCAACAAGGCAGATGATCTGATTTCCGAGCTCGGGATTGAGCTGCTTTACCGCAAGATACTCAAGGATTCTTTCCTTAGGCTTTTCAAGGCCGTCGTGATCGTCGTCAAGGATCTTTTTAGCCTTTGCAACGTCAACGGTATCATCGGTAACTGTTGTAAAGGGAATCTCAAGGCAGATATCAAGATAGTTGCGAAGAACTGCCGCCTCGGGGCTTCCGAAGGGGGACTTTGCAAGTCTGCCTGTTTCCTTTATAAGCTTATCTGTGATCTCCTGAGGGAAGCCTTTAGCGTAGATCTTATCGTAATATTCCTCGATCTCGTCGTCCTCTCCGCCGTTAAGCTCGCCCTGAATAACCTTGAGCTGCTCGCGGAGATAGTAATCGCGCTGATTCTCATCAATTGCCTCGCGCACCTTCTTGTGGATAGACATCTCAAGACCGAGAAGCTTTGTTTCGCTCTGCATGATGATAAGGAGGTTTTCAAGTCTTTCAAGAGGCTCGAAAACGTTGAGCACCTGCTGCTTGTCCTCAAACTTGATAAGAGCGCTGGATGCGATAAAGTCAGCAAGCTGACCGGGATTTTTGATGGAGTGTGCGGAAAGGAGAATATCGTTGCTGTCCGCAGGAGCGAAAGCCATCATTGTTTCAAGAGAAGTGGTGGCCTCTCTCATAAGCGCCTGTGCATGAACGTCATCCTCGCAGTTTTCGAGGCTGACTGTCTTTGTCATGCATTCGCAGTACATACAGCTGCCGACAGCGGTGAATGAAAGTGATTTTGCACGGCAAACGCCCTCTGCAATAACTCTGATGATTCCGCCGGGGGTATTGTGAGTCTGCTTGATGCGGCAGACTGTACCAACGTCGTAAAGATCAAAGGGAGTGGGTGCCTCGCAATCAATAGACTTCTGACAAAGCAGAAGAACGTACATATCGGAATCCTTTGCGGCATTAACTGCGGCAATGGAAACTTCTCTTTCTATTTCAAAGCTCAGAGGCACAGAGGGGAATGCAACAAGGCCTCTTGTGGGTATCACGGGAAGTGTGAGCTTTTCTACTTTTTCAATGTATCTGGACATTTGGGATCCTTTCTTGGGGTATACAAACAAAATATCAATCTATTATAGCACAGAAGGATCTGGAAAGCAAATGTTTTTGCAAATATTTACAAATATATATTTAATACATTATTCCATTGAATTTGTGCACAAGTGTTGAAAAAACAGAAAAAATCTGTTATTCTAATAAGGAATTTCGAGATACTCTGTGTAAAGAGAGGTGCTTTTTGTGGTAAAGATAGAGGATAGAGAGCTTGAGGAATTTGCCCTTTCCGGCTTTTCCTGCTATGCGGTCCCCGTGGAAATATTCGTCCCTGCAGTCGGCGAGGCCGAGGTGCTGACCTATTCCGTATGCGAAAGGGAAGCGAGAGCGTGGGAGGAGAAATTCAAGGGCCGTCTTTTATCAGAAGAATCTCTCGAAGAGCTTCACTGTGTGTTTGAGACGGTTGTAAAAAAGCATGGACTTTCCCGTGTTCCAAACGAAAATGAATGGATGAAAGAATATGTTTTCAACTCTGATATGCAGTTGCCGAAAAGTGATTGCGGGATAAAAGTTCACATGATTTCATCAAATGCCGTTCTTGCTAAAATATGCGAGCTTTCAGGCTGCGATATCGAGATCGCAGACGATGGCGAGGACGTGATTTTTGCAGTCCTTGACGAGGGAAGAATGCTTGCATATGCAGGTATGAACGACGTTAAATACAGCGATAATTCCGTTGAAATAAGCGTTGAAACTGCTCCCGAGCACAGAAGATGCGGATACGGTAGCGCCTGCGTTATGGCACTGACAGAGCACCTTATAAAGAAGGGAATGACTGTCAGATATAAGTGTTCTTTAGAGAACACAGAATCTTCTGCCCTTGCAGAAAAATGCGGATTCGTCCTTGAAGGCGAGCGCTATTCCTTTGTTTGCGTAAGAATATAGGCGTGTGCTTAAAAATAAAATTTTATTAATAAACTACAATTGACTAAGTTGGTGATATAAATGGCGTTTGATGCCGGTATGCTTTCATTCGTGCTGAATGAAATTAACGAAAAAGTAGGCGGCGGTAAGGTAGAAAAGATATATCAGCCTGCCCGTGATGAGCTTGTTTTCCTGCTTCGTAACTATGGAAATACTCAGAGACTTCTCATAAATGCAGGTAGCCGTTGCCCCCGAATCAATATAACGAATACAAAATCAGAAAACCCTCAGAAGGCTCCCATGCTGTGTATGCTTTTCAGAAAGCATCTTCAGGGCGCGGTCTTCAAGGGAGCAGAGCAGCTTGGATTTGAGCGCGCTGCCCGCCTTTCCTTTGATGCCTTTGACGATATGGGATTCCATTGCGAAAAGCATATCATCGTTGAGATGATGGGTAAATATTCCAATATCGTGCTGACAGACGGAGATGATAAGATACTGACAGTGCTGAGACAGGTTGATTTCACACAGAGCCTTCGCCGTCAGCTTCTCCCCGGAATGATATACGAGGCGCCTCCTGCCCAGGATAAGCTTGATCCTCTGACTGTGGACGAGGATTCCTTCAAGCGCCTTGCCGCTGATTGTGAGGGAGACCGCCCCTGCGAGAAGTTTATAATGAGTAATTTCTCAGGAATTTCTCCCCTTGTTGCAAGAGAAATTGCAACGATTTCAGGCGGATATTCCGGTGCTACCCTTAATGAATGCGCCCGCAATTTAACGAGTGTTTTCTTTGAGGTTATCAGAAATATCCTCAGCGCAAAGGGCGCTCCCGTTATTCTTTACGATAAGAATAACGTACCTAAGGAATACTGCTTTATGCCCGTAACTCAGTATGGTGATAATTATGAGATGCGAGAGTGTCCTTCCTTTGGTGAGATGCTTGATACCTTCTTTGCGGATAAGAGCCGCGATGAGAAGATTTCTCAGAAGGCATCGGATATTCTAAAGATTCTCACAGCGGCAGATACCCGTCTTTCAAAGAAATATCAGCTTCAGCAAAACGAGCTTCTGGACTGTGAGGAGGGCGAGAACTTCCGCCTCTACGGAGACCTTATAACAGCTAATATCTACCGCTTGAAAAGAGGTCAGGATAGCTGTGTTCTTGATAACTATATGGACGGCACACAGGTTGAGATAAAGCTTGATTCCAAGCTCACACCTGCGCAGAACGCCCAGAAATATTATAAAAAGTATCAGAAATCAAAGTCTGCAAGGGAACACTTGACAGAGCAGATCGCCCTTTGCGAGAATGAGATCAAGTATATTGCAACAGTAAGAGACGCCCTGTCCCGTGCGGAAACGGAAAAGGATCTTTCAGAGATCAGAAGCGAGCTTTATCACTCGGGATATGCTTCTAAAATGAAGCAGTTCTCCGAGAAAAAGCAGCAGAAGCCCTCCTATCTCACCTTTAAAACAACGAACGGATATACGGTTCTTTGCGGAAAGAATAATACCGCTAACGACTGGCTCACATTTAAGCACGCAGAGAAGGGGGACTGGTGGTTCCATGCTAAAAATATGCCCGGAAGCCACGTTATAATGGAATGCGCAGGTCTCCCCGAGCCTCCTGCAGAGGATTTCACAGAGGCTTGTATAATTGCTGCAGTTTATTCCAAGGCAGGCGAGGGCGCTTTTGCAGAGGTTGATTATACCCGCGTAAAGCAGGTGAAAAAGCCCCCAAATGCAAAGCCCGGATACGTTATTTACCATACCAACTGGTCTGCAACGGTAAACGTTGATAAATCAGTAACAGAGAAGCTTCTTGTGTAATGACGGACATTAAAGCCTTTCTTTTTGAAAACTGCGACCCCGAGTATAAGAGCTTTCAATGCGCTCTTATGCCAACCGTTGATCCCGATCGGGTAATAGGTGTCAGAACTCCCGTCCTTCGCAAATTCGTAAAAGGTATTGACGAAAGGACAGCAGAGAAATTTATGAAAGACCTTCCTCATACCTACTATGAGGAGGATAATCTCCATGCCTTTCTCATTGAAAAAATCAAGGATTTTGACCTTTGCATTGCAGCACTTGACAGCTTTTTGCCTTTCGTTGATAACTGGGCAACCTGCGATTCAATGAATCCGAAGATCCTCGCAAAAAACAAAGATCGCCTGCTGTCCAGCATTGATTGCTGGATGGCAAGCGATAAGGTTTATGCTGTTCGTTTCGGCATCGGAATGCTCATGCGACATTTTCTTTCGGAGGATTTCAAAGTTGAATATGCCGAAAAGGTAGCCGCAATAGAAAGCTGCGAATACTATATAAACATGATGTGCGCCTGGTATTTTGCCACAGCCGTAGCTTTTCAGCCCGAATCTATCCTTCCGTTTTTTGAGGAGGGAAGACTGCCCTTATGGGTTCATAATAAAGCTATTCAAAAGGCCTGCGAGAGCTATCGAGTGCCCAAAGAGCATAAGGAATATCTTAAAAAGTTAAAAGAGCTACCCAAGTAGAGGTGGCTCTTTTTTAGTGCAAATCGGTCATGACTTGTAGGGGCGACCATTGGTCGTCCAAGGTCAGCAAGATAGTGAGCAACATCAGTCTCTCTTATATGCTCTTGTTGACAAAATTAACTTTTTTTGATATCATATAAAAAAGAATACCCGAAAAAGTAAAGCCTTTTCGACGGTGTTTTAATTGAAAGGATTGGAAAAATGAGATTCAATTATCGTTTTTGGCAAAAGACATTGATTTGCATTTGTATCGTCATTACTTTAGTATTAAGCTCGTGTGGTACTAAGGATAATCAAGACAAGGGAAGTACTGACAGTAAACCCGACCAAGTAAAAGACGGTGACTATGTAAGCGAAGTGACCGATGCAGTGTCTGCTTTTCTTGAAGAGAGTGGTTCTCCTCTGTACATGGTTATGAAATATCTGGTAAATGGAGCTGAAACAGGTTATTCTGTAAGTATGACCGAAACAGAAAATGCTTTTGATGGAAAAGATCTTGTAACTAATTCTGTCATTGCTTCCGATCCTGATATTGGTATGAGCGTATCAACAGAAACATCATATCAGAATACTACTCCTGTAAAGTTCGATTGGTTTATAGGAAAAGATGAGCTTGCTTTTTCAAATAGTGAGCTTTATGGCGATACAGTTTACGGACTGACATATGATGGATTATACGATGGCTTTAATAAAACAGTTTTTGCTCCCAGCAGTTCTAATTCTGTAAGACTTTCCGAAATGGGTCTTTCTGATGGCGTTTATCCATTTATTGCAAGTATCGGTGAATATGATATTGCGGGACAGCATGAGCTTTTCTCTGCAGTTGAAGATGCTTTCTTTGAATATGCGGAGGGAAGCATGACAAACAGCGAAATAACGGTAAATGATTCGACTGTAAACGGAAATGTTATAACGTTTGTTCTTTCAGGAGAAAATTACAAGCAGTTTTACACCGATCTTGCTGATCTTTGCTCCACCAACAACGTTGTCAGAAACTATGTTGTAAATTCATCTTATATGTCTAATACGGGCGTTGTTGATTCGTTTTTGTTTGATGATCTTGCCAATGATGGATATTCATACTATGTAAAATCCCTTCGTGAAAAAGGTTCAAAAGGCGTAAAGGACGGCTCCGAAATATCTATCAGCGTTTGTCTCAAGGATGATAAACTTGTAGGCTTGTCCTTCAAAAATAACGAGAAGTCTTTTCCTTGTGAATATTCTTTTGCAAAAACTGAAAGCGGAGATATCGCGTATTACGTATACAACTCTTACAGCGGTAGTGGATATGCGTGTGAAGTAATTGAAGAAAGCGGCGTAATTAGCATAACAAATAATGATACTGAGTATAGAGTAGAGTATTCATACGATGCTATTGGATATGTGAAAGATAAAAAAGTTTCTGTAGTTGAAAACGAAACAGGTTCATTTATCTGGAACAAGAACACAGGCGAATACAAATTTGTGTATTTTCCTTTAGCTATCAAACAGACCCGTGAGGGAAAACTCATAATTAACGATGACGGATTCGAATTAGAATCCTATTGCAGAAAATATAACACGGATGATGGTTCTTCCGACTATGGTTATGCAGTAGATACTCCTCTTGTAGATTTTAATGATCTGAAGTTGACTTTTAAGGTAGGAGAGGTAACTGTTGATAAACCCGAATATACGGATGTATTGAAGATGGATTCTGATACAGCGTCGAATTTTATCGATACCACTATTAATAATTTTGCAGAATCATTCAAGAATGATTCGTGGGTTCAATTATGGGCTTGTTCTGATAAATACTTCATACCGAATTTTGATATGGATAAGATACCTGTAACGAGTGATCTTGGAAAGCTCAACATTGGTATGAAATTCATGTATAGCGAAGTTCTTGAATGTTTTGAAATCTATAGATATAAAGAAGAGCAGGAAGTTCTTGGACAGTTGTTAAATTCCTGTCAATTTATAGAAAACGGCAAGTATTACTGTATTTCACCTGGAATATCGAAAATAACACCTTATGAAGAGCTTGCAAATGAGGAATATCTCGATGAATATTATATTATAACATTCAATAATTTTGAAGCTACGATTGAGTTTGTAGGATATTAAACTCACAGCCCTATAGCGATTATACGGTATAGGGCTGTAGCATTGTCTCCTATGGATACACTGATATATTAATAAAACCGCATAAAGAAAGGCAGTCGCGCAGCGACACCCTTTGATTTTTTGAAAGATTAGCCGAGTCTTGCCTCGAGAGCTGCGAGCTCTTCGTACATTTCAGCAGGAACGTGGTCGCCAACGAGAGCGTAGAACTCCTTGATGTTAGCAACGTCTTCCTTCCAGGACTCAACGTCAACTGTGAGAAGATCACGGATAGTATCGATAGAGATATCGAGACCCTCGATGTTGATATCCTCTGCCTTAGGAACGAAACCGATAGCAGTCTCAACAGCGTCAACCTTGTCCTCGCAACGGTCGATGATCCAGTTAAGAACTCTCATGTTGTCGCCGAAACCGGGCCAAATGAAGTGGCCTTCGTCGTCTGTACGGAACCAGTTAACGTGGAAGATCTTGGGAGCGTTGGGGATAACCTTGCCCATCTCGATCCAGTGCTTGAAGTAGTCACCCATGTTGTAACCAACGAAGGGACGCATAGCCATGGGGTCACGACGAACAACGCCGACAGCGCCTGGTGCAGCTGCAGTTGTCTCGGATGCCATGATAGAACCAACGAATGCACCGTGCTGCCAGTTGAAGGACTGGTATACAAGGGGAGCAGTCTTAGCTCTTCTACCACCGAATACGATAGCGGAGATGGGAACACCTGCCATGCTGTCGAACTCAGAGGAGATGCAGGGGCAGTTCTTAGCAAGAGCTGTAAATCTGGAGTTAGGATGAGCACCGGCTGTTGCAGCCTTGTTGTTCTTGTCGTACTTGGAGATATCCCAAGGATTGCCTCTCCAGTCGATAGCGTTTGCGGGAGGATTGTCGTTGAGGCCTTCCCACCAAACTGTGTTGTTGTCGAGATCGTGAACAACGTTTGTGAAGATAGTGTCACGAAGAGTTGTTGCAAGAGCATTGGGGTTGGACTTGTCGTTTGTACCGGGAGCAACGCCGAAGAAGCCGTTCTCGGGG
>JAZUAR010000133.1:0-5938 GCA_045638055.1 Candidatus Avispirillum sp.
GTACGAACGTCTGCAAACATCTGTGCGCGGTTTGTGAGCAGCTTCATGAAGAGCATGCCGAGACCGTTGAGAACGTCGTTCTCTGTTGCAAGGATGTAGGGCTCGCGAGCGCCGTTCCAGTCGAAGGATGTGTTAAGGAGAGCCTCGGGATAGTCACAGTTGGGATAGAAGTCTGTCCACTGTCTCTGACCCTGGAAGCCTGCAGCGATGGCGTTATGACCAACCATCTCCTCCTCGCAGCCCTCGGGAAGATTCTTGTTGCCGTTCATGAGGTCCTTGATGATAACCATCATCTTAACAACGAATTCCCAGTCTGCATCCTTCTCTTCTCTTGTCTTCTGAAGCTCTGCGGGGTTCTTGTCGAAGCCCTCGATGCACTTAGCCTTTGTCCAAGCAAGAGCCTTTTCATACTCTGCGTGATCGTAGATTCCCTCTGTCATACGGCGGATGATCTCAACCTCGTCAACAGACTCAACTCTCATGCCGAGGTACTCCTCGATGAAGTTGGAGTCGATGATGGAGCCACCGATACCCATACAGATGGAGCCGATCTGGAGATAGGACTTACCGCGCATTGTTGCACAAGCAACAGCAGCGCGACCGAAGCGAAGGATCTTTTCCTTTACGTCCTCGGGGATAGTTGTATCGTCAAGGTCCTGTACCTCATGGCCGTAGATGCCGAATGCGGGAAGACCCTTCTGAGCATGGGTTGCAAGAACGGATGCAAGGTAAACCGCGCCGGGACGCTCTGTGCCGTTGAAGCCCCATACTGCCTTGATTGTGTTTCTGTCCATATCCATGGTCTCAGCGCCGTAGCACCAGCAGGGTGTTACTGTGAGGGTGATATCAACGCCCTCGCGCTTGAACTTCTCAGCACAAGCCGCAGCCTCGCCTACGCGACCGATAGTAGTATCAGCGATAACTACCTTTACGGGCTCGCCGTTGGAATATTTAAGATTTTCTGAAAGAAGCTTTGCCGCACTCTTTGCCATGTTCATTGTCTGAACCTCGAGGGACTCACGAACCTTGAGAACACCGCGGCGGCCGTCGATAGTGGGTCTGATACCGATTACGGGATATGCGCCCACAAGTCTGTTTTCTGCCATAATTATCTGATTCCTTTCAAATGCATATTTGGTTAGTTTAATGATACCACAATTTGCACAATAATTCAAGAAGGCGTGCTGTTTTTTTGGTATAACTAAAAAACTTTTTTTGTTCACATTTTACCTCTTGAAAACCACTGTCAAAATAGATAAAATAACAATGTAACTTTTATACATTTGTACCGACACGAAACGGAGACACTATGAAGTGGACAGGAAATTACAAGGTCAACAATCACGATACAGACCTTAACAATATAGTCAGCCTTACGGGAATACTCAGATATATGCAGGACGCGGCAAACTGCCAGATGAAGGACGAGGGCCCCTCCTACGATGAGCTTTTTTCTAAGGGTCTTGCCTTTGTTCTCAGCCGTATCAAGGTGAGTGTTTATCATCCCATCTATGCACACGACGAGATCGAGGTATCCACATGGGCATGCGAGTCAAGCGGAGTTTCCTTTAACCGCTGCTACTCCATCAAGAAAAACGGCGAGATCATGGCAGAGGCATATTCCATCTGGGCCCTTGTTGACACAAATGCTCACAAGCTTATCCGTGTTTCCGATTTCGAGGGAGATTACGGTCAGGACGCACCCGTTGAGCTTGATATGGCAAAGCGATTCAGACTTCCCGCAGATATCAACCTCACCCTCGTTGGTGAAAGATGCGTTGAATATCAGGACGTTGATATGAACCTTCACATCAATAATACCCGCTACGGAGATATCCTTTGCGGCTATATTCCCGAAATGAAGGGCAACCGAGTTATCCAGTTTGAGATAAATTATATTTCCGAGGCGCCCCTCGGCGAGACTGTTAAGGTCTATATGGCAAAGGGCGACGAGGGCACATATTTCTTCCGCACCGTCCGCGACGGAGGAAAGACAAACATCGAAGCTGAAATGATGATAGAGAGTATATGAGAGCAGTCAAGGCTTATGCCTTGACTGTTTTTTTATTTTGCAAAACCTTTTTTGAAAAAAAGGTTCTGCACTCCAAAAAACTTCAAAAAGAAAAAAGCAAAATTAGTTTAAAGTTTTCGACAGCCTTTTTCAAAAGGTTGCGCAGTCAAGGGCGCGGAGCCCTTGTCGCCTCCGCAGAGGCGAAACGCCTTTTGCCTTCCCGCGGGTTGCAAGGGCGCAGCCCTGCTCGCCGTCCGCTTGACGGCGAAATCTATATTGTCTGCACCCAACAAAAACTTGATAACCTAAAAACACTAAAACAGCTATTGCTACCAAGCGGGGAGGCTTATTTTTTATTTCATTAAATTATATAATAATTCCCCAAATCCTTGAAATTCGCAAAGCTTTGTAGTATAATACACTATGTATAGTTGTGCACGGAAAGGAGGTATATGCTCTGAAAAACAACAACAGCAAATTGCCGCCTGCAAAGTTTATTGCAGACAAGCTTTTCGCTCTCGATTCGGCCTTTTGCCGTCTCTATGACAACGGTCTTTTCTCTCATACGGCGTCTGCAGTACGAAGCGGCTTTCTCACTCTTTCCACAAGAGTTATCGGAGTATTTCTTTTCACTCTCGGCATATATTCCTTTTTGATCTCACTGCTTATCACCTTATTCGCAGACAGGGCGGCTGACGCCTCCTCCCTTTACGGCGGCGCAATTCTTGCAGTCTCCTCCGTCCCTCTCCTTTTCTCAAAGGGAAACGTTTCAACAGTATTAACTCAAAGCAGAATAGGAAGCTTCATTTGCGATCAGCTTAACGTAAGGCAAAAGACGCTTGACACCTCAAGCTTTTCGGGGCACTCAAGCATTTCCTTCGTTCTCGGCGTTATCGCAGGAGGTGCTACCGCGCTCTTCCCCCTCTCCTCCATTCTCTCTGCTATCGCGCTTCTTCTTATCTTCTCCGTCATCCTCACTATCCCCGAGGCGGGAATCACTTTTATGACGGTGATGCTTTTCATTACTGACATCAAGCTTCAGTACGCCTTCCTCGGCGTAACTGCAGTTTCATTTATTTTCAAGCTTATCCGCAGAAAGAGAAAGCTCTCCTTCAAAAAGACTGACGCTGTTCTTGCCATCTTCCTTGCTTGTGCATTCTTCGGCGTCTACATTGCTGAGGGCGAGGCGGCTGACCTTTCAGCTCTCGATTATTCTCTTCTCCTGTTTGCTTATTTTCTTTGCATCTGTCTTGTCCGCGACAGAGAAAAGCTTTTAAAGCTTCTTCGCGCGGCAATTATGACGAGCGGTGTCCTTGCCTCTCTCTTCATTCTGGCAAAGGCCCTCTCAGCACTTCTTCCCGCAGGGATATTCGCAAAGCCCGAGCTTCTTTTTGAAACGGTTTGCGCCCTTCCCGTATTTGAAAGCGGACTTGCTCCCCTTGCTTTTTCGGCTCTTATACCTGTCTGTGCCGCATTTATAATCAAGGCCCACTCAGAGGGATACAGATTCTCCTCCTGCATCTGCCTTGCATCAATGGTCGGCTATCTTCTCCTCTCGGGAGAGCTTGCCTTTGCTCTGGCTTGTACAGTTGCAACGGCCATCTTCCTCCTCGTTACGGGTTCAAGATGGGTATACCTTTCAATGAGCGCCCTCCTTTGCGGCGCAGTTATCCTTGTCTACTCAGGCTCCTTCGGCGCAAGACTTTACAGCTACGTTATGGACCGTCTTTCCGAGGCATTTAATCAGGCAAGGGATCTTTCCTATATTTCCCAGAATGCATTTTCACAGGACTATGCCTTCTGCGGACGTGGCTTTTGCGACATCGGCGGTGAGGGCTCCAACTTCTATTTCTCCCTTATCTCTCAGCTGGGTGTTGCAGGATTCGTTATCCTTTGCACGTTCGTTCTTTTCATTCTGGCAGAATCTGCCGCTCTCATCATTAAAACCTACCGCGCAACAAGCTGTGAGGAGGCTATCAGCCGCTTCCCCTCCATCGGCACACCCGGAGAAGCAAGAGCCTGCGCGCTCTCCCTCTCCTGCTCGGTTCTCGTTTGCCTCATTTGTGCAACGTTCTGCAATTTCTTTGCAGATCCCACACAGTATCTCCTCTTCTTCATGCTCTGCAGCTTCTGCGCTGCCTATGCAAGAACCACCAAGGAAGAGGTTGCAAAAGCAGAGGAAGCTCTGGACTATAATCAGTCCCGCGACCGCTGCCATACAAAGCTCTGAAAAAGGAGTGATCGAAATTGAATACAAAAGAAAAAAACAAAAAAAGAATAAACGTCATTGATATCCTCATTGTGGCGGCTCTTCTTGCGGCGCTTATCTGCACGGGATTTGTCATGATAAGAGGAATCGGCTCCTTCGGAGAAAGAGTTATCGTCAGCTACACGGTTGCAATCGATCCCATTGACAGCGATTTCGTTTCCAAGGTTACCCTCGGCGACAAGCTTTATGATTACAATACAGGTGAGCATATCGGCACTGTGAGAACAGTCTCCGACGGACAGGCTTACAAGAAATCATACAGCGAGGGCGCCGACCCCAGAGGAAGCGCCATCGAGGGAATGAGCGTTCTTTATATCACAATGACAACGGAGGCATCCAAAACCGATACAGGCTATTCCGTTGGAAACACACTTCTCGGCATTGGCCGCACTCTTGAAATGAGATTCCCCAATCTCTACTGCGTCGGCGAATGCGTAAGCATAGAAATCATCGAAGAATAAAGGAAAGGTCATATTTATGGAAATCACATCTGCTATTACCGCTGAATTGACATCGATCGTTACCTCCCTGATCATCGCTATAGTTGCAGTTGCCTGCGCGGCACTTGTTTCTTACACAACAACTCCTCCCGTTCGTCTTCTTGCATTCAGAATCGGTGCTATCGATATCCCCACAGACGCAAGACGTATGCATAAGAAGCCTATCCCCCGTATCGGCGGTCTGGCAATTTTTGCGGGATTCCTCGTTGCAACTCTCGTTTTCTGCGAGCCCTCCTCTCAGCTTTTCGCTATCTGGATCGGCGGCGGAATCCTTGTTATTCTCGGTATCCTTGACGATATCTTCCGCCTCCCTGCACTTATAAAGCTTGTTGTTCAGCTTTGCGTTGCGGGTATTGCAGTTTCCTTCGGAATCCTTATCGAGCATATCACACTTTTCGGCGCTCATATCGAGTTCGGCTACTTCGCTATCCCCATCACAATGCTCTGGATCGTCGGCCTTTCAAACGCCATCAACCTTATCGACGGACTTGACGGCCTCTCCTGCGGAGTTTCCGCTATAACGTCTATCTCCATATTTATCGTTATGCTTATCACGGGAGATTATACTGCAGCACTTATTACGGCGATACTTACAGGCTCCTGCTTCGGATTCTTGCCCTACAACAAGAACCCTGCTAAGATCTTCATGGGTGACACAGGTGCCCTCTTCCTCGGCTATACTCTCTCCATCATTTCCGTACAGGGACTTTTCAAGCTCCATACAATGCTTTCCTTCCTTGTACCCCTTTCAATCTTCGCGCTTCCCATTATCGATACACTCGTTGCTATCATCCGCCGTGTTCTTCACGGACAGAGCCCCTTCCATCCCGACCGCGGACATTTCCACCACAAGCTGGTAGACATGGGCTTCACCCACAAGGAGGCTGTTAAGCTTCTCTACGCGATCTCCGGTCTTATGGGTCTCGTTGCAGCAACCTATACCGAGGCTATGTTCCAGGAATCTGTTACAAGAATCTGGAGAACCGTTATCCTTCTCATTGCGGCGCTCTTCATCATCGTTCTCATCTTCATCTGCATGAAGAAGCCCAGCACACGAATCCTCTCCGGTCTTGCAGAGCACGTAAGTGAGATCAGACTTGAGGCGGAAAAGCAGGAGCGCGAGGCTAAGGAAAAGGCTGAGGCTGAGGCTGAGGCTCT
>JAZUAR010000134.1:0-15116 GCA_045638055.1 Candidatus Avispirillum sp.
GGTGTTTTACTTCGCTCAGGATGACGCGCGGAGGGGATGTTCGCCAAAATTCAAATTCCCCGATAAACCCAAATTTGAAATGCAGTTTATACTAACGGAAGTCGGAGGCAGCGGTCTTAGGAAGACAATAGAGAGGGACAACTCCTTGGCTCACAGAACGACATGGCTACGACCCGACTTGGTGTTTTACTTCGCTCAGGATGACGCGCGGAGGGGATGTTCGCCAAAATTCAAATTCCCCGATAAACCCAAATTTGAAATGCAGTTTATACTAACGGATATTAAAAATAAAAGCCACAGCAAGTGGTCCTGCAGTGACTTTTAGATGTTTGATTTTACTCTTCTATTCTTACATATCCCGTTTCTTCGATAAGAGTCTGCCCCTCATCGCTGAGAATCCAATCAATGAGGAGGGGGATATTTTCGTTATCGTTGTCTGCACGGTAGATGGCATAAAATTTTGCAATTATGGGGTAGCTTCCGTTTTGGATGTTTTCCGCGTTGGGATAAACTCCGTTGAGAGAAAGCATTTTAACATCTGAGTTTTCAACAATTCCGTCCATATAATAGCGGAATGAAAAGCCGATAGAGCCTCCGAAAATGGCAAGAGGGGATTTTTTAGCAAATTCTCTTTCTCCCATAAAGGCATTCATTGCAGATTGGCTTCCGCTGCCTTCGAGACGAGTAACGGGATTGATGGGTCTGTTTGCGCCCCCTAAATCTTTCCAATTTAATATTTCTCCGCTGTATATATCGCGAATTTGCTCTGTGGTCAGGTTATCGACAGGGTTGTTTTTATTGACAAAGAAAACAAAGCCTTCAAGTCCTACGGGAACATAAACAAGCTCCACTCCCTTTTTTTCGGCATATGCAATCTGCTCTTTTGAGGGAGACGCGCAGAAAAGGATATCGCAATCTCCGTCGACGACGGCGGTATAGCCTCTGACGGTGTTGCGGTACTGCATTTTGCTGTCGGGGGCAAAGTTTTCGCCGTAGTAATTATCATCGGAGAAGCCGCCGCCTTCATAAGTAACGCACCCTTCAGGGTAAACGTTATCAATAATTGCTGCATAAACGGGAACAAGAGCCGCCGCACCGTCAAGAACGGGCAAATCTCCTTCGAGAGAAAAAGAGGTCTCGATACGAGGGAGGTCGGAGCCATCCTCAAAGGGAAGATAAGAGCTGACGTCTATCATTTGAACTTGATTTGCGCCGCTGAAATTGTTCGAGAGTCGCCTTGTCATTAAAAAATAGATACTGCAATTAAATAATCCGAACACTATAAATATAAGGACGATAGAGCATATCTGTTTTACAAGTTTATTCATATTACCACCACAGCTCCTTTGAAATAAAGTAGATGATGGAGCTGTGCTCGTAAGCGTAAAGCGCCCATATAACATGGAATATTGTCACAACAAGACATAGTACGAGACAGGTGAGCAGGATGATATTAAATGCTTTTTCTTTCATGTTACTTTACATAGACACAAGTGGTGAAGATAAGAAAGCAATTATAATTGCTTCGCTGAGAATGACTACTGCCATGATCAAAACTGAAACAATTAAACGAACAAACCTTGTTTTATGAACCTCGGGGTCCCATTTCTCAGGTTTGCGTTTTTCTGACACCTTTGATACTCTGAAATTAACAAGACATATTATAAAGTAAAAGATTGACGCAATAGGAGCAGCAAGAAATGTCAAAATAATTATTAAAATAAAAATAACTAATGGATCAAACATAGTAATCCCTCCCTAAAATCATGATATCACATTTGTTGTCTGTTGTCAATTATAAGCTGTTGAATTCAGTTTTTGCGACAAAAGAAATACAGAAAGCATAGGATAGGGGCAAAGAGAGGGTACCCTAAAGCTTGTAAACTTGCTTCAGGGAACCCTCTGTTGCTCTTAACGATTTGCTTATTATTTCTGTTTGTTTTTGCCTATCCACTTGACCTTATTCTCTTCGCCGCGGAAAATCCTAATTATATTTGCTCTGTGGCGAACTGTTATGAGAAGTGCAAATACTCCGAGCGTCAGTGCGAGAAGGAGCGATCCTTCAAAAATTGATGCATATACAGTAACTGCCAACGCAGAGCCGATGCTTGATATGCTGACGATCCTCGTTATAAAAATAATAAAAAGGAACGTAGCCAGAGGGATAAGAAACAAAAGAATGCTTCTGTGTGCCACCACGATCATTCCGAAAAGAAAGCCGTACATTGTGGCAACTGCTTTTCCACCGCGAAAACGGGCAAAAACAGGAAAACAATGCCCGATTGCGGCGAAGAGTCCTGCGATGATAAGGCAGATCTCGCCCTCGGTAAAGAAGGAAACTATTAGCATAGCAAGGCTGACCTTTAAAATATCAAGGGTCATAACCGCAAGTCCTGCCTTCTTGCCGAGAACTCTTCCTGCATTGCTACCGCCGAGATTTCCGCTTCCGTGCTGTCTTATGTCCGTTTTATAAAAGACCTTGCCTATAACGAGGGCAAAGGGAACAGAGCCGAGAATATATCCGATAAGAACGGATGCTATGTATGGAATCATCATAGAGTCCTCCCCATCAGAGCTTAACGGCCTGTATAAGGATACAACCGGGGCCTCCGTGGCAAACGAGGGAAGGGGGGAGGATCGCTGTTTCTATTTCAGCCTCCTCAAAGCTTTGACGAAGTATATCTGCTGTGCTCTCAGCTTCCTTTTCGACACCGCCGTGGCATACTGTGATAAGATAGCCCTTACCAACGTTCAATTCCTTAAAACGCTGGATTATAGACTCAAGGGCGCTCTTTTTCGAGGTCTTGACACAAAATCTGGTAATTCTCTTCTTGTCCTCTGTCTGTGTCATTACGGGCACAAGCTTCATGATAGTACCGAGCTTTGCGGCAAAGGGAGTAAGGCGGCCGCTTCTTTTGAGGAAATTGAAATCAAAGGGAATGACAAAGGAAACGCTTGAGTCAATGGAGTCCTGAAGCTTTTCTTTAATTTCTTCAACGGTGAGGCCGCGGTCTCTGAGCTCCATTGCTTTTTTTACGATATAGTGCTGAGGACCCGCAAGGGTTTTGGTGTTAACAATGTGAATACGGCTGCCGTCTTCCACCAGATTTTTTGCGCTTTCCATATTCTGATAAGTTCCGGAAAGGCCGTCTCCGATGGGAAGAACGAGAATATCGTCACAGTATTTTTCGTATGCCTCCATTATATCGCCAATGGCAGGCTGGGAGGTGGTTGCGATCTCTCCGTTGTTTATTCTCTCGAGAAACGTAGCTGTATCTATGTCCTCGAAATCTCTGTAAGCCTTCTCCGAAAGTATGGAGCAGGCAGGGATAACCACGAGATCTTTGGAAATGCCTTCATTGGGTGCGAAAAGAGAAGGGGTATCTGTTATGATGATCATTTTGCTTCTCCTTGAAAATAGAGTAAAATTTATAACATCAAAAGGCAGCAGACGATGAGCCAGAACACGGGGATGATTCCGCCAACGATAAACTGCGCGAGTGTGTGGCGCTTCATATAAAGTGAGCTCCAGAGGGAGAGGGCGAAAAGGATGATTCCCGAAATAAGAAGATAGGGACCTGCAAAATAAACGAGTGCGGCAAGAGGGCCGAGAAGTCCGCAGGAATGGCCGCTTGCCTTGAATTTGAAGAGCTTATTTATGAGAAGCAGAGTCATGCCGGAGAGCATATAGGTGACGAGCATCGCCAGAATTTTCGTGCCTGCGCCGAATATAAGGGCAAAGACAACGGAAAGAACGTAGCCGAGATTGCACATGATAAATGCAAGATTTCTCTGTCCCTCACGTCCCTGATGCTTGAAGGGAGGGATCACAAGCTGGAGAGGATATGCTGTGAAGGGAAGGAGCGCAATAAAGCCTGCGGCGATGACGTATTCCCATATGCTCTCGTAAAAATCCTTTGTGAAAAGAAACACAGTAAAGCAGAGAAGTGCCATAAGAGGGGGCACAGTCAGCACTCGGATTATTTTTGCCACCACCCGAAGGGGGGACTTATTTATATTATTATCAGCTGTCATTATAGTAACCTCCGCTGTGAAATTCCGATAGAAAAAGCATACCACAGCGCCCCCCGATTGTCACCCTACCGTTGCTTTTAGGAGGTAGAAAGAGAAAATCTGCCCGGTAGAGTTTTGAAAATGGGACTCTACTGTGAGTAGAGTCCTTTAAAATCAAGGGTTTTCGGGCGTTTTTGTTGACTTTTTAAAGGAAGGTATGATAAAATGACAATGTACTGAAAATCGGAAGGGAAGTGACAGCTTTGACGGAGCTTAAAAAAATCGTAGCCAAAAACATAGCCGAACTTCGCCGTGAGGCGGGGCTCACTCAGCTTGAGCTTGCAGAAAAGCTGAACTATTCCGATAAGGCCGTATCAAAATGGGAGTCGGGTCAGTCCATTCCCGATGTGGGTGTCCTTCTTGAGATCGCCAAGCTTTTCGGAGTTACCGTAGATTATCTTCTTTCCGAGGATCACAAGATCCAGGTAAAAACAATGGTTAACACGGCAATGAAGGGCAGAAAGCACCTTGTTATAACCCTCCTCTCAGTTGCTCTCGTATGGCTCATTGCAACTGCTGTCTTTGTGGTTATCAGCCTTGCGGGTGTCTGGAGCGCATCGTGGCTCCTCTTTGTCTATGCGATTCCCGTAAGCTCAGTTCTTTTGATAATATTCAATTCCATATGGGGCAAGAGACGACAGAATTATCTTTATATTTCCATTCTCATGTGGTCCGTGCTCGCATCGATCTATCTTTCACTTATAGCCTATAATTTCTGGCTGATATTTGTGATCGGTATCCCCGGTCAGATCATTATCTGTCTTTGGGCGGGTATGAAAAAGCAAACCAAATAAAAAAGAACTCCCCCGATAAGGGGGAGTTTTATTTATCTATTATTCGGGAATAATAAGACCGTAGTCGCCTGCTTTTCTCTTGTATACAACGCAGGTCTCCTCGGTGTTAACATCCTTGAAAACGAAAAACTCATGGCCGATCTGGTTCATCTGGAGTATAGCCTCTTCCGGTGTCATGGGCTTGATTGCAAAGGTCTTTGTTCGAATCTCGAACTCTTCTTCCTCGGGCTCCTGTGCGTCGTACTCGGGGATGCGGATGCTGTCGCGGAGCTTCTTTGTGAGACGGGTCTTGTTCTTTCTCATCTGACGCTCGATGTTGTACATACAGCAGTCAAGAGCATTCATAAAGGTGGAGTTTTCTTCTTCGCTGCGGAAGAGGAACACACCCTGCTGGATCGTCACCTCAACGCGCTCCATGTCGCGGACTCTGGAGAGCTTTACCGTTGCATCGCATTCCTCGGGGAAGAACTTGTCAAACTTTGCAAGCTTCTTCTCGATGTGCTCACGGAGCTTGTCGTCAACGTTTACTTTTCTTGCGTTAATGGTGATCTTCATAATGTGCCCTTCTTTCTTGGTGGATTGGCGGGGCGAAGTATTCTTCACCCTTCGCACTTTTATTATAGCATACACTTCGGCACTTGTCTATAGTTATTTGTAAAAAATGTATAAAGAAATTAAAATTTTCACAATAAATTTGTAGAATAAACCCGATGTATTGACTTTTTCCTAAAACAGAGGTATCATATAAGATAGCGAATGGAGGTGAGTGTATGTTTCCTTCCGATATAGAAAGACTTCTTTCTCATATGGAAGACAGGGGAATACGGGGATACGTTGTTGGCGGAGCTGTCCGCGATATGATAATGGGCAGAGAGCCCGGTGACTACGATATAGCTGCAGAATGCACTCCCGACGAGCTTGTTTCGGCTTTTGCGGGCTTTCAGTACTTTGATACGGGAATCCGCTTCGGCACTCTCAACGTATTCAGCGGCGAGAGATACACAGAGATAACCTGCTGTCGCTATGAGAGCGGCTATTCAGACCTTCGCCGTCCCGACAGCGTGGAGTTTTGCCGCGATATAACAAAGGACCTTGCAAGAAGGGACTTTACGGTCAATGCTATTGCAATGTCCCTTTCGGGAGAAATTATAGACCCCTTTGGGGGCAGAGAGGATATAGAGAAAAAAGTCATCCGCTGTGTGGGCGACCCCGAGGTCCGCTTTTCAGAGGATGCCCTTAGAATTATCCGCGCCCTTCGCTTTTCCTCAACCCTCGGCTTTGAGATTGAAAAGATCACTGCCGATGCTGTAAAAAAGATGGGTAATCTTTTGAATAGTGTTTCAGGTGAGAGAATATTTGTTGAACTGAAAAAGCTTCTTCTCGGAGATGACGTTTTTCGTATTCTTATGGACTATTCGGGCGTTATCTGCGAGATAATCCCCGAGCTTTCCGATGCGATAGGGCTTGACCAGAAAAATCCTTATCATATTTATACTGTATACGAGCATATTGCCCGCTCCGTTGCGGCAGCACCAAAGGACACGGACATCCGCCTTTGTATGCTGTTTCACGATGTGGGAAAGCCTGAGACCTTTTTCACAGACGAAAAGGGCATCGGCCATTTTTACGGACATCCCGCAGTTTCCCGCCGTATGGCAGAGGAGATATTAAAGCGCCTGAAGGCAGATAAAAGGACAATAGACCACGTTTGCTTTCTTGTGGAAAACCACGACGTGCGCCCTGCAATGACCAGAAAGAGCATACACAAATACGTTTCAAAGATGGGCTTTGATGGAGCAAGGGAGCTTCTTTCTGTGCGCAGAGCAGATATTTCTGCCCAGTCCCCTGAGCTTTCTTATCGTTTTGAGGGGCTTTTGGAGGAGGAAAGGCTGATAGGAGAGCTTGAAAATGAGGGCGCCTGCACAAGAATTGCCGAACTTGCAATAAACGGAAACGATCTTATAGAGCTGGGCTTTGAAAAGGGCAAGGAACTTGGCACAACCCTTTCATGGCTTTTTGAAAGGGTAGTAAAGGAAGAAACAGAAAACGAGCGAGAAAAGCTTCTCAGCCTCGCAAAAAAGAAGCTCAGAAAGAAAAAATAAAAAAATCCCCAAAAGCCGCAAGGCCTTTGGGGGACTTTTTTTATTCAGCTTCCTTTTTCATCAGAACGGAAGCCAGGATGCAGGCTGCTGCAACACAGCCGTTTGTTGCGAGAACGAGGATATTTGCGCTCTGCACAAAGGAAGAAAGGGCACCGAGAGCTGAAATGATTCCGTAAACAAGAAGCCATGTTGCGCAGCGACGGTCGCCAAGCTCAACGGGCTGTTCTTCTATCAATGCACGCTTTGCCTTAGTAATGAATTTTGAGAATCTTCTGATAAATAATATATTGAAGAGAATTGTAATACCGCTGACAAAGAGAGTGACAGAGAAGAGGAACGTTCCCACCACAGCGCCGGAAAATCTTCCGATAAGGGAGAATATAGCATCAAGGGCATCGGAGGAGCCTCCCTCAACTATAGTTGTAATGCCCATACCTGCAGCGGCCTCTTCAAACGTTTCATAGGTAAAGGACCCTGCAGCCGCACCCATGGAAGCGAAGGCAACGAGAAGGATAACTCCTGTAGTTATAAGCAGACCGCATACCACGTGAATCACAATGTATTGAACCTTAACTGCAATTGAGGTAATAGTGATTCCGCTGCCCATAAGGCGGGTGCTTTCGCTTGCATTGCCTGCATATACCATCCACACGCCTATAACGATAGGGATAAGGAAGATATCAATGCTGAACATCAAAAGTTTTACTCCTGCAGCAACCGTCAAAAGGATCGCTATCGTAATAAAGAGAGGGTCGGACAGAAATTTTTTTGCTTTATTTAAGGGAGAAGCCGCAGCATCAGGTGCAGGGGATTCATATCCGAAGCCCTGAGACAGATTAAATCCGCAGCTGGGGCAGAAAATTGAGCCTTCGGGAAGGCTTTGACCGCATTTAGGACAGAACATAATTATTCACCTTTCTTTTTATTTGCTTTTTGTGTGGTTTTTTTCTGAGGATTTTTCTTTTTCTTCTTTTTAACGGAGAAGCCGAATTTGCCGAGGCTCTTGCCAAGCTCAAAATACTCGCCGTGGGCAAAGGCCGCAAGATTTGCTCGGTCAAGGCAAAGCTTTCCGCTCGCATCAAGAAGGTCCTCGTTTACCGTAACGCCCACGATATCCGCAAGAAACATATGATGTGTTCCAAGCTCGATAACGTCAAATACCTTGCACTCAAGAGAGAGGGGGCATTCATCGATAAGAGGCACGGAGATGTTTGCCGCGGGAACCTTCGTCAGATTCCATTTTTTGAATTTATCAACCTTTCTTCCCGTATGTATGCCGCACCAGTCGCAGGCGGCAATAAGGGAGGAGGGGGTGAGATTCAGAGCAAATTCTCCGCCCGCTTTTAAAATCTCATAGGAATATCGGGAGGGTCGGACGGATATATAGGTTTTAGGAGGGATGGTATTGATAAGTCCCGTCCATGCAACCGTGAAAACGTTGTCCCGCTCTCCGTCGCTGACGGTAACGAGGACGGGAGGCACGGGAGCAAGGAGGGCGCCGCCCTTCCAGCTTATTTTTGACATGACAGACACATCCTTTAGAAAATCTTAATTATATGTATATTTTAACTTAAAATTGTCCTAAGTACAATATAGTTTACAAAAAATACTTGCATTATATTGACAAGAAATATATAATTGAATCGAAAATACGAAGGGAAGTGCAATAAATGGAAAAGCTTATAACGTTTACAGTGCCCAGCTATAATTCAGCGGCATTCATGCACAACTGTATAGATTCCCTCCTCGGCGCAGGAGACGATATAGAAATTATGATCGTAAATGATGGCTCCAAGGACGATACAGGCGCTGTTGCAGACAGATATGCAGAGCAGTATCCCGATATCGTTACAGTTATCCATCAGGAAAACGGAGGCCACGGCGAGGGCGTAAACCAGGGTGTTCGTCTTGCCAAGGGTAAATATTTAAAGATCGTTGACTCCGATGACAGACTCGATTCCGAGGAGCTGAAAAAGGTTCTCGATAAAATCCGCAAAAACGAGGCAGAGGGTACAGAAATAGATATGTACGTATGCAACTACGTATACGTCCGTGTTGATACAGGCGACCGCCGCCCCATGGGATATGCAAATATCTTCCCCGAGGAGCAGGTCTGCACGTGGGACGATACAAAGCCCTTCGGCCCCTCAAAGTATCTTATGATGCACTCTGTTATTTACAGAGTTGAGCTTCTCCGCAATTGCGGCTTTGAGCTTCCCAAGCATACCTTCTACGTTGATAATCTTTATATGTATTATCCCTTCCCCTTTGTTGAGAAGATCTATTATATCAATTCCGATCTTTATCTCTACTACGTGGGAAGCGATGAGCAGTCTGTAAATGAGAAGAACGTGCTGAAGAGGATCGATCAGCAGATCCTTGTAACAAAGCTTATTATCGACAGCCACGATCTCCGGAAGGTAAAGCTGAAGAGCCGCCGTCTTCACAGATATATGCTCCACGAGCTTTCAATGATGATCACTATCTGCAACGTGTTCCTTGACATCAAGGGCGACCGCGAGAGCGTTGAAAAGCAGAAGGAGCTCTGGCGCTATCTCAAGGCAAAGGACCCCGTAACCTATAAGAAAATGAGATATACCTCTCTTTCCGCATTCACTCATATGCCCGGTGAGATAGGAAGAAAAACAACGGTCGGTATATACAGAATCGTTAATAAAATCTATAAACCCAACTGATTTTTTGTTTAAATTGGAATATTTCTATTGCAATTTAAGAAAATTGTGTTATACTGTTAATAGTATAAGTATCCCTTTTTGGAAATACTGATATAAAGATGCGGCAGCGAGCCGCTAATGAAAGGAATGATATTAATGAAGGAAGAAAAGCGCACCAGTGTCTTGAAGGTTATCATCATTTCCGCAACAGTTGCAGTAGCAGTTGTAGGAATCGTAGCTCTGCTTTATAAGCTTTTCAAGAAGTATTTCAAGGTTACAATTGACTGTGGCGATTGCGAAGATTGCGACAGCATGTGCTTCGGTGAGGATTTTGATCCCCTTTGCGACTGCGACGAGGACTTTGTTCCCTCCTGCAGCCTTGATGAGGCAGAAGAGGCATAATTTCCTTATCTAATTTAAGAAAGAAAATGACTTTTCGAGGATGGTCTTGAAAAGTCATTTTTAGGTATAAGACTTTTACGTAAAAGAAAGGCAAACATAATAATGAAAAAGTTGCTTTTTACAGTAGTGGCAGTGCTTTTGGCAGCATGTCTTGCCTCCTGCGGCTCCGATGGCAAGAAGGAGGAGGAAACTACTCAGAAGTCCGACTGGAGAAATACAATCGAATACGAGGGCTCCTTCTTTGTAAACGAGAGTAAAAAAATGCTCTATGCGCTTGATAAGGGCAGCATCACCATCTGGGATAATGCGGGCGACGGAAAAGAGCTGCAGGTTATCGAATATGATACGTCTGTATCCGATGCTATCGAAAGAATTGAAAAAGAGGACTATAACGGCGATAATAACAACGATATCCGCATAATATATTCCGAAAGCGAAAAGGGAACGAGATATAATCTTTTCCTCTGGAGCGATAAGGCGGGCAGATTTGTGGAGTGCCGTCTCTATAATTCTATAACAAACCCTGTTTTTGATGCTGAAAGCGGCCACATCGTAGGCGTTGATGACAAAGGCATTTTCGGCAAGGTGATAACACACTATTCCTTTAACGAAAATTCGGGACTTGATGCAGTCAGCTCCTCTATCGATAACGTTGACGGTATCGCAAAGATGGTTGCAGCATCCGTTGGCGGCGACAATATCGAAAAGATTGTCAATGCGGTAACTGTTGATGAAAAGCCTTGCGAGGGATATTACGTAAACGCAGGCAGCAAGAGAATTGCCTATATTGCCCATACTGCTGAATCTCAGTGGTACGTTGATAAGGGCTGCTGCGGACTTTATCGCCATGCAGTAGAGTCTGAAGGCGCTGTTGCTCTCGGAGACTACGTAGGTAAGGCAAAGTATGCCCATGATCTTGCAAAGCTCATCGGCGGCGAGGGCGCGACCCTTATAAGAATGACCTACGGCGTCATTAACAGTCTTGAGGCTCAGAGCTTTGCCGTAAAGGGTGAGGACGAAAAGACGTTTTTCGTTGTCACCGATAAGAAGGACCGCTGGTATTACAGCGACAACGGCTCGGTATTCCTTCAGGTTATTTCCGGCACAGGTGAGATCGCAGGAGAAGAGGAATACGAGTTTGCCGTCCCCACAGAATAATTTAAAGAGGATAAATATGTTAATAAAAAAAGCAAAGCCTGCAGAAATTGCTGCAGCTAAGGATAAGCTTGTAAGCGCCTTCGGCGACGTAGCATTCGTTGAGGACGTGCCCGTTAAGGAATATATGATTAAATGGCTTTCTTCCTTTGCGGCGGATATGACAGTTTACGATGCGAAGGCATTCTGTTTGCCGAAGCTCTTTTTCAAGAATTATCTCTGGCACGCATTCAGCTTCCAGAAAACAGATTGCTTTGTGGAGGAGGACGCTGTAGAGGCCTTTGAAAATGGCTTTGAGGGTCCCTGCTATATCCTTCTCAACCACGAGAATGTTCTTTGTAAGATTGCAGACGGAAGCGTGCTCAATCCCGAAAATGTCAAGGCATTTGAACATATCATAGTTTTCACAGAAGACTTTTCAAAGACCTTCGTCCATACGGGAAGCGAGGAATTCGGTCCTTACTATAAGTCTGCTGACCTTGATGAGGATTTCGAAGAGGTCGATCCCGACGATTTTGTGACAGATGAAGAATAAAAAAAGCACCCTTTGGGTGCTTTTTTTATGTCTTATTGTCAGATAGTTGTAATAAGAAGATATGCTGTGTAGCCGATATATCCGAGAACACAGGCAAAGCCAACGAGTCTTCCCATACCCTTCTTGATAAGGCAGGCAACGTAAACAAGTGCGGTAACAACAAGCATGATAATGCAGTTGATGATAGCAGCGGAGTCTACGGGGATTGCGCTGATAGAGGAGGAGAGGCCGAGAATGAAGAGAATGTTGAAGATGTTGGAGCCGATAACGTTTCCGAGAGCAAGACCGCTCTCGCCCTTCTTAGCGGCAACAACGCTTGTAACAAGCTCGGGAAGGCTTGTACCGATAGCAACGATGGTGAGACCGATAAATGCCTCGCTCCAGCCAAGCTCCTTTGCAAGGGCAGTAGCATTGTCAACAACCATATCGCCGCCGAAGATTACCATTGCAAGACCGACGATGATAAGAATCACGCTGACTACGGGAGAAATCTTTTTGATGTCCTCGCCCTCATCGTGAGAGCGGTGCTTGATAGCCTTGAGAACAACGAAAAGAACGTATGTGATAATACCAACGAGAAGAATAAGACCGTTAAGATAGCCGAGAACGCTACCGATAGCCATCATAACGATGAGAAGAACGTTACTGATGATGTTAACGGGGAAATCTCTCTTGAGCATAACGTCCTCAACACTGTAAGGCTTGATGACTGCGCAAAGGCCTGCAACAACGAGAAGATTGAAGATATTGGAGCCGATAACGTTGCTGACAGCAAGCTCGTTTGAGCCTGCAATGCCTGCTGAGATGCTGACTGCAGCCTCGGCAGCGCTTGTTCCCATGGCAACGATGGTCAGACCGACAACGAATGCGGGAATGCCAAGATGGCGGGCAACGGATGAGGAGCCGTCAACGAAGAAGTCAGCTCCCTTGATGAGAAGAACAAAGCCTACAAGCAAGAGAAGAATGTTCAGAAAGATAGCCATAATAATCTCCGTCCTATTAGATTGTTGTAATGAGAAGGTATGCTGTGTATGCTACGTAGCCAAGAACGCAAATGCTGCCGAAGATACGTCCCATGCCCTTCTTGATAGCGCAGGGAATATAGACAGCCGCAGTGATAACGAGAAGTATCACCGCATTGATGATAGCATCTGTGCTGATGGCAATTGTACTGATGGAAGAGGAAAGTCCGAGAATAAAGAGAATATTGAAAATGTTTGAGCCGATAACGTTGCCGAGAGCAAGACCGCTTTCGCCCTTTCTTGCAGCAACAACGCTTGTAACGAGCTCGGGAAGGCTTGTACCGATGGCAACGATTGTAAGACCGATAAACGTTTCGCTCCAGCCAAGCTCCTTTGCAAGAGCTGTCGCATTGTCAACAACGAGGTCGCCGCCGAAAATGATGGCTGCAAGACCGCCGAGAATGAAAATGATGCTGAGCAGGGGAGAGAGCTTTTTGCCTTCTTCCTCGTCGGTGGTTCTGTTTTTCAGTGCGCTGAGAACAACGAACAGAACGTAGGCGATAATGCCGAGAAGAAGAATGATGCCGTCAATAAGACCGAGAGAGCGGCCGATGAGCATCATAACGAGAAGAACGCCGCAAAGTACAGTGTTCAGGGGGAAATCTCGGTTCAGCATGATCTTTTCGATCTTGTAGGGCTTGATAACAGCGCAAATACCTGCAACAACGAGAAGATTGAAAATGTTAGAGCCGACGATATTGCTGATTGCAATTTCGTTTGAGCCCTGAGCGCTTGCCGTGATACTGACGGCGGCCTCCGGTGCGCTTGTACCCATTGCAACAATGGTAAGACCGATAACGAAGCCGGGAATTCCGATGAGCCTTGCAACTGAGGAGGAGCCGTCAACAAAGAAATCGGCGCCCTTGATAAGCAGCACAAAGCCAACGAGAAGCAAAAGAATGTTGAGTGCGATAGCCATAGTTTCTCCTTTAGTTTGGTCTGATACAATAAAAAAAGACTTTTACTGCATCGAAAAAATGCAGTAAAAGTCTTGTTACCAAACCCAAAAAGTCTTGTCACCAAACCTAAAGGTCTTAGGTACAGCCCGGAATTTCTTCGTGATGACGAACTATACCACAGCAAATGCTGCAAACTACTCCCTTTTACTGAAATAATTTTACAATATTTTCATTTGCAAGTCAAGAGGGGAGAATAACAAAAAGCAACAACTTGTGTTAAAATTAGGTTAAACTCCGCGGTGCTATTTGTTGACACGGGGGCAAAAGGGGAGTACAATAAAGAAAAAATATTATAAGAAAGAGAAATTATGCCAAATAAAGCATTTCTTGAAATAACAAACGCCTGCAATCTTTCCTGCAGCTTTTGCCACGGAACGAAAAGGGAAATAAGATATATAAAAAAGGAAGAATTTGAAACGGCGGCAAAGAATCTTCGCAGCTTTGCAGACTTTTTGTATTTTCATCTTATGGGGGAGCCTCTTCTCCATCCTGAGCTTCCCGAGTTTTTCAAAATAGCAGGGAATCTTGGCTATAAAGTTATAATAACAACAAACGGCACCCTCCTCAAAAAGAGAGGGGACGTGCTTCTCAGCGCTGATGCTTTATATAAGGTAAGCATCTCCCTCCATGCCTATGAGGCAAACAGCATGGGAATCTCCCTTTTCGATTATCTTTCTCAGTGCTTTGAGTTTTGTAAGAAAGCATCAGAGCGGGGAATAATTGCAGTAATGCGCCTTTGGAATATAGGGGGCGAGGAGGAGAAAAACGAAACCATCCTTAGATTGATGCACGAAAGCTTTCCTGAAGAGTGGGCAGAAACCCGCTCAGGCTACAGGCTTTGCCATAAAGTATTTCTGGAGTGGGGCGAGAAGTTCGATTGGCCCGATATAGACGGCGAGGAGCTTGGAAGCGACCATACCTGCTACGGCCTTCGCGATCAGGTGGGAGTACTTTCGGACGGCACGGTAGTGCCCTGCTGCCTTGATGCGGACGGAGCGGTCTCCCTCGGAAATATTTTCGAGGAGGAGATCGGAGATATCCTTGCAAAGGATAGAGCGCAAAAGCTGAAAAAATCCCTGCAGGCCCGCCGCGTCTGCGAGGAGCTCTGCAAAAAATGCGGCTATGCAAGGAAAAAGAAGTATTAAAGAAGGATATGGATGCAAAACCTTTTTTGTAAAAAAGGTTCTGCACTCCAAAAAACTTTAAAAAGGAGCAGGGGGGGATTCCTACATCCGTTTTTGATTGCCTTTTCGAATTCCACGGCAAATACCCTCTGACAAAAAGAAAAGACACCCTGTTGGGTGTCTTTCTTTTTTGGCGGAAGGTGTGGGATTCGAACCCACGTGCCCGTAAAGGCAAACGGTTTTCAAGACCGCCTCGTTATGACCACTTCGATAA
>JAZUAR010000135.1:0-9065 GCA_045638055.1 Candidatus Avispirillum sp.
AGCCGCCAACGTCGGCAAGTCCGCCGCCGGGGTTCTTGATGAGAGAGCCGATCATAAGGTCAACGCCACAGCTGCAGGGCTCTGTCTTTTCTGTGAACTCGCCGTAGCAGTTATCAAGAACTACGAAATGCTCGTTTGAAAGATGGGAGTGAGCAAACTCAGCCGCCTCTGCGATCTCCGCAACGGAAAGAGTTTTTCTGTCCATATAGCCCTTGGAGCGCTGGATGAAAACAACCTTGATGCGACCCTTATGCTTTTCAAATGCTGCTGCAACACCCTCATAGTCGATACCGCCGTCAGCGCCGAGGGGAACGTCGTCGTATTCAACGCCAAAATCGGCAAGGCTTCCTGTGCCGTCAGCCTGATCCATACCGATAACGGAATGGAGAGTATCGTAGGGAGAGCCTGTGATGGAGAGCATCACGTCGCCGGGTCTGAGAAGTGCGAAAAGGCCGATGGTAATAGCGTGAGTTCCGCAAAGGATGGAGGGGCGCATAAAGCCTGCCTCGGCACCCATTACCTCTGCGCAGATCTTATCAATTGTGTCACGTCCACGGTCGCCGTAGCCGTATCCTGTGCTTGCGGCAAAAAGACCCTCGCTGACGCGGTTTTCGCGATAAATATCGAGAAGCTTTTCCGTTCTGTAGCGGGAAACCTCATCGATTTCACGGAATATATCCTTGAGCTCCTCCTCAGCCTTTGCGGCAAGAGCTCTTGTATTTTCACAAATATTCATATCTTTACCTTCCATAGAGTAATATCATATAATTCTCCTTAGTATTTTATATAAAAACTGCATAAAAGTAAATAGGTTTTGGTATTTTATCTTGATTTTTCGCGAGTTTGTGGTAAAATACTGTTATATATTTACAATTATTGCACCCAAGAAAGGATATTTATTATGAAAGGTGTTATCACTATCGGACGAGAGCTTGGAAGCGGAGGACGTACCATCGGTAAAGCAGTTGCAGAAAAGCTCGGCGTTGCATATTACGACCGCGAGCTTATCGACGCGGCAGCAAAGGAGAGCGGTCTTTCTCCCGACTTTATCGAAAAGAACGAGCAGGCAGTTACAGGAAGCTTCCTTTATAATATTGCGATGGGTAACAGCTATTCATACGGTATGCTTGGCCTTGCAGGAACAAATACTCTTCCCCTCACAATGCAGGTTTTCCTTGCACAGCAGAAGGTTATTCTTGAATATACAAAGAACCCCTGCGTTATCGTAGGTCGTTGCGCAGACTATATCCTTCGCGATCGCGAGGACGTTCTCAAGGTATTTATCTATTCCGATCTTGAGAAGAGAGCTCAGAGAGCTATCGAGCGCTACGGATGCGACAGAAAGAAGGCTCTCGATCTTATCGCAAAGAGCGATAAGGGCCGTGCACGTCACTTCGCTACATTCACCGACTGGGATTGGGGCGACAGATCCAACTATGACCTTATGGTTAATTCCGGTTCTGTCGGTATTGACCGTTCCGTTGAGATCATTTGCTCCTGCGCTGAGGAAATGGGTCTTTAATCTGAATCATAAAAGCCCGATAATTTTTTATCGGGCTTTTCTATAGGTATTTTTATGTATAATTTCAAAATAACAGACGAGCCCTTTGCTCGCGGATATCTTTCTTCTGACAGCGAGAGCAAATATATTCGCACAGGCCTTGGATATATTGAAGCGGCAAAGGCAGTAAACATCGGATTTGACCCCGATACCTTTTTCCCAACACTTGATTTTGGCAATATGGCATGCACCTCCTGCTGGTCATCGGGACAGAGCCCGCAGCTGTGGCTCCTTTCCGAAAAGGCTGAGAAAAAAACCGATGTAGCTTCCGATTATCTCTATATTGCAGATGCCATGAAGGAGCTTGATATCGGCTCCCATTGGACTGAATTTACGGGGAACGAGTGGGATATAACCACCTCGGGAGCAGGATGGGGCGGCACGTGGGGTGGCCACGCAGTGCCTGATCTTATCGATTTCGCCCGCCTCGGAACAGACAGGATGCGGAAGAAGATAAATCATTACAAGGAGAAAAATCCCGAAAAGTGGGATTTCTACGAGGGGCTTCTCTATACCCTTTGCGCTATTGATATTCTTTTTGAAAACATCCGCAATGCGGCAATTGAGGCTTACGAAAAAACAGGTGAGCGAAAGCTCAAAAGAATAATCGATGCCCTCGGTCATTGTCCAAAGGCGCCTGCAAGGACCTTTTGCGAGGCTGTTCTTGTCTACGTTACCGTATTCACCCTTGACGGAGTAGACTCCCCCGGTCATTTCGATCAGTATATGTATCCCTTCTGGAGGGTATCAGATTACGGTGAATCACGAGAAGCACTTGAGGATATATGGCTCTTCTTCCATAAAACAAGAACGTGGAATCTTTGCATCTCGGGAAGCGATGAAAGCTGGAACGATCTCTCAACTCCCCTCACCTATGAAATTCTTGACGTTGCGAGAAAATATCAGTTCCACACCCCCAATCTCACAATGAGATGCCACAGAAACACCCCCGAATCCCTTTATATCGAGGCGGCAAAGACTATCGCCACGGGAATAGGCATGCCCGCTCTTTATAACGACGAGGCGGTCTGTCCTGCTCTCGAATCTTTAGGTATTCCTCCCTGCGATTCTCACAGATACGTGATGAACGGATGCAACCAGATAGATATTCAGGGCAAATCCCACATGGGTCTTGAGGACGGCGAGGTCAATCTCGGCATGGCTCTTAGATTTGCTCTCTTCTCAGGCTTTGACCCCGACCTCCAAAAGCAGATAGGAAAGAATACTCCCGCAGTAAGCGAGCTTGATTCATACGAGAAATTTCTAACTGCAGTCAAGGAGCAGATTGCTTATCTTTGCGACGGAGTTTGCAGCATGGCAAACAAGGCTCAGCGCATCTTTGCCCAGTATAGCGCAAATCCCATCCGCTCAATGACGATCGAGGGATGCATCGAAAAGGGTCTTGACTATAAAAACCGCGGCCCTCTCTACGGTCACGGTCAGGTGCTCTGCGAGGGTGTGCCCGATATAATCGACTCACTTGCAAATATCAAAAAATTCGTATACGAGGACAAAAAATTCACCCTTGGCGAGGTGTGTGATGCCATTCGCTGCAATTATGAGGGTTACGGCGAAATGTACCGCACCTTCAAAAATTCAGGTCTTTGCTTTGGAAACGATATAGAATACGTTGACAGCATCGCAAAGGATATAATCGACTTTTACAACAGCTACCTCAGAACGAAAAGGACTGAGCGCGGCGGCTTCTATTCCGGCGGATGCTCTCCCTTTAACCGCGCCGCCTTCAACGGAAACGCGGCAGGCCCCCTTCCCAACGGCAAAAAGAGAGAGGAATCCATCTACGGCGACAGCATCGGCGCAACTCCCGGAAAGGACGTCAGCGGCCCCACAGCCCTTCTCAATTCCTGTCTTAGATTTGACCACACCCTCCCCGCCAGCGGATTTATACTTAATTTGAAATTTGATAAGGGGCTTTTCAATTCCCCTGCGGGAATGGCAGGATTTTTGACCCTTTGGAAAGCTTATTTCCAAAACGGAGGACAGCAGCTTTCCGTTACGGTGGTGAGCCGAGAGGAGCTTCTCGCGGCGAGGGAGAATCCCGATGCCCACAGAAACCTTATTGTGCGAGTGGGCGGCTTCAGCGAATATTTCGTAAACCTCCCCCCCGAGCTGCAGGAGAACGTTATTGCAAGAACAGACTATTGAGAAAATGAAAAATGAAAAATGAAGAATGAAAAATGATGGTCGAAAACCGCCCCTCAGGGCGTTTTTCTTCATCTTTAAATTCGGGTTTATAGGGGAGTTTAAAAGGTATCTTCGTAGGGGAGGGGCTTGCTCCTCCCGCGTTGACAAAAGCTATCTTTTATGCTATACTAAATTCAGAAAATGAATGGAGGCAAATTATGAAAAACGATACTATTATCCTTCGTCCCTATCACAGTTGCCTTGTTGCGCTCCCTCTTCTTATATTCACTGAAATAGGTGGATTTGCATTAGGAGGGTCTCTTCTTTCAATCGACCTCAAATCTACAATGATTTTATTCCTTCTTGGAATAATTGCAGTGATTTTTCATATATACATCCAAATCATTTCCCATACTGTAATTTACTTCGATGATGATTCTATACGCATTTACGAAGAGATTTTCAAAAAGGACAGATGTTTTTCATGGAAAGATTTCTCCTTTGTATATTTCGATAATAATTTTAAAGGGCATCACTATTCGATCTTTTCCAAAAATGAGCTTGATAAGGACGTACGTAGAAAGCTACTTTGGTTATACGAATACTCTTCCAAATATAATGATATTCTAGTATTCCCCGCAAACTCATCCTCAGCAAATAAATCCGTCTATCCCCTTCGAGAGTTACTATACAAAAAGGAAGAAAACAAAGAAATCGTTCTTCATAAAACTTCTCGAAACTACTCTAAATTCTAATAAAAAAGGATGGCTACAGGAGCTACAGACGCATCGATCCGCTGTGAATATCGTTTCGTTCTTGTTCAGATGGGCGGGAGGAGCAAGCCCCTCCCCTACGTTGTTCAATTTCAAACATCCCGACAAACCTCAATTTATAATTACAAAATCAAATAAAGGAATCCGCCAAAGCGGATTCCCACCATACCTCTTCACTATTACTTATTACTTCTTACCTGTAACAAAAAAGGCTACAAACGTAGCCTTTTTTTATTACATAATTCCTGCTTCCATTGCGCCCATGAGCTTCTTGTTGAACTCAAGCGCTGTATTGTAGCCCATTCTCTTCTGACGGTTGTTCATTGCCGCGATCTCAAGGATTACTGCAAGGTTACGACCGGGCTTGATCGGTACTGTGAGGGAGGGGATCTTGATTCCCATAATATCGGTATAGTTCTCGTCCATACCGAGACGCTCGTACATCTTTCCCTGCTCCCAAGGCTCAAATTCAACCACGAGGTTTACCTTTTCAGTATCCTTAACGGCACCCATACCGAAGATACGGCGCACGTCGATAATTCCGATACCGCGAAGCTCGATATAGTGACGGATAAGCTCGGGGGCTGAACCTACGATAGTTTCCGCAGATACCTTTCTCAGCTCTACTGCATCGTCTGCAATAAGACGGTGACCGCGCTTGATAAGCTCGATTGCTGTTTCACTCTTACCAACACCGGAATCACCTACGATGAGAATACCCTCACCGTATACCTCAACGAGTACGCCGTGGCGGGTGATGGTCTGCGCAAGCTGTACGTTAAGATATGCGATAAGCGCCGCTGTGAACTCACTTGTATTACCCTCCATAGAAAGAAGGGGCACCTTAAACTCCTCTGCTGCCTCGCGAACTACTGCATCAGCAGGCATTGAATGAGTATAGATAAGGGCGGGAGACTTGTATGAGAAAAGGGCGCGGATATGCTCTTTTCTTACCTCTTCATCGAGGCTTTCAAGATATTTATACTCGGTTGCACCGATTATCTGAATACGCTCTGCCTCAAAGCACTCGAAAAATCCTGCAAGAGGGAGAGCGGGTCTGTTAATAAGATTTTTGCTGATATGGATCTCCTTGGGGTCGCAAGGGGTATAAAGCACCTCAAGGTGAAACTTATCAATAATAGCCTGGAGGGTAACGGTTCCTGTTGCCATAATAGTCATCCTTTCTTACTATAGCTTTCTTTATTCAGTATAACATATCCCTCGTCCGATTGCAATAAGAAAAACCCCTTATTATACCTTGCAAAATATCGAAAATGTGATACAATATAAGTAATAATGAATTATTGAGGTTTTATATGCAGTCTTTAAAATATTTGTACAGAATCGGCATAGGTCCCTCCTCCTCTCACACCATCGGTCCTCTTAACGCGGCAGGAAGATTCCTTCACGAATGTCCCCCTGCTGACAGCTACAAGGCTGTCCTCTACGGCTCTCTTGCAAAAACAGGCAAGGGCCATATGACAGACAAGGTCATCCTTGAGGCATTCGGTGACGAGAAGTGCGAGATCGTTATGGATATGGAAACACCCACAGATTTCCATCCCAATACTATGGATTTTATCGCCTATAAGGACGGCAACGAGGTTTCCCGTCAGCGCTTCTACTCTATCGGTGGCGGCGAGGTCATTGCCGACGGCGAGGAGATGACAGAGCATCCCGAGGTATATTTCCTTAATTCCTATACAGAAATTTCCGAATACTGCCGCAAGGGCGACAAGCGCATCTGGCAGTACGTTGAGGAATGCGAGGGCCCTGAGATATGGGACTACCTCCATCAGGTATGGGAGGTAATGAAGCAGGCTGTCCGCGAGGGCCTCGAGGCTGAGGGCGTTCTCCACGGCGGTCTTAACATTCAGAGAAAGGCAAGATACCTCTACCGTCAGAAGCATATCGACGAAAGCGAGGAAACTAAGACTAACCGCCTTATCTGCTCCTATGCATTTGCTGTCAGCGAGCAGAATGCATCCTGCGGAGCTATTGTTACCGCTCCCACCTGCGGTGCCTGCGGCGTTGTTCCCGCTGTTATGAAGTTCTTGCAGGGCAAGCGCGGCTTTACAGACGAGCAGATAGTCCGTGCTCTTGCAACAGCAGGAATTATCGGTAACCTTATCAAGACAAACGCATCCATCAGCGGTGCTGAATGCGGATGTCAGGCAGAGATCGGAACTGCATGCGCAATGGCGGCGGCAGCGGCGGCTGAGCTTTACGAGCTTGACCTCGACCAGATCGAGTATGCGGCGGAAATGTCCATCGAGCATCATCTCGGTCTTACCTGTGACCCCATTCTCGGTCTTGTTCACATCCCCTGCATCGAGAGAAACGCAATCGCGGCAATGAGAGCGCTCAACGCCGTGAACCTTGCAGACTTCCTTGCAGATTCAAGAAAAATCTCCTTCGATATGATCGTTGAAACTATGTATGAAACAGGAAAAGACCTGAAGGTTATGTACAGAGAAACAAGTGAGGGCGGTCTTGCAAAGAGCTACAAGCAGTAATTACCTATGAAAGAACTATCAAAAGCAAGAAGAATAACGATCCTCGCCCTGCTCCTTGCAACGGGACTGATCCTCCCCTTTGCAACGGCACACGGCTTCGGTATTCCCGGCAATATCCTCCTACCCATGCATCTGCCTGTTTTCGTTGGCGGACTACTTCTCGGCCCTCTTGAGGGAGCGGTCCTCGGTCTGACCCTTCCCTTTCTCAGCAGCATTCTCACGTCCATGCCCGCATTCTACCCTCAGATGCCGATGATGACGGCAGAGCTTTTCGTATACGGACTTATAAGCGGTCTGCTTTATAAAAAAACTCCCATGAATAAAACGAAGTGGGGAGTATACGTTTCACTCGTTTCATCCATGGTAGCGGGGCGCCTTGCTTATGCCCTTGTTTTCAATATTCTTTTGTATATTGAAAGCGAATTGAAGGCGGCAACAGCGATAGCCTCCCTGATTACAGGTATACCCGGTATTATAATTCAGCTTATCATAGTGCCTCTCGCAATCTTTGCCTTGCAAAAAGCTGAAAAGAAGAGAATAAAAAAACGATAAGATAAAAAGAGCTGCCCAAAAGGCGGCTCTTTTGTTTTGCATCCTTTAAGGATCCATCCTGCAAGGATTTTAAAATTTTTATAGTATATTTATACAACGAAAACAGCTCAAAATTATTCAAAACAGTCGAGCGGAAAGAGTTTTTTCGTTTTCCCGTATACGGCAAATGTAGAATTTTGTGCATTTTTACTACAGCGATATTTTTCAACATAAAACGGTAAATGTCTAAAAAGTTTTCCACACCATGTTGAAAACCTTGTTGAAATCTCGGTTTTATGGGGGAAAACTACCTTTTGAAAACACGAAATCTGTTGAAAAAAGGCTTTTTAAATAATTATAACAAAATTACGATTTGTTATATATGTAGAAAAAATATTATTTTCGAAAATAGGCTTGACAAATAATATTCATAAAATGATGTAAAAAAGGCCCCGCGCACCCCAACGGGGTCAGTGCACGTGACCCGGCGAATGACGCCTACAAGAAGAGTATATGCAGGAAAAGGGGGAATGATACGGCATATAATTTAAATCTTGACATATTATATTGTATATGATATACTGAAGGTCCGTTGGGATATGGTGTAACGGTAACACACGGGACTTTGACTCCCGCTTTGTAGGTTCGAGCCCTGCTATCCCAGCCACAAAAAGCCTAACGCATAGCGTTAGGCTTTTTGAACGATGTGTTCCCTTCGGGAACGTGATGCGCACGACCTGCGTGATGTGTCCTTCGGACGTGATGTGCGCTTCGCGCGTGAATCGGAACACATCACATCACTGCGACAAGCGGAGCAACATCACTGTGCAAAGCACAACATCATTTGCCCGAAAGGGCAAACATCACTAAAAAAGTAATCATTTAATAGAGCTATTATTAAGTATTAAGAAAGAAGGAAAAATTTTGGCACGTCGCAAAAAAATCAAACCTATAGATCATAAATATCTCCTAAACAAAAAAAGAGACAATATTCGTAAGTCTTTCGATTATTGTTACCTCATTCTGATTTTTGCTTGTATTTTGATTTGCGGGTTAAATCAAAATAATGCTTTGATCGTAGGATGGGGGCTGATACTAATGGGTATAGTATCCCTCCCTGCCGCTGTTTTTCATATATATATTATTATCAAAGGTTGGAGGGTGCTCTTTTGGTATGACGATCCCGAGATTGGTCGCTACATAACTCGTGAAACGAAGGAGCAAGACCTTAAAGCAGACAAAATTTGGCAATGGGTTGAAGCAGTGTTCCTTATTTTATTGACAATTGGACTTCCCATCGAAGGAATATTGAAATTGGTTGAATATACGTCTAAATAAATGTTCCTGTGCCAAGCACGGATGTTTATCGGTTAAATTCGGGTTTATCGTGGAGACATAATTGGTGTTTCGTAGGGGCTGATGCCCACATCAGCCCGCCCATCTGCACGAGAACGAAACGATATTCACAGCGAATTGTTACGTCTGTAACGGGCCGATGTGGGCATCGGCCCCTACGAAATCATTTATAGTTCACATCGA
>JAZUAR010000136.1:0-1868 GCA_045638055.1 Candidatus Avispirillum sp.
TACCCCCGAGGCAATGATAGCCCTTCTTGAAAGCATGGGCGTTGATGCAGTTGGTATGAACTGCTCCCTCGGACCCGATAAAATGCTTCCCATCATCGAAAAGTTCAAAAAATATGCCTCAGTCCCTGTGATAGTTAAGCCTAACGCAGGTCTCCCCGTTTCAAGGGATGGCAAAACCGAGTTTGATATCACCCCCGATGAGTTTGCAGACTATATGAGAAAGCTCACGGAGGGAGGCGCATCGATTCTCGGTGGCTGCTGCGGAACAACTCCTGAATATATTAAAAAAACGGTGGAAGCGGTAGCGGATATTCCCCATAATGCACCAGAAAGAAAGAATTTCACAGTAATTTCATCATATACCCATACTGTGGAATTTGGTGCAGACCCTGTCCTTATCGGCGAGCGCATCAACCCCACGGGAAAGAAAAAGGTAAAAGAGGCTCTGAGAACTGCAGATATGAGCTATCTTCTCTCCGAGGCAGTAGGTCAGGAGGAGCGCGGCGCGCATATTCTTGACGTTAACGTAGGTCTTCCCGAAATCGATGAGATCGAAATGATGAAGACCGCAGTTCGCGAGATCCAGGCGGTAACAGACCTGCCCCTGCAGATAGATACGACCAATAAAAAGGCAATGGAGGAGGCCCTCCGTCTTTATAACGGTAAGGCTCTCATAAACTCCGTAAACGGAGAAAAGGAGAGCATGGAGGCAGTGTTCCCCCTTGCGAAGAAATACGGCGGTACAATTATCGCCCTCACGATTGACGAGACGGGAATCCCCGAAACAGCAGAGGGAAGAGTTGCGATTGCCGAACGAATCATCGCAAGGGCGAAAGAGTTTGGCATCGATAAAAAGGATATTATCGTAGACCCCCTCGCCCTCACAGTTTCATCAAAGGCCGACAGCGCCCTCGTTACCTTGAAGGCAATCGAAATGCTCCGTGAGAGAGGAATCCTCACAAGCCTCGGAGTTTCCAATATCTCCTTCGGCCTTCCCGAAAGAGAGAAGATAAACTCAGCCTTCTTCACATCCGCCCTTGAAAGAGGACTTAACGCGGCAATTATGAACCCATATAGCGAGGGTATGATGGATAGCTACCATGCATACCGCGCCCTCCACGACCTTGACTTCGGCTGTGCTGACTATATCTCATACGCGCAGAGCGCCCCCAAAGAGGAGTTAAAGGCTCAGAATACTGAAATAACCCTCCATTCTGCAATCGTCAGAGGAATGGTAAAGGAAGCGGCTGTAAAAGCTGAAAAGCTTCTCACAGAGATTCCTGCAACAGAGGTGATAGACAACCATATCATCCCCGCACTTTCGGAGATAGGCGATGCATTTGAAAAGGGAAAGGCGTTTCTCCCGCAGCTTCTTATGTCAGCAGAGGCGGCGGGTGCTGCCTTTGATGAGGTAAAGAAAAAGCTCCCCAAGGGCGAGAGCACAAAGGGCAGTATCGTCCTTGCGACTGTCAAGGGAGATATCCACGATATAGGCAAAAATATCGTAAAGGTGCTTCTCGAAAGCTACGGATTCGAGGTCTGTGACCTCGGCCGTGACGTAGCATGCGAGAAAATCCTTGATAAGGTGAAAGAAACGGGATGCCCCGTTGTCGGACTTTCCGCTCTTATGACAACAACGGTGCGCGCTATGGCAGAAACTATCTGTCTGCTCCATCGCGAGGCCGCCGAAACAAAAGTAATAGTAGGCGGCGCCGTTCTCACACAGGAATACGCCGACTCGATATGCGCCGACAAATACTGCCGCGACGCCATGGAAGCGGTAGCATACGTTTCCGAGTTTTATAAATAACAAAAAGCCACCGAAAGGTGGCTTTTTTGTTTTTGTAGGGGAGGGGCTTGCTCCTCCC
>JAZUAR010000137.1:0-15121 GCA_045638055.1 Candidatus Avispirillum sp.
AAGGGCGAGGTTTTTGATAAGGTTCTCGGTCTTGAACTCGGAGCTGACGACTTTGTTGTCAAGCCCTTCGATATGAAGGAGCTTTCTGCACGCGTTAAGGCAGTTCTCCGCCGCTACAACTCTCACGATCATCTTCTTGACGAAGAGGTTATCAAGTTTGAAAATATTGAATTAAGCCTTCAGAAGTATGAGCTTAAACTCAATGGTAAGCCCATTGATATCCCCCCCAAGGAGCTTGAGCTTCTCTACTTCCTTGCATCCAACTTCAACCGCGTTTTCACCCGCGATCAGCTCCTCGACAAGGTTTGGGGATTTGATTACCTCGGCGACTCAAGAACTGTTGACGTTCACGTAAAGCGTCTTCGCGAAAAGCTTGAGGGCGTTTCCGATAAGTGGACTCTCAAAACTGTCTGGGGCGTTGGCTACAAGTTTGAGCTTCTTCAGTAATAAACCATTACAGGGCGGCCACGGCCGCCCTTAACACTTTGGAGAATCTTATGTTCAATCCGAAAAAGAGCGTGTTTTTCAAATATATTGCCACATTCATGCTCATAAATATTATCGTTTTCGCGGTGCTGACGGCAACTATCTCCGTTATTGTAAACTCATACGGCACCAACAAGAAAACAGAATCCCTCTCAAATGCCGCAAACTCGGCGGCAGTTTATATCCAGAATGCTTTTGAAAATCAGGAGTTCCCCGATTTCAAGACCTATCTTTTAAACGATAACGGCCCCTTGAAATTTCTTCTTGAGCTGCTCTCCGTTAACGACGAATCAATGCTTATGTTCATAACGGACGAGGACGGAAGAGTTATCCACTTCGGCGGAAGCGAGGACATAAGCATTTCAACGGAGGCTTCATCCCAAAAAAGCGGAATCTACAAGATTCCGAAGAGCACTACGAAAAGCCTTGCATCCGGTGAGCATATTTCCGCAACCGATGATCTCAACGGCTTTTTCATGGGCCCCCATATCTGCTATGCAATCCCTCTTTTCAACGACGGGGCTTACGTTGGCTCAATTTTTGCCGCATCCAACAGTACAGGCACCGATGCCCTCCTCTCAACAATGACCCGTACCGTTACTATGGCGGTCCTCTGGATAATGCTTGCCTCCCTTATTGCGGTCTACTTTATTACAGAGCGCTTTATCTCCCCTATCCGTGAGATGAGCCGCGCCGCAAGATCCTTTGCAAACGGTCAGTTTGATGCCCGAGTTGACGTTATCGGAGACGATGAGGTTGCGGAGCTTGCAACTGCCTTTAACAATATGGCATCCTCTCTCCAGAATCTTGAGGATATGCGAAGGACCTTCCTTGCAAACGTTTCCCACGATCTTCGCACTCCCATGACTACAATTTCCGGATTTATTGACGGAATCCTTGACGGGGCCATACCTCCCGAGCAGCAGGGCTATTATCTTGAGGTAATAGCAAGCGAGGTCAGACGCCTCTCAAGGCTTGTTTCAAGTCTTCTCGATATTTCAAGGATCGAGGCGGGCGAAAGAAAATTCACCCCCACAGTCTACGATATATGCGAGCAGGGTCGCGAGATCGTTATATCAAATATCCAGCGTCTTGAGGATAAGAATCTTGACGTGCGCTTTGAATGCGAGCTCGACAATATGTACGTCCTTGCAGACAAGGACGCTATCCATCAGATATTCTACAATATCTGCGACAATGCTATTAAATTCTCCCGCGAGGGCGGCGCTTATGAGATAAACATCCGTGAAAAGAGCGGCACTGTTTTCGTCAGCGTCTATAACGAGGGCGAGGGAATCCCCGAAGAGGATCTTCCCTTCATCTTCGAGCGATTCTACAAGAGCGACAAGAGCCGCGGCAAGGATAAGAGCGGCGTTGGTCTTGGAATGCACATTTCCCGTGCCATCATCGAAGCCCACGGACAGAAGATATGGGTTGAAAGCGAATACGGCAAGTGGTGCCGCTTCACCTTTACTCTTCAGGGAGTTAAAAACGACGGAAAGGACAAAAAATAATGACTTTGAAATATACTGCAACCTGCCTCTTCGGTCTTGAGGGTCTTCTCGGCGAGGAGATAGACAGCCTCGGCTACAAGAGAACGGAAACAATGGACGGCCGAATCACCTTTGAGGGTGACATTGCCGCATGTGCACGAGCAAACATCAATCTTCGCTTTGCGGAGCGCCTTTACCTTAATCTCGGTGAATTCACTGCAAAGACCTTCGACTCACTTTTCGAGGGTACAAAGGCTCTCGAATGGGAGAAGTGGATCGGCAAGGGTGATCAGTTCCCTGTTCGCGGTCACGCCATTAAGAGCACTCTCTTCTCCGTTCCCGACTGCCAGAAGATCATCAAAAAGGCAGTAGCTACCCGCCTCGGCAGCATTTACGAAATGAAAACTCTCCCCGAGGACGGTATTAAATATCAGATCGACTTCTTTATTTTCAAGGATCGCGCTTCTCTTATGATCGACCTTTCGGGAACCCCTCTCCATAAAAGAGGCTACCGCCCTCAATCTGTGGCAGCTCCCCTGAGAGAGACTCTGGCTGCGGCAATCGTTAAGCTCTCTCGCCCCCGCGAGAACGTTCTTCTCCGTGACCCCTTCTGCGGCTCCGGCACGATTCTTATCGAGGGTGCAATGATGATGAAGAACATCGCCCCCGGAATAAACCGTTCATTCTGCTCCGAGGAGTTCCCTCAGTTCCCGAAATCCGTATGGGACTCTGCAAGAGACGAGGCGAGAGCGGCCGTTCGGGAGGACTGTGAGTTCAGAGCCATGGGTTCTGACATCAATCCCGAATGCGTTGAGATCGCAAAGGCGGCAGCAAAGAGAGCGGGAGTTGACACTATGATCGACTTTTTCCAGGCCGATGCCCTTGAGCTCACAACAGGCGGAGTTCGCGGAACAGTTGTTACAAATCCTCCCTACGGAGAGCGCCTCCTTGAGAAAAAGGAAGCTGAGGAGCTTTACCGCAAGATGGGAGAGGCCTGGAAGAGCCTTGATAAGTGGCAGATATACGTTCTCACATCCCACGAGGGCTTCCAGCGACTCTACGGACAGCGCGCCGACAAGCTGAGAAAGCTCTACAACGGTATGATCCCTTGCGGATACTATCAATTCTTCAAAAAGAAATAAAAAAACTCCCCGAGGGGAGTTTTTTTATTAGCTGTATCTTGAGATGATCTCGTCCTTATGGGAATTATCAAGCTCGTTGAAATGGATGGAGAAGCCGCCTACACGGACGATGAGGTCCTGGTGGTTTTCGGGATGAAGCTTTGCATCCTTGAGATCCTCAACGTTTGCCGTTGTGATCTGGGCAAGCTGTCCTCCGGAAAGGAGAAATGCCTTCATAAGAGCTTCGATCTTCTTTCTCATCTCAGGTGTCTTCATATGGTCGCCGGGGATAGTTACGTTACAGGTGGTTCCGCCCACGCCAAGATCGAGGGGAAGCTTTGAAACGGAGGAAAGCATTGCCGTAAGGCCTTCCTTATCGCGTCCCGGCACGGGGCCGATGGAATTACCGAAGGGCATTCCCTTATTTCTGCCGTCAGGTGTTGCCCATGTCTGCCAGCCGTAATGGATACCGCCGGAAAGAAGTGAGCACGCGCCGGAAAACTCGCCGCCGCGGACAGACTTATACTTCTTGATCTCGCCCCAGAAATCGGAGAGGATGCGGTTTGCCATGCTGTCTGCCTCGTCGTCACCATTTCCGAATTTGGGTGCATCACGAAGGAGCATTACTCTTACTTCCTCATAGCCCTCGAAATCTGCTGCAATTGCCGCCTCAAGAGTTTCCTTTGAGATCTTCTTTTCCTCAAAAACAAGCTTTTTGATAGCTGTCATTGAATCTGCAACAACGCTACTTCCCGCAGTTTCAACACAACCGTAGTTATAAACTGCACCGCCGTCGTCAAGGTTAAGACCTCGCTCGATGCAGGCCTCGGTGAAGGGAGTTTTTACAAGCTTTGCATAGTTTGCCGCTCTCATTTCCTGTCCCTTATTGCAAAGGGGCACAAATCGCTCGACAAAGTATCTCATCTGGCTCAGATATGCGCTGTAAAAGTCCTCAAAGCTATCGTAATCGGTGATGTGACCTGTGGGGAGGCCTACTCTGTATGTACTGTCAAAACGGGTGTAGCCGTCATTAAGGGTTATTTCAAGCACCTTTGCAAGGTTAAGACTTCCGTCCTCGCAGCCGAAGTTGCTCTTGCCGGGGATCTCAAGCTCCTGACAGCCGAGGAGGGAGTAATTGCGGGCATCATAGGGGTCTACGCCGTAATTCTCGATAAATGCGGGGATAACGGTTTTATCGGAGGAAACTGTGGGATCGCACATACCCTCAGACCACATCTGCACTCCAAGGGCAAGGAGAGCGGGATCTGTATCCTCAGCAATACGCAAAGAAATTCTAGGATGAGTTTCATGATTTCTTCTTGCAATCTGCAAATAGAGATAGGAAAGCTCATTTGTTGCGTCAAGCCCTGTTTCGGGGTCGCATCCGCCGAGAGTCATATTATGTATGCCGTGCTCCAAAAACTTCAGCATGAGGGCTGCTGTGCAGTCCTCTGTGAACTGACGATCCTCTTCTACTGCTTTTTTAAAGAAGGGGTACATGAACTGGTCGATTCTGCCTACGCAGTCTACCCAGTCCCAAAGAGAATAGAACCATACGAGCTGACAAGCCTCGTAATAATTCTTGGGCGCATCAAAGGCGATAGCTCGGCAGTTTTCTGCAATCCTTTTAAGGCTTTCTGCCCACTTGCCACCCTCGTTTGCCTTCTTCTCTGCGGCATCTGCATTCATTAAGATCCAGTCGCGAAGGCCCTCGAGAATGATCTTACAAGCTGTGAGCATCTCGATCTTCTTCTCTTCCGTTTCCTCAGAAAGGCGATCGCAAACTCTCTTATGTACACCACCGATACCCTGAGTTACAAGGATCTTATAATTCGGAACAGTATGTCCCTGGAATCCGCCTACCCACCAAAGACCGGGCTCAACCACCTCGTGGTATACGTTTCTGCCGTCAACATGGGGAAAATACTCAAGCGCAAGCTCTCCGAGATGATCCCAGCCAAGGGGAACGAACTCGGGCTGGAGCTCATCGAGGATAGGCTCAAGCTCTTCTCTTCTGTTTTTATAAATATCGCACCAGTCAAACATATGGCGGTGCTGCTGGATACCGAAGGAGAAATGCTCTCTCACGATTCTTTCGGGGCGCTGAGTTCCTATAAGGAGGTCGCCCTCATATACGGGGATCTCGGACTCTGTCCAGCTACGCACAATTGCCTTTGCTATACGGATAGGAAAGGGCTCACCGCGGGTTTCCTTAAAAACGTCGATAAAGGGCTCCTTACCGTCGGGAAGTGTTCCTGTCAGGGTATCCTCGCGGTATCTGTTTGTTCTGAGTCTTTTGAGCATTCCCTCATAGACTGTATTCAGTCTTTCGGAATATTCAAACTTTTCTTCTGTTGATCTATAATTTTTCATCTCTTACTTAAACACCGCCTTTTTCAACTTATAAATCTTTCCAATCAATACTTTTATGGCAGTTCTTGAACGCAACGTAAGCATATCCTTTACAGGCAGAGGTCTGACGTGCTTTTTTGAAAGCTCACCGAAGCTATATCCGCTTTTAAGATCATCAAAAAAGCCTTCACGCAGATCTGAATAGGGCGTGCTTTTATGATATGCTGTGTTTACTCTTGAAATTTCCTTTATATCTGCCTTTTCAAAAATCGCTTTATCCTTAACAGCATCAAATGCTTTTCTTCCCTTTTCGCCTCTTACAACCACGCCTGAAACACCTTTGTCATCATTCATATGAGGGTAATGGCTTGATATTCCCCAGAAATCCAAAAGCGTGATATCGGACTGATATCGATTGGCTTTCCACGTACAATTATAGCATGAAGGTCTGAGAGCCACGTTTTTCAAAAAGAGGCGCAGGTAGGGATCCTTATATCTTGAGCAGGTATACGTTCCCTTTTCTGATTCTACTCTCATGGAAAACTCTTCCCATCCAAGCCTTTTATCTCTGAATGATGCATATGTAGGGCTTTGGAACTCATCAAGAACAAATCTTTCCCAAAGCTTCGGAGTGGGCACTCCGTGACAGATAAAATCAGCAATAAGCAAATTCTCCTTATCGCCAAACACACTTCTTACTGCCGCGCACTGGCAGGGTGTTCCTGAAAACAATACCTTTTTACCATCAGAAAGAGCAGCACCGACCTTTTCGTAAATGCCGCGAAGGTCACTCTGCACGTACTTTGAGCCTCTGAGCTCCAAAAGCTCCGAATGAGTTGAAGCTGATTTATGAACAACCCGAAGTCCCTCGCTAAATCCTGCTCCGAACACCACACCGCCCTCAGCGATCACATTCTGCGCAAGAAGGCTGAATATTCCTCCCGAGGAAGAGCTTTTTCTTATCTCTTTATCCTTGGCATAGGCTGCATATGCCTCTGTATGCAATCTTTCTTCTGTTATATTTACGGGGCACTTCTTTTGACAAAGACCGCATTCAACACAGGATCGCGTATCGATATCGGGTCGCAAAAAGCCCTCTTCGTCAAAATGCATGGTTATAGCGTTACGAGGGCATATATGCTCACAACAGCCGCAGCCGGAGCAAAGTCCTTTTTCGCAGATTTCCATATACACCCTCCTTTTAGCTTCAGATAAAGCTGAATATCTTTCTTAAATACTTTTTTGCAAGTTCCTTTTCGTAGCTGTTCATCACCAAGAAATATGCGCATACGCAGAACAGCACAACGAAAAGTGCACCGTATACGAACAGCTCATAAAGTCCGGGCAAGGGCAGAATTAGCTTTACTGCAAGAGCTATCACTCCGGCAGGTGCAAGCTTCAATACCATTGAATTGAACGTTTTCCAATAAGATATTATATCAATGCCGCAGCGCTTCTGATAATAAATATTAATTATTACTATGTTTGCAGCGACAAGAGTAATAGCTGTACCGATGGCGCTTCCCACGCTGTCGAAAAAGATAGCGAGAGGAATACTGATACCAACGTTTACAAGTGCCATAACAAGCATAAGAATAGCGCGGAATTTGAATCTGTCCTTTGCCTTTATTATTACGATCGCAACAGACTGGGTTACGGGAACAAGGCCCGCTGTCATCAGAATAAGTCCCACGTAGTAAGACATATGAGACTCCTGACCTGCATGCCATATGATAAAGTTATGGCCGAACAGAGCAAATCCGCCCACGATCATAAGTACTGTATAAAGCTGAATTCTGCTTGATTTTATAAACAGCTCGTTTATTTTTTTATTATTTTCTCCCGTTGCCACCATTGATGCAATTTTCGGGAGCATTACTGAAGACACACATCCGGAAATCTGATTTACAAGCTGATTATAAGTGGAAGCAACAGAATAAACAGTTACCTCCTTAGTTCCGCTTACGATACCAAGGATGATCTGATCCACACTCCAGTTCACCTTATCAACGATCTCCGCAATAAAAATGAAGATAGAATATGAAAAAATATCCTTAAAAATTCCTCTGTCAAACCCACAGAACTTTACCCTCATATGAAGCTTATATCTGGTATAAAGGTAGTTCAGCATAAGGCAGAATACGTTTATCGATGAAAGAACGATAACCATTACTACCGAATCTGCTCCGAGAAGCAGAATGGGAACCATTAAAACAGGATTCAACAAGGAGCGTACAATGGTAAGCAGCTTTGCAAATATAAACTGCTCGTAAGCAATTATGATAGCATTATAGATACTGAGAGCAAAGGTGATTCCAAGATTCACTGTCAGCACAGACATTATGATCCTGCTCTTCTCGATCTCTGCAGCTGTCATTGATGCGCTGTAAAAGGTCTCAACGTTTAGTGTGATAACCGTACCGATACCCATGGCAACCAGACCGATTCCATAGAATATCATCTTAAACATTCCATGAAGCTTTTTTACATCCCCGTCTCTTCCTGTTGCCCTATACTTCGCCGTATAATTGACGATACCGTTATTGAATCCCAGATCCATAACAGTAAGGTAATTGATTACGGATGCGGCAAGCTGATACAAGCCGTATTCAGACCCGCCGAGGGTTGCGATAGCAACCTTCTGAAACAGAAGCACCGCAACAGTATTTACAACAATATACAGGTATGATAAAAGCGTTCCTGCACGACGCTGATTATGCATCGCTCTCTCCTAAAAGCGCCTTGATCTCTTTGCCTACGGCACGAGCCTGCTCTACGTATCCGGGCATGATCTCGGTCAGCTTATTTCTGATGCTGTCCTCATTTTCCATAATGCCCTTGAATGCCTTGACAAGCGCTGCCCTGTCTGTGAGATTCTGAACGGGAATAACGTATCCCTCGTCTGTTCCGAGAAGATCTCTTGCTATACCCGTAGACTTAACGGAATATCCTACGACCAAGGTAGGAACACAATTGGAATATGCCGCGATAGAGGCGTGAGTTCTTGCCGCAACAAAGAATCTGCACTTTGCGATATAGCCCTTGATATCAATGGCGTTACCCTCGTCAAAGATCTTGATTCGGGGCTCATCGGGGAATGCCCGCATAAGCTCCTTTGCAGCATTTGTATCATCTGTTACGGGATTTCTTACGTGGGAAATGAGAGCTACGTTCATATCCGTATTATCGAGAATATAACGAACAAGATCCTCATAGCACTTGATTGTAATATCTCCGCCTGACTCAAACTGTCTGATAAGGGGACTGATATTTACACCAACGATATCCTTTCCGTTTTCAAACATAGGCTCCTTGACCTCACCCGTAGGCAAAGTAAAAGCAGGGTCGGGATAGAACTTTACGTTATCAAAGCCGAGCTTTTTCAAGGCATCGTAGGTAATGCTCTCTCTTGCAGTGATAAGAGAGAACTTTTTCAGTATTTTAACTTTATATTTAAATTCATCACCTTCAAGAAGATCGGGATTGATAGAGCATCCCCAAAGCACAGTTTTGGGGCAAAGCTTCATGATCTTCTTATCAAGGGTAACAAGATACGCACTCTTTCCGTAGGAATAGTTATCTCCGCCGATGGAAACTGCAAGTCTTGACTGCTTTGCAGCCTTTTTTGTTTCCTTGTACATATATCCGAAGAAAGGAATATTATGAAAAAGTCTTGAAAATACTCCAAGAACAAAAAGACGTCTTTTACCAAACCAGGTACAGTACTTATCTGACATGAAAAAGTCATACTTTCCGTTTTCTGTATCGATATATTTCTTATCAACCTCAGGCGCAAGTGACGTTACCGCATATGTAGCATCGGGATACTCATCACTGATAATACCGGATACTGTTCTGATTATTGCCTCGCATCCATGGTTATCACTTGATCCGTGCTGGTAAAAAAGAAATTTGTTCATTTTATGGTCCCTTTCATCTCAATCTGAATTTAGAAAAAACTATCCAAAGTAATTCTAACACTAACACCCTTCCTTGTCAAGAATATAAACAAGGAAGGGTGTTTTCAAAATATTTATTTTTTCAGTTTCGATTTGAGCTTTAAAAACCGCTCTTTTCCAATAATTTTAACACACAGACTGATAATCTTATGCTTAACAACTGCACCTTTACTTTTCCAGGTAGCATCGTAGTGATGGATGGAATGAGTATTCTCTGTAATCGTTGTTATATAAGTTTCGCTGTCCTTGGGATCAAAATATTCGCAGGGGAAAATAGTCACACCGTCCACGGTCTGCTTTTCTCCGTTGCGGATAAGACCGTGCTTTTCAAGAACCCTTGTATTAAGATGAGGACACGCAATCAAGCTCCAGTCTCCGTTTGCATCGGGGGTATGGCGGTCGTGGTAATCACGTAATATATCATATATTACAGGATTTCCCTTCTCCGCTCCAAATCCAATGCCTGTATTAACGTATTCTGTTCCCTGGAATCCCATATATGCGTCAAGCTCGAGGAATTCATCAAGGCTCTTTATAAGCTCAACATCTGTATCAAGATAAATACCGCCGTGCTCATATATGACCCAAAGTCTTGCATAATCTGCAACAAAGGCCCATTTTTTCGCATCATAGGCCTCCTTTACAAAGGGGATGCAGCTACAATCGAAATTATCCTCATTCCACTCTATGATTTCATAGTCGGGACAGTAGCGCTTCCAGCTATCTATGCATTTCTGCATGGCTTTTGTTTTATCGTTTTTTCCAAACCAACAATAATGTATTTTTTTTGGAATCAAGAAAATCACCTCTTTAAGCTATGATATTAACAGGCGGGATCAACAGCATTGTGAATAATAATCCTCAAGGACCTTTACACAGTTATGTATATTATAAGGACCGTTTTCCATCTGCTTTGATGCAGCCTCTCTGTTTGACTCTTCAATATTCAAGATAGCATCTGCCCAGACCTTTGCATCTGTAATGGGCAAAAAGGAAACGATATCTGTAACGGCGCATTCACGGGTGATCTCGTCTGACAAAAGCACGGGAACACCTGACGCACACGCTTCCATTCCCACCACGGGAAGTCCCTCATAAAGTGAAGGCAAAATGAAAACGTCAAATGCGCTGTAAAACTTAAAAACATCATTTCGTATACCGGCAAAAATAACCTTATCAGACAGGCCCTTTTCATCAACACAGGCCTTTACTTTTTCAAAAAGCTCACCGTTACCGACAAGGAGAAGGATCGCATCGTCGCAGATGCTGCAATACCTTTCAAAAAGATCTATTATAAATAAGTGATTTTTGGTTGTTACGAATCTTCCTACGTGACCTATCACTTTTTTGTTTTCTATTTTAAATTCTTTTCTTATTTCATTTCTATACTCAGAAGAAAACTTATATTTATCAATTTCTACGCCGTTGTTGAATATCTTAACATTACCCGAATCAACAGCTTTGTCACCATACATCCATCGTGCTGCAAGCTCAGAGCAAGCACAAGGCCTATTGGTAAGCATTACGTTAAAGGGTCGAAGGATCTTTTTAAAAAGATCCCTCTTTTTCTCTACAGGTGAGGATGTTGTATGGTTGTGCAGGATTCTGTATTTTGTGCCGCAGCAAAGAGCTGCAAAAAGAGAAAACACGGAAAGAGTATTAAGATTTGAATGAACGATTTTATAGCCTTCTCTTTTGATTATTTTTCTGACAGAGGAAAAGTATGCGAGGGGGGAGCTGACAGAGGGTACCTTAAATGCACGGGCTCCCATATCAAGAATGTCCTTCGGAAATTCACATGCAGAGCCTTCCTCGTATATGAAATCATACTGATATTTTGTTTTATCAAGGCCTCTGTAATATGAAAGCATTATGCTTTCAACACCGCCCGAATTCATTTTACCAAGTATACAAAGTATTCTTTCTGCCATTTTATACCCTCCTCAGTAATATTTGAGCACCCCGCCTTGCATGCAAGGCGGGGTGCAGATTTATTCAATTCTTACTATTAGTCGTTAGAACCGAATGTAACGTTTACAGTGTATGTATCAACTACGCCATTAGCGTTGTTTGTAACAACGAATGTCTTAGTTACTGCATCTGTACCGTCATTGTAGATCTTGAACCAGTGGATGTTCTGGGAGATAACAACATCAACACCATCAGCCCATTCGATAGAAGAAGATGTGTTCTTAAGAATGAATCTGAAGGAAGCATACTTGTATGCCTTGTTAACGGTGATATTGATTACATTGCCTGCATCAAGTGTGAGACCGTCAACCATGTAACCACCCTGTGCATCCTCAACCTCTGCATAGTCATAGATAAAGTTGATTGTTACAACCTTAACTGCGCCTGCACGAGTTGTGAATGTTACAGTATAAGTATTATTCTCAGCCTTGAGAGCCTTGAAGTATACCTTACCGCCGGAAAGAACAACCTGGAGACCTTCGCTTGCTACGTACTTAGTGCCCTCTGTGAGAACGAAACCAATGGAAGCGTTGTTCATATTGGTCTTTACGTATACGTTGAATACATCCTCGGATACTTCAACATTCTCAGTTGTGTAACCACCAACGTAGCTTGTGTAGAACTCATCGCTCCACTCAACAACTACTGTGTATTCCTTAGTGTTGCCATTAGCATCTGTTGCAATGATAGTAGCAGACTCACCATAGTTAATGTTGAGGTAGGAATATGTGTAGTAGAAGATTGTGAGGTTGTCGGAAGCGATCTGGATACCCTTATCGTAACCAACAGCGATCTTAACGTAAGGAGCGTTAGGACGAGCAACAACTGTGATAACGTCACCCTCGAGAGTTACGGACTTAACATAGTCTGTACCGGATGCCTTTGTGATGAACTTGAGAGCTGCGATTGTGCCGGACTCAAGAAGCTCGCCACATACTGTACATCTGATTTCCCATGCACCATCAGCTGTGTCGGAAGGCTCAACTGTGATAACCTTATCGCCAGCGATGTGTCCCTCAGCGGGAATTACAACGTTGAGTCTGTTTGTGATGATTGCACCTGCTGCATCAGCAAATACTGCATCACACTCTGCACAGTACCAGTACTCTGTGTTACCGTTTACTGTACATGTAACTTCAACTGCTGCTACGTATGTAAGCTCTACGGGAGCAGGAACGATAACGTTCTTACGGTTTGTGAGCTGTGTAAGAGCTGCGTCTGCAAATACTGCATCGCACTCGGAGCAGTACCAGTACTCGATGTTACCGGTCTGGTGGCAAACTGCCTCAACTGCCTCAACATAGATGATCTCTGCTGTTGCGGGAATTGTGAGGTTCTTTCTGTTTGTGAGTCTGAAGTCCTCATCGAATACAGAGTCACACTCAGAGCAGTAGTAGTATGCTGCGGAACCGTTCTGGTGGCAAGAAGCCTCAACTGCCTCAACGTAGATGATCTCTGCTGTTGCGGGAATCATTACGTTCTTGCGGTTTCTAAGCTGTGTAAGAGCTGCGTCTGCAAATACTGCATCGCACTCTGCACAGTACCAGTACTCTACGTTACCAGCCTGGCAGCAAGCTGCTTCAACTGCTTCTACGTAGATGATTTCTGCTGTGTAGGGGATTGTAAGGTTCTTAACGTTTGTGAGCTGTGTAGCAGCTGCATCTGCAAATACTGCTTCACACTCTGCGCAGTACCAGTACTCAGCGGAGCCGTTCTGGTGGCAAGAAGCCTCAACTGCTTCAACGTATGTAAGAGCTACGGGAGCGGGAACGATTACGTTCTTGCGGTTTGTAAGCTGTGTACGTGCTTCGTCAGCCCATACCTGCTCGCAATCCTCACAGTACCAGTACTCTACGTTACCGTTCTGGTGGCAAACAGCCTCAACTGCTGCAACGTAAACTACGTCGCCGCCAAGCTCAGGAACGATTACGTTCTTACGGTTTGTAAGCTGTGTAAGAGCTGCATCTGCAAATACTGCATCGCACTCTGCACAGTACCAGTACTCGATATTACCAACGTAGTGGCAACCAGCCTCAACTGCATCAACGTGGATGATTTCAGCTGTAGCGGGAATTGTAAGGTTCTTTCTGTTTGTAAGAACGAAGTCCTCATCAAATACTGCGTCGCACTCTGTGCAGTAGTAGTATGCTGCGGAACCGTTCTGGTGGCAAGAAGCCTCAACAGCCTCAACGTATACGATCTCTGCAGTTGCAGGGATTGTAAGGTTTCTTCTGTTAGTGATGTATCTGCCCTCTGCGTCTGCGTATACAACGTCGCACTCAGCGCAGTACCAGTACTCCTGCATACCTGTCTGGTGGCAAGAAGCCTCAACGGGTGCATTGTACTCGAGGTCACATACATGAACGATAGTGAGAGAGCCATTTTCTACTGCGAATACAACGTTCTCGCCTGCAGCGTTGATTGTATTATCAGCGATAAGCTCAGCTGCGATATCATACTCGCCTGCAACGTCGCCCTCGAATACGAGGTAGAATGCAGCGCCAGTATCTGTTACGTCAGCGATTTCAGCGTTCTCAACGAAGATTGTGATCACGCCGTCCTTAACACTGTAGGAGTTCTCGTCGATATCGAAGATACCGGACTCGATACCCTTGAGTGTAAGAGCATCAGCATCAAATGTTACCTTAAGGCCGAGAGACCAGATACCATAGTTGCTGTCAAGGTTAACTGCAATCATAACCTCATAACCCTCATCAGCATCCTCATTAGAGAGAGCGATGGAGTTTGCGGGGATGTAGCAGTTCATTCTGTTAGTTACGAATCTGCCCTGAGCGTCTGCATATACAGCACCGCAGAATTCGCAGTACCAGTATTCCTGCCAACCGTTAACGTCGGAAGGAGCAACGAAGGGAGAATGTGTAAGTGTGCACTTGGAGATGATAGAACCATCTACTGCAACGAACTCAACGTTCTCGCCTGCAGCATTGATTGTGTTTTCTGCTACGAGCTCAACGTCGATATCTGTGTATGCACAGTAGAGTGCATCAAATACGAGATCGAATGCTGCGCCGTCTGCTGTGATATCGTTAAGATCAGCGGACTCAACGTATACAGTTACGATACCGTCTGCTACGCTGTAGCTGTACTCGTCAGCATTGAAGAGTTCGGAATCAACACGAACGAAGTCAAGAACGAAGGGATCGAAAGCGAATGTTGCGCTGAGAGCCCATACGCCGGGGTTATTAACAAGCTCTACAGGATATGCATACTGGCCGCCTGTAGTAACTTCGTACCACTCACCAGCTACGATACCTGCAAGCTTAGCGATTACAGCTGTATTAACAACCTCACCGCACTCACATACGTACTCGATGATACCCTCTTCGAATACTGTAGCATTCTTTGTGATAACTTCTGTGATTTCCTTGCCCTCGTGTGTGCAGTTGATTACGGAAACCTTACCTGCAACAGCATCGATAGCAACATCTTCGCCTGCAACGTTGATAGCCTCAACAGCCTCAATTGCAAGCTCAACCTCTGCGGGATCGCCATTAGCGTCTGTAGCGAATACGAGGTTTGCGAGAACACCGTTAGCTGCTGCATCAGCAAGCTCTGCGTTCTCAAGATAGATAATAACCTGACCCTCAACATCTGTGTTGATGATTACAAACTCATCAGCGAATACGTCGCCGTTTGTAGCCTCAACGAGAGTGAGAACAGATGCGTCGTAAGTTACAACGAACTTAGCGATGAAGAGACCGGGGTTGTTAGCAATGGA
>JAZUAR010000138.1:0-3649 GCA_045638055.1 Candidatus Avispirillum sp.
AGCCGCAAGAAGTGAGGCGTTTTTCATTTTATTCTTTGCACTGCCAGGGTGCATATTGATTCCGTGAATCTTTATTTCAGCGGAGGCGGCATTGAAGTTTTCGTATTCAATCTCACCTAATTCACCGCCGTCAACGGTATATGCCCAGTTACAGGCGAATCTTTCCGTATCAAAGCGGTCTGCACCTCTGCCTATTTCCTCATCGGGTGTAAAGCCGACTGCTATTCTGCCGTGGCTGATTTCAGGGTGTGCAATAAGATATTCGCAGGCAGTAATAATTTCTGCAACGCCCGCCTTATCGTCAGCACCGAGAAGGGTCGTGCCGTCGGTGGTGATAAGAGTTTTTCCGATATAATCGGAAAGCTCGGGGAAGCTCTCGGGGGAGAGTGTGTATCCCTCACAAAGAGGAATATCGCCGCCCTTGTACTCCACAATTTTCGGGTTTACGTCCTTTCCCGAAACCTCGGGAGATGTATCCATATGGGCAATAAAGCCGATAGTATCCTTGATTTCAGGGTCAGTTGCGGGGATGGTGGCATAAACGTAGCAATGCTCGCGGTCATATCTTACGTTCTCGGCACCGAGTGAAAGAAGCTCCTCGTAAAGAAGGGCCGCAAGGTCGTGCTGACCCTTGGTGCTGGGGCTTGAGCCCGTTGTTTCATCGGACTGTGTATCTATCTTCACGTAGCGAAGAAATCTTTCAAGTACTGTGCTCATATTTTCTTCATCTCCTCAAGGCAAGCCTTGCAGATCTTTTTTTCCTTATAGGTTACGATATCGTCAGCCTCGCCGCAGAAGAGGCAGGAGGGCGCATACTTCTGAAGGATGATTCTGTCCTTATCGGAGAACATTTCAACTCCGTCGCCTGTGTTTATATCAAGCATTCTGCGAATCTCGATGGGAAGTGTGATTCTTCCGAGACTGTCGATCGTTCTTACCATTCCAAGTGATTTCATTTTAAATACCTTTCCTTTCTCATTGCGGCTCTTTGCGACAAATTGTTTCCAATTACCTGCCGAAATTACCATATATTGTATATTACAACAGTATTGTAACCCAATTTACAGAATTTGTCAATAACTCGACAAATATTTACGGCATAAACCTTTTTCCATATTCACCCTTTTTTCGACAAAGGTGATTCTGGACTTTCCTAGCCTTGCAAACATAATGAAAAAAACGGTCCAATAGTATACTTTCCCAAAAGGACGGTACAAATTGAATCCCAAATTAAAAGAAAAATACTCGAATCCCTCTCGGCTGTGCTTCCCATTACGGGAATCATGCTTGTCATCAGAATTTTCCTCGTTCCCATGGAGCTTGGGGACTATGGTGATGTTTTTGTCCGATGCTGTTATGCTTATCTTCGGCACGGGCTTTTTCCAGCTGTGTGCGAAAAAGGTAAAGATGGATTTTTGCTATATACATTTTCGCACTGAAAAGCGACCGTATCCTTTCCTCGTCCCTCTATTTATTCCCATTCAAATTTACACCTTGTTTATTGACATTAAAATTTATTTGTAGTATCATTTTCTTAAACAAATGTTTATGGAGTTTATATGGCAAAAAACGTTAAGATACGCGGTGTTCGCGTGAATAACCTTAAAAATATAGACGTTACTATCCCCCGCGACAAGCTGGTGGTACTCACGGGTCTTTCGGGAAGCGGCAAGTCCTCCCTCGCATTCGACACTATTTATGCCGAGGGTCATCGCCGTTTTGTTGAGAGCCTTTCTTCCTATGCCCGTATGTTCCTCGGTCAGATGGACAAGCCCGATATCGACTCCATCGAGGGTCTTTCTCCCGCTATTTCCATCGACCAGAAGACTACCTCAAAGAATCCCCGTTCCACAGTTGGTACGGTTACTGAAATATACGACTATCTGCGTCTTCTCTATGCCCGCCTCGGCGTGCCTCACTGCCCTGTCTGCGGCAAGGAGATAAGACAGCAGACAACAGACCAGATCCTTGACAGGATAATGGCTCTCCCCGAGGGTGAGCGATTCTACGTTCTCGCTCCCGTTGTTCGCGGCAAGAAGGGTCGCCACGAGAAGATCTTTGAGGATGCGAAGAAATCCGGCTTTGCCCGCGTTCGCGTTGACGGCATTATCTACGATCTTTCCGAGGAGATCACCCTTGAGAAAAATCAGAAGCACACCGTTGAAATAATGGTTGACCGACTTGTGATGAGAGGCGACATCCGCTCCCGTCTTACAGACAGCGTTGAAACTGCCCTCAGAGAATCGGACGGCTCTCTTCTTATCGTCACCGTTCCCCGTGACGGCGGGGACGGCGAGGAGCTTTCCTTCTCCACAAGCTATGCCTGCGAGGAGCACGGCATCTCCCTTGGCGATCTTGAGCCGAGAATGTTCTCCTTCAACAACCCCTTCGGTGCCTGCCCTCAGTGCGCAGGCCTGGGCGTTCAGCGCAGAATTTCAATAGACAAGGTCATTCCCGATAAATCTCTTTCCCTTGTCGAGGCGGGTATTGCCGTTAACGGCTTTAAATCCCTTGGCCCCGACTCCTGGTCAGGCCCTCTTATCGCTGCTGTTGGTGAGAGATACGGCTTTACCATGGATCAGCCCCTTGGCACCTTTTCCAAAAAGGCTCTTTCTGCCCTTCTTTACGGCACGGGAAGCGACACCTACGATATTATCCGCTATTTCGGCAAGAGAAGTCAGCATCAGGAAGTCACCTTTGACGGCATTATCAATATCATTGAATACCGCGCCAACATGAAGGGCGAGGATGCGGAGTATTACGCTCAGTTCATGGAGGAGCTTGACTGCCCTCAGTGCCACGGCTCAAGACTTAATCCCGAGGCTCTTGCGGTTACGGTGGGCGGCATCAACATCGATGAGTTCTGCCGAATGTCCGTTGCGAAAAGCCTTGAGTTTACAAACAATCTTCAGTTCACCGAAACTGAAATGCAGATAGCAAAGGAGATCATCAAGGAGCTTCGCGCCCGTCTCGGCTTCCTCGTTGCCGTTGGTCTTGACTACCTTACTCTTTCAAGAAAAAGCGGCACTCTTTCGGGAGGCGAGGCACAGCGAATCCGCCTTGCAACACAGATAGGCTCATCTTTGGCGGGAGTTCTCTATATTCTTGACGAGCCCTCCATCGGTCTTCACCAGAGAGACAATTCAAAGCTTATTGCCACTCTCAAAAAGCTTCGCGACCTCGGCAACAGCGTTATCGTTGTTGAGCACGATGACGAGACTATGATGGAATCGGATTACATCATTGACATCGGCCCCGGCGCGGGAATCCACGGCGGCGAGGTCGTTGCCGCAGGTACTCCCGAGGAGGTCATGGCAAATGAATCTTCCCTTACAGGTCAGTTCCTTTCGGGTAAGCGCACCATTGCAGTGCCCGCGGAAAGACGAAAGGGCAACGGCAATTTCCTCACGGTTATGGGCGCTGAGCACAATAACCTGAAGGGTATTGACGTTACTATCCCTCTCGGCACCTTCACCTGCGTTACGGGCGTTTCGGGAAGCGGAAAATGCTCTCTCGTTAACGGAATTATCAGAAACGAGCTTCTTGCAAAGCTTAACCACGCAATCACCCTCCCCGGAAAGCATAAAAAGATTACGGGATACGAAAACCTCGACAAGATCATCGATATAGACCAGAGCCCCATCGGAAG
>JAZUAR010000139.1:0-21091 GCA_045638055.1 Candidatus Avispirillum sp.
GCATTTTTGATTGCCATTGGTATGTACCTTGCTTTCTTTGATTTATCTTTAAGATTTGTTATATTTTATGATATAACAAGTTTATCATATGTTCATTTCTCTGTCAATAATATAGTGAAAGTTTGACACCTAAAAATTTCATATTTCGCCTTTATTTTCATTAATTTCCTGCAATATGAATGTGGAGGAAATATTTTTATCAAAATCTACAAAATTTCAAATTCAGGTTTGACAGGAAGGGATTACTATACTTTCTTTTAAAAGAAAAGAGCAAAGAAACATCAAAAAAACAAAGAAACAAAAAAGGCAAAAGCCAACGCTAAGAAAAAGTAGTAAAAATGAACGAGCTCATTTTTACTCCTTTTCCTGCGTTGGGAGGCGATATAATCGCCGCGGTGCTTTGCACCGCTTTCTTTTGCCTTGTAAATTTTAGCTATACCATTTTTTAAAGTTTTTTGCGGAGCTTTTTTTCAAAAAAGCGACCGTATTCCTCTCCATAAGAAAAGGCTGTCTTGCGACAGCCTTTTCTTACTTTTCTATGGGTGATGTGATCAGCTTTGCCATATCCTTTGAGAAATGCTTGACGTTAAACCACACTGACTTTTTATCAAAGTAGGAATCGCTCTTCTCAAACCTTGCCTTTTCATCCACGATCTCATCCATCGTTCCCTCATAGATCACAGAATCTGAGAGGCGCTTTTCAAGCTCCTTGATGGTCATAAACTCATCGATGCCGAGGGCATAAAGCACAAACTCGATGCAGATAAATGCATCCTTCTTCTTGAAGGGCTTTTTGAACCAATATGCAAGAGCTGAAAAATAATTATATTTATACTGATCGGGAGTTTGCTTGAAGCTTGAGATACGTGCCATTACCTTTTCGTACTCACTGTCCTCCATGGAAATGGCGCACACCTTTACGGGAACCTTCTTTTCGCTGATAAAATATCTTGAGGGAAGCTCAATAACAAAGCCGCCTACGAAGGGAGTATTCTTATATTTTCTCGCAAAGGAATACATTTTATCGAGAGTGGGTGTTTCGGAGATAGCGACGTGACTCTATTTATATCTTGTGAAATTCCTGATAAATGTCGACATTTTATAATTTGACGTAAGAAACGCCACGTAAATTTCCTTCATTTCCCTCTCTCCTTTCTTTTATCAGCCGCCCTCGACTGCGTTTTCATCAAGGGTTACGAACTTAGTATATCTGCCGAGCCAGCCCATATTGACTGTACCCGTTGAACCGTGACGGTTCTTTGCGATGATGACCTCCGCCACGCTCTGGGGGGCATCCTTTTCCTTATTGTAATATTCGTCTCTGTAAAGGAACATTACGATATCTGCATCCTGCTCGATAGCACCGGAATCTCGAAGGTCGGACAGCATAGGTCTGTTTCCTGTTCTTGATTCACTTCCTCGGTTAAGCTGAGCGCAGCAGATTACGGGAACGTTTAATTCCTTTGCCATGAGCTTTAAGTTTCTTGAAATTTCAGTTACCTGCTGAACGCGGTTTTCACTCTTGAGCTCGGACTGCATAAGACCAAGGTAGTCTACTACTACAAGGCCGCGGTCCTTGACTCTTCTCAGCTTTGACATCATACCGGAAACTGTGATACCGGAGGTATCGTCGATAAGAATACGTGTTTCCGAAAGCTCGCTTGCCGCGTGAGCAAGTCTCTGCCATTCATCATCGGAAAGCTCGCCTGAGCGGAGCTTCATATTGTCTACAAGGGCTTCTCCTGAGAGAAGACGGGTTACAAGCTGCTCTGCAGACATCTCGAGAGAGAAGATACAAACAGCCTTGCCTGTTCTCTTTGCCGCAGAAACTGCAAGGTTAAGAGCAAATGCGGTTTTACCCATACCGGGGCGGGCGCCTACGAGAACAAGGTCTGATTTACCCATTCCGACGATCATCTTATCAAGGGCTGAGAAGCCTGTCTGCATACCGAGGGTCTCTTCCTTGTTTGTTGCAAGAAGCTGGAGATGGGAATAAACGTTGATAAGTGCATCCTTGATCTCAACGAAATTCTTATTCTCTCTCTGCTCGGCGATGCCGTAGATCTTTGCCTCTGCCATCTCAACAAGTCTGTGAGCCTCGTCCTCCTCAGCATAGGAAGCATCAGTTACCTCCTCGCAGGCCTCGATGAGGGAGCGAAGTATAGCCTTATCTCTTACGATGTTGGCATAGTCCTTGATATTGGAGGCTGTGGGCACGGTTTCCGCAATAAGACGGACGTATTCCTTGCCGCCTGCCTCATCATATACACCCTGATGAACAAGCTCCTCAATGAGGGTGACAGGGTCTATATTCTTGCTTCGGATATACATTCCCTGCATGCAGGAATATATGCTTCTGTGCTCCTCAAGATAGAAATCGTCTGCGGAGATGATACCCGCAACCACGTCTATTGCCTGAGGGTCTATAAGAATAGCACCGAGAACAGACTGCTCCGCCTCAAGGGAAAAGGGCAGCTTTCTGTCTAACTGATTGTTCATTTATATCACTGTACTTTCTTTAGTTTTATGGATATCACTCGTGTACTACAACGTTGACCTTACCCACGATCTCGGGATAGAGCTTAACGTCAAGATTGTATGTGCCGAATGCCTTGATTGCGCCGTCTGCAACGATCTTTCTCTTGTCGATCTCGATGCCCATCTCCTTGAGAGCCTTTGCAATATCAGCTGTTGTGATGCTGCCGTAAAGTCTGCCGTCTGCACCTGCTGTTGCCTTGATCTTAACAGTCACGCCCTGGAGCTTCTCAGCAATTGCTCTTGCTGCAGCCTTTTCCTGCTCGATTTTGAAATTCTTTGCATCCTCTTTATTCTTTGCATCTGCAAGAGCCTTAGCATCTGCCTCGATAGCAAGCTTTCTGGGGAAAAGGAAGTTTCTTGCGTATCCGTCGGATACGTTTACGATCTCATCCTTCTTGCCCTGACCCTTTACATCCTTTAAAAGCATTACCTTCATTGTTTTTTATCTCCTTTGTCCTGATTGTTTTCATTAAGATACGTGTCTATTGCCGCCTTGAGCATATCGGCAGCCTCAGCGGGGGTGATACCCTCGAGTCTTGTTCCTGCGGAATCGAAATGTCCGCCGCCGCGCAGCTTTTCAAGAAGAAGCTGAACGTTGATGGTGCCCGTTGAGCGGGCTGAAATATGAACCTCGTTGCCGATGGGAACGATGGCAAAGGATGCCTTTACGCCCTCAACGGTGAGAAGCTTATCTGCCGCTTTTGCCGCAGGGATCTTGTCCTTGAAGGTACATTCGCCCTCCGCTGTCGCTATTGCGGCAATGTCGCGGTAAATTTCTACGTTTGAATGGAATTTCAGCTCTCTCTGGAAATCGGTGAGCTCTGTTTTGAAAAGCTCCTGAACCTCGCCGACGTCAGCACCGCGGCCTCTGAGATAGAGGGCTGCAGAGAAGGTTCTTGTTCCCGTATTCTTTGTGAACTGATTTGTATCGAGAAGGATTCCCGCCATCATCATATTGGCCTCGGCTGAGAGAAGAGTGTCCTGAGGGAGCACCTGCTCAAGCATTTCCGCAACAAGCTCACTTGCCGCAGATGCCGCAGGCTCGATATATGTGATAAGGGGGGCTCTTTCATAATCCGCAGTTTTTCTGTGGTGGTCCACAACGCAGACTCTCGCGCAGTTATCGAAAAGCGCGGGGCACTCAAACTGCATTCTGTTATTAACGTCAGCAATAATGAGAAGTGTATCGGATTCGATAAGGTCAAGAGCAGTATCGCTGTCAACAAACATGCTCTTATAATCCTTTTCGCGGCCGATCCATTCGCGGCAACGGTCAAGATTGGGGTCCTTGAACTCTGTGACGATGTTTACGGGAACACCGCAGAACATACAGAGTCTTGCAAGACCGATGCAGGCACCGAAGGCATCGAAGTCTGCATACTTATGACCCATAATGATTACGTTTGTGGAGGAAGAGATGCAGGAAACGAGCTCGTTTGCCACAACTCTTGCCTTTACCTTGGTTCTCTTCTGGGGGATCTTTGTTTTACCGCCGAAAATATCAACTGAGGAATCAGTTTTAACAACCGCCTGGTCACCGCCTCGCTGAAGAGCAGTATCAAGGGCAGACTGAGCCGCCTTTTCTCTCTCGAGGGGAGTTCCGGACGTTGCGCAAACGCCCATGGAAATTGTGAGAGGAATACTGTTTTCGCCAACGCGGATATCTCTGATCTTATCGAGAATATCAAAGCCGCCCTTTGAAAATTCATCGAGGTGGGATCTCTCAAAGACCATGATATATTTATCCTGCTGATACTCCTTGAGAACAGCTCCCGATGCGGTTGCCCACTCGCGAAGCTTCTTTTCAGTTTCGCCGGAGGCGCTTCTGTAGTCCTCCTGCTCGTAGTTGAGAAGCTCGTCAAGGTTATCAACGGTGATATATGCAACTGCGCTTTCCTTTCCGAGAAGAGTATTTACCTCCTCATCGTACTCGGTAACGTCCTGCATGATAAAGACCTTATACTCTCTTGAATCACTGCCCTCAGAGGTATAGCTGATGGGCATATAGCGTCTGCCGAGAGCGCCGAGGCGCATATCGTTCTCCTCGCCCATAAGGGTTGAGAAAAGATCGGAGAAGCGGGTAGTGCGCTCGATTTTGAAAAGCTTTGCCGCTTCCTTATTGCTCCAGATGATCTTTTCGGAATCCTCGGAAAGGATAAATGCAGGATAAGGAAGGTCAACAACTGCACCTGCAAGAACGGAAACCGTTTCGGGGGCGGGTGCGCGCTTTCTTCTCAGAACGGAATTTTTACGGATGATGTAGTATGCCGCAAGACACGCCGCAAGCAATGCCACGGAAAATACGGCAACAAATACAGGATGAACGGTAGTATAGATATTGAGAAGAGTATCGAATATAACGATAACCACAGCAAGCGCAAAGGTCACCAGAAGATCAAGGGAGGCTGTGATTCCCCACTGTTTATTTTTCATACCGCTTTTTCCTTTCTTTCGTTTTTGGGTTTAGTCCTCGTCGCTTCTGCTTTTCAAGGCTATTATCGCCCTGGCCACAGTAAAGATGCAGGCAAAGGAGCTGAGCATCTGCACGAAGGCTATGGGGGACATAACGGCAAGGAATATCATAATGCCTATCCAGATGCCGTTTCTTCTGCCCTCTCTTTTTCTGCGGATGATTCCGTCCCTGCGAAAAAGGAGCTTGAATCCCGCAACAGCGCAGGCAGGCATAAGAATATAGGCAAGATTGATTGCCGAATATGCGATAACGGATGCTTCAGTTGCAAAAAAGCTGACGGCAACGGAAGCAAGATAAATAACGGCACAGGGAACGGAGATCGTGATTCCGTAATCCTTTTGCGCAAAAGCCGTGCCGGGGCCGAATGCGAAAAGAATTGATCTGAATATCCTTGCCGTGATATATGCGAGAGCCTCACAGGTCACAACAACAACGGCGGGGAGTATCATAACCGCAGTTTCAATAAGCGCTGATATTATTTCCTCGGGGATAGCATACGCTTCTCCGTCAGCCGAAGGGTATTTCATCTGAGAAAACATTTCAAAAAGACTCTTTTTCATCTCTGCCCAGAAGCTTCTGTAGCTTTCTGCAACAGACTGACCGTAAAGCTCTGTTACGGAGACCGTAAAGATAGCGCCCATTGAAATGAGTATCGCCACAGTGAGAGCGGCAACGGTGACGGAAAGATTTCTCTCTGTGAAGGCACAGTATGCAAGGATGATTCCCACAGGCACGTACAAAAGCACGCAAAGGCTGAGAATTATATCTCCCGTCAGCAAAAACGCACAGCCAAAGGAAAGGGGGATAGTTATCCAGGGGATAAATCCTCTGACGGATACTAAAAGGAGAGCAAAGGCGCATCCCGCAAGACCCGTGCAAAACATTCCGCCAAATCCCGCAGCAGTTATTGCCGAAAGAGCAACCGCAGCTATCACCATCAGTACAGCGACAGGAAGTGAGGGTCTTTTAAGCTCGTTTCGGTTTTTCCAGAGGGGGTATTTTGTTTGTTCCATTTATATTCCACCGAATTATTTTTACATATAGATATACGTATATCATTGTACCACTAAATCTCTCTTTTGTCAAAGATTATTTTAAATGGCAAGTGTTTTTGGAAAAGCAGTTGCCAAATCGCAAAAAAGGTAATATAATTATAGGGAATATATATATAAAATCCTCCGAAAGGTGAAATACATATGACAGTAGATCTTTCCCCCGTTTTCAAGGATAAAAAGGTTATCCTTCTGGGTGCCGGAGTTTCAAATATGCCCCTTGCCCGTATGCTCTCAAAAATGGGGGCTAAAATCGAGGTAAGAGATAAAAAAACAAAGGAAGAGCTGGGAGCTGCAGGCGAGGAGCTTATCGCCCTCGGTGCCGACCTTGTTCTCGGCGACGACTACCTCTCAGAGATGGAGGGCGACTTCGTTTTCCGCTCTCCCGGATTCCGTCCCGACATTCCTGTTCTTGAAGATGCGAAAAGCAAGGGCATCTGCGTGACAGGCGAGATGGAAATGTTTATTGACTACGCTCCCTGCCCTGTTATCGGCATTACGGGAAGCGACGGCAAAAGCACAACAACAACTCTCGTTTCAAAGATTCTTGAAAAGAACGGCTCTCGCCCCGTTTTCCTCGGCGGAAACATCGGCGAGCCTCTTCTCCACCGCATCGGAGATATGGATGAGAATTCCATTGTTGCGGCAGAGCTTTCAAGCTTCCAGCTTATGACAGTCAAGTCTCCCGTGACCGTTGCGGTCATCAAAAACGTTACCCCCAACCACCTTAACTGGCACACTGGAATGGAGGAATATATCGAGGCAAAGGCAAAGATCCTCACAGGCGCAAAAAAGGCGGTTCTAAACTTCGACGATGAGGTTTGCCGCGCTCTTGCAGAAAAATGCGACTGCCCCGTTATGTGGTTTTCAAGAAAGCCTATTCCGAAGGAAGTGCTTGACTCCTCTCTCGGCGGCGTTTACCCCAATGAAGGCTATATCGTAATGTACAGAAACGGTGCTGAAGAGCGCATCGTTGCTCTTGAGGACGTTCTTCTCCCCGGAGACCACAACATCGAAAACTACTCCACAGCAATTGCGGCAACCTGCGATTATGCTACTGCATCTGACGTTGCAAGCGTTGCTTCTACCTTCGGCGGTGTTCGCCACCGTCTTGAGCTTGTGAGACAGAAGAACAATGTTAAGTTCTACAACAGCTCCATCGACTCCTCTCCTACACGTACTGCGGCGGCAATCTCCGCTCTTAGTTGCCCCATCCGCATCATCTGCGGTGGCTACGATAAGAATATTCCCTTCGAGCCCTTGGCTGATGCTCTTGTGGCTTGCAAGTATATAAAGACAGTTGTTCTCACAGGCGCAACTCTTGAAAAGATCAAGGCATCCCTTCTCAGCCATCCCGATTTTGAGAAATCAGGAATCGAGCTTATGGAAAAGAAGGATTTCACAGAAGCGGTTATCGCTTGTGCCGAGAGCGCTGAGGCTGGCGACTGCGTTCTTCTCTCTCCTGCCTGCGCAAGCTTCGATGCCTTTGCGAATTTCGAGGTCCGCGGTGAGAGATTCAAGGAAATAGTAAACTCTTTATAAAAAGGAAAAAATATGTATACTGCTAAGGAAATTATAGAAAAGCTCGTGCCCATAATGTCGGTTTCGGGCTATGAGGAACGAGGCCGCGATGCCCTCCTCGAGGCATATGCTGAGCCCTTTGACGAATATATCCCCCATTCATCGGGAACACATATTTTCGTTAAAAAATGCGGCAAGGAAAATGCGAAAAAGATCATGATCGATGCTCATTTTGATGAGATCGGTATGATCGTTACCGGTATTCTTGACGGCGGATTTCTCTCCGTTGCAAATATCGGCGGTCTTGACAGACGAATCCTTCCCGCCGCTGAGGTGCTTATCTACGGAAAGGAAACAATTTACGGCGTTATCGTTTCCACTCCTCCCCACCTTCAGGCACCCGGCGACAGCAAAAAGGCGCCCAAGATCGATCAGATAAGAATCGACACAGGCTACACAAAGGAAAAGCTTGAAGAGATAGTTGAGATCGGCACTCCCATCGGCTTTTATGAAAAGCCCGTGATGCTGGGTGAGCGCAGAATGGCATCCCGCAGCCTTGACAACAAGGCTTGCTGCGCGGCAGCTTACCTTTGTGCAGCATCTCTCAAATCTGAGGATATGGCGGCTGACCTTTACGTTACCCTCTCAGCAAGAGAGGAAGCGACCATGGCAGACGGCGCCGCAAGCTCCGCCTACGCTATCCTTCCCGATCTTGCCATCGTAACTGACGTTACCTTTGCAACTGCCCCCGGAATCAAGGCAGAGGAATCGGGCAAATTCGGTGGCGGCCCCGTTATCTCCCTTTCCGCAGTTACAGACCGCCCCTTCACAGACAGCCTTATCGAGATGTGTAAGGATGGCGAGATCCCCTACGGAATCACAGTTGATGCTACAAACACAGGAACTAATGCAACTATGCTCACCCTCGTTGGCGACGGAATCCCCGTTGCGGTAGTGAGCGTGCCCATCGGCTCCATGCACACATACAACGAAACAGTTGAGCTTTCCGATATTGAAAGCACGGCAAAGCTCTTTGCAAAGGCTGTTTGCAATAAAGAAATTTTCGAGAAGGGGGATACAAGATATGTGTAAGAAAGCAGGATTTGAGCTTCTTGAATCTCTTTGCAATATTTTTGGACCCTCCGGATGCGAGGACCCCGTAGCAAAGGCTATTCTCGAAAATATTGAGGGATGCTACGACACTCTTATCCCCAACCGCTGCTGCGGCGTTATCGCACATATCAAGGGTAACGGCAAGAGCGACAAAAAGCTTATGTTCTCCGCTCATATGGACGAGGTCGGCTTTATGATCAAATCCATCTGCGATGACGGTAACCTCAAGATTGCCTCCATGTGCGGCGGCGACACACGCATTATGGCGGGCAGAAGAGTCCTTATCAGCCGCGACGGCGAAAAACTTGTTCGCGGAGTATTTGCTCTCAAGCCCATTCACCTTCTGAAGGGTGACGAGTATGACAATGCCGCATCAATGGACGAGCTTTATCTCGACATCGGTGCTGCCGACAAGGAAGAAGCGGAAAAGATGGTTTCTGTTGGCGACTATGCAACCTTTGAAAGCGATTTCGTTCGCTTCGGCGAGGACGGCAGAATGATCAAGGCAAAGGCCATCGATGACCGCGCAGGATGCGCTATCATGTGCGATCTTATGAAGGAGCTTTATCCTATCAAGGATGAGATCCCCTTCGATATGTATTTTGCATTTACCTGCCGCGAGGAGCTTGGAATCTCCGGTGCCCGCACTGCGGCTCACCTTATCGATCCCACTCACGCTCTTATTTTCGAGTCCACCGCAATTGCAGATATCTGCGGCACAGCGCCTCACACAACCGTTGCAAAGCAGGGTGAGGGCCCCGCAATCTCCCTTATGGACCGCTCTACCATCTATGATAAGGACCTTACCGAGCTCGTTCTCAATACGGGCAAGGAGGAGGACATCCCCTGCCAGATCAAGAAATATATCTCCGGCGGAAACGATGCAGGTCATATCCATAAGAGCCGCGCGGGAGTTCGCTGCTGTGTTATGAGCATCCCCTCAAGATATATCCACACAGCATCAAACGTTATCCGCGCTGAGGACTACACAAGCACATACCGACTTGCCCTTGCATCCATCAAGAAACTTTCAAAGGAAGGTAATTAAAATGGTTAAATATATTAGAGACCTTGTGAAGATCATTTCCGTATCCGGTCACGAGGAAAAGATTGCAGATTATATCGCAGAAAAAATGGCCCCCTACTTTGACGAGGTTTACAAGGACACTCTCGGAAACCTTATCTGCCACAAGAAGGGAGAGGGCAAGAAGCTTATGATGTGCGCCCACATGGACGAGATCGGCTTCATCGTAACATATATCGAGGATGACGGCTACGTTCGCTTTGCCCCCATCGGCGGCATCAGCTTTGCGGCAGCAGCTTTTTCCGAGGTCATTTTCGAGAACGGCCGAGTTGGCGTTATCGTTCCCGAGGCTGAGGTAAAGGCGGCAGATTATAAGGCTGACAGCTTCGTTGTTGACCTCGGCACAAAAACAAAAAAGGAAACAGAGCGCCTTGTGAAAATCGGCGACACATTTGCTGTCCGCCCCGCAGTTACCGCTCTTGCAGGCGGCAAGATCTGCGGCAGACCTCTTGGCGACAAAATCGGATGTGCCATCCTTATGGCAGCAGCCGAAAAGAGCGACTCCTTCAAGAATGACGTAACATTCGTATTCACAGTTCAGGAGGAGGTTGGTATCCGCGGTGCACGTACTGCGGCATTTGCAATCGCTCCCGACTACGGCATTGCTCTTGACGTTACCGCAACAGGCGATGCAAAGGGCGCAAAGCCCATGGCAGTAAAGCTTGGCGGCGGTGCAGCTATAAAGATCAAGGACCAGTCCGCGATCTGCGACGTTACTCTTGTTGAAAAGATGAAGACTCTTGCAAAGGATAATAAGATCCCCCACCAGCTTGAGATCCTTACCTACGGCGGCACAGACACAGCATCTATGCAGCTTGCAGGCGAGGGATGCCGCGCAGGATGCATCTCCATCCCCACAAGATATATCCATTCCGCAGTTGAAACAATTGACGAAAAGGACGTAAAGGCGGCAATCGACCTGACTGTTGCTCTCTGCACAAACGAGCTTTAATTGAATAGAAAAAGGACTGCAAAAGCAGTCCTTTTTTTATTCAATTGAGTTTGTTTGGATATTATGCAAAGGGCTTTTTAAAGAGCTGATACCCACTCAGTCAACAAATCCGTCAATGACCGATGAGATTTTTGAAAATCCTGTTTTCTTGAAAAGCCTTTCGATCCTTTCCTTTGAAAAAACATCCTTCCATTTATTGAAGTCCATACATTCCTCATGGAGGCTCACTTCTTTCGCCTTGCCCACCTTTGATTCTGAAGAAACGTTGAACGTGAGCGATGAGCGATAGCCTATGCTGCCCTCAAAGCTTCCTTTGTCAGCTGCTGACTCAAACTCAATATCGCAAGTCACCCTTGTGATACTGTCAGAGAACGAAGCCTCTCCGCTAACCGTGCCTTTTTTCAGCTCTCCCTTATCGATATCACTGTATTCAAGCGCTATCTTTCGCTTTCCTGCCTTGATATCAAATTCACCGCTGAGGACATTATCTGTATTCTCGCTTGAGCCCTCAATAGACACCACCGTTTTACCTGCCACGTAGAATTTAGCCTCTGTCAGCCTGTATTCATCCTTCTCAAGACTTGCAAAATAGATGCCTGAGCTCTTCATCACCTCGGCTTCAAGGGCTTCAATCTCGCCCTTACTATTTATCCAAAGAGAAAGCGCAAAATATTCTGCATCGGGCAGAGCTTTTCTTGCCTTTTCTATGCTTTCAAGAGCCTTTTTTGCATCGGAGAAGAGCTTTTCATAAAGCGCTTCTGCTGAAAGGGGCTTGTACTCATCATAAAGCTTCGGAAACGACTCCTTTATAAATTTCTTAACCTCTTTTTCGTTATTTATAATATGCTTTTTAAGGTCCTTATCCTCCAGAGCCTTTTCAAGCACTGACTCTCCCACGTCAAGGAGGGTATCCGTTGAAATTCTTAATCTGAGCTTTGTTTTGTTCTGTGCCTCTTCACCTACAACAAGCTCCTTCTTTTCGCGCTTAACGTCATCGATGCAGGAGGCAGCGGTGAGAAAGTAACGAAGCAAAAGCTTTGACGTGAGCTTATCCTCGGGAAGAAGGTCCCTCACGGTCTGAGCATCGGGCAGATTCTTGTCCTTCAGCTGCTCCACCTTATATGAAAGCGCCTTTTTTGAAAGCTCGGGGATAAGCACAGTTGCCTCGCCCGCTCTGTAATCTGCTCTTGCCTCAAGGGATAAAACGTGCTTTTTGCCATAGGAAAGATCAATATCAAGAGCGTTTGCCGTTTTGTTTTTCGTTATGGCATATTCTGCAATGAGGGGCGTTTTTTTAAAGCCGAGGCTGTCTGCAAGAGTATCGATCAGGCCTGCGGCCTCAAGATATACCTCCGCCTTTCCGCTGAGGGTCTTATTCTCAACAGCCCTTTTAGCAAAGGCTGCGCCGTATTCGGAAAAATCCTCGGAAACGTCAATTCCGTTTTTTATACAAATATACTTTAAATGCAGCTCAGGTGGGCAGATGCTGAAAAATCCGTTTAATATGTAATCACCGAAAAAGAAAAACGCTCCTGCAACAAAAAGAAAAACAGCCAATATAATACCGATGCATCTTACAGCACGGGGCTTTTTCTTCTTATTTTCTTTTACTGATGCATTTTCCTCGTTTTTCTCTTTTTCATCTATAGCTTCACAATACAACATAAATCCCCCGAAAATCGATCTTTACCCTATTATTATAACAAAAATCCTCATAACAATCAATAGCGCGTCTTTCCTGCTTTTTTGGGAAAACTGTTGTAGCTGGGGCAAAAATATTGTATAATCATAAAAAACGGGAGGTTGAAAATGAAATACGATAACATAACTTCGGCAACCTTTCTCAGCCGACCCAACAGATTTATTGCAAAGGTTCTTATTGACGGCAAAGAGGAAACGGTGCACGTAAAAAACACGGGCAGATGCCGTGAGCTTCTCCTCCCCGGATGCACGGTCTATCTTGAAAAATCAAAAAATCCCGAAAGAAAAACTAAATACGATCTTATTGCGGTAGAAAAGAAAAAAGAGGGCGGCACAGCCCTCCTCATCAATATGGATTCTCAGGTAGTCAACACTGCCGCCGCGGAGTGGCTGCCTAAAAGCGGACTCTTCTCTCCCGATGCAAAAATCCATCGGGAATACACCCACAAGGATTCAAGATTTGATTTTTATATAGAGGACGGGGACAGAAAAGCCTTTCTCGAGGTCAAGGGCGTGACTCTTGAAATTGACGGCGCAGCCCTTTTCCCCGATGCCCCCACAGAAAGGGGAATCAAGCATCTTCGCGGCCTTTGCGAGGCTATATGCGAGGGCTACGAGGCATACGTGCTTTTCGTTATACAGCTTTCCCCCGTTACCCATTTCTCTCCAAACGAAAAAACACACAAGGCCTTTACCGACGCTCTCAGGGAATGTCGGGACAGGGGCGTTAATATAATTGCAATGGACTGCAATATCACCGAGGATTCTATTGATATAGCTTCCGAGGTCAAAATCATTCTTTGATAGGAAAATACTATGACACACAGAGATTTTCACATACATACCACCTTCAGCGACGGAAAATGCACCCCCGAGGAGCTTGTCCTTCTCGCCCTCGAAAAGGGGATGACACACATCGGATTTTCCGACCATTCCTATACTCCCTTTGACCCCGATTACTGTATGAGCCCCGAAAAGGAAACGGAATACAGAAAAGAAATTCAGCGCCTGAAAGAAAAATACGCAGAAAAGATAGAGATTTTCTGCGGTATTGAGCAGGATTATTATTCCGAGAAGGCCTATGAGGGATATGACTATATGATAGGCAGCGTTCATTACGTCAAGGCAGGGGATGAATATCTTCCCGTTGACAAAAGCGCTGATGACCTTAAAGCGGCTATCGAAAAGCATTTCGGAGGGGACCCCATTTCCTTTGCGGAGGAATATTTCAAGACTGTGGGCAACGTTCTCGAGATGACGGGAGCTGATATCGTGGGCCATTTTGACCTTCTCACAAAGTTCAATGAAAGAGAGCTTATCATTGACGAGAACGACCCCCGATATATCAAGGCGTGGCAGGATGCCGTTGACCGCCTTATCCCTTACGGAAAGTATTTTGAGATAAACACGGGAGTTATCGCCCGCGGATACAAGTCAGCCCCCTATCCTGCGGCGCCCATTAAGGAATACATCAAAAAGAAGGGCGGAAAGTTCATTCTGTCAAGCGACAGCCACCGCCCCACTCTCTGCTTTGGATTTGACGAGGTCAGAATCTGACCTTATTTTGCCTGCGCTGCAACAGGCAGGTCAAAATTTGTTTCAATAACCTTTCGGCACCCCTTGGGGGAATATCGCCAATGGGATATGTGCTTTGTTTTATCAGCATCAATATAGTATTTGATCCCCGGGACGGACTGGATTTTTAAGCTGTCGATTATGACAAGCTTGATCTTCATTCGCTCGGGGATCATGCTTTTTATGTAGACCGAGCAGCAGTCTCCGGGAGAGACGCCGTCCTTTAATTCCGCAAGGCCCGCAAGATTCGGGGCAAGCTCAACGAAAATACCGTATTCCTCAATGCTTCGGACGATTCCCGCAACGCAGGAGCCGGGAGAAAACTGAGCGGCGTTTTCCTCCCAGGTGCCGAGAAGCTCGCGAATACTGAGATACATCCTGCCTGTTTCACGGTCAACCGTTTTTACCACAGCCGAAATTTGCTGCCCTGCATAAAGTCTGTCCTTCGGGTGGAATATTCTGGAAACTGATATTGAATCAACGCAGATAAGGGAGATTATCCCGCATCCTATATCAACAAAAGCACCGAATGGGTCCAGATGAGTAACGGCAGCAAAAACCACGTCTCCGGGCAAAAGGCGGGAAACGTATTCCCTCATACATTCCTCCTGAGCCGCCCGCCTTGAAAGCACGACCCTCGGGCGCTCTCCCATTACCACCTCTGTCACCTTAAAGGCGCAGGGCTTGCCCACTCGGGTTATAACCGCAATATCCTTGCCATCGGGAGAAAGCTGTACCTCCTCCTTCGGGATTATGCCCTCACAGCATCCGAGGTCCACTCTCAGGCTCATATCACGGCAATCGCACACCGTGCAGATGCCCTCAAGTATCTTCCCCTTGTACATAGCTTTTTCCAGCATTCTGAGAGATGACGTATACATAACGTTTGCGTCCGTATCAATAAGACTGCCCTCGGGCAGATAGCTGTTTTCCATTGTTATATCAATTCCTTTCTCTTTCATAAGGTACGGTACATTTTATGTGCGGCCTTTGGGAAATATAACTTAAAAGCTAAAGGAAAAGTGATTATGAAAAGCAAGAAAGAAACAGCGAAATATATCGTATCAAAGGTTGTATTCTGGGCGGCAGGGTCCATCCTTTACGGACTTGCGGTCAATATGTTTATATCTCCGGGAAACATCACAATGGGCGGCTTTACGGGAATTTCAACAACTCTGAACCACATTTTCCAGACTCCCATCGGGCTTATGACCCTTCTTCTGAACCTCCCCCTGCTTCTTCTCGATTATAAAACGGGAGGAGGAAGGCTCGGCTTTGTTAATACCCTTCTTGGCGTTATCGGCACGTCGGTTGCAACGGACGTGCTTTCAGCATTTCCCTTTACCCACACAGATTCTCTTCTTTGCGCGGTTTTCGGCGGTCTGCTTCTCGGCGCGGGCACGGGAATACTTCTTTCAAAGGGATTCACAACAGGCGGAAGCGATCTTCTTGCCCACGTTATCCACCGGCGCTTTCCATTTCTTTCAACGGGAAAGCTTATTCTCATAATCGATGCGGCTATCGTTCTCTCCTGCTCGGGAGTGCTGGGGACAGGATGGGATATCCTTTTCTCATTTGCATCCCTCTGGTGCTTTGCCACCGCCCTTGACTCCGTGCTCGACGGATTTTCCGCCTCAAAGCTCGTTATTATAATTTCGGAAAGCCACGAAAGGATCGCAGAGAGAATAACCCAAAGGCTGCACCGCGGTGTGACCATAATCGATGCGGTGGGAGGATATACAGGCAAAGAAAAAAAGCTCCTTTTCTGCGCTGTAAAGCGAAGCGAGCTTTTTGCCCTCACTGAGCTTGTCCGCCGCACGGACAAGGGCGCCTTTGTAACTGTCAGCGATGCCCGAGACGTGCTCGGTGAAGGTTTCAGGGGGATAAATAATGAATGATGACTGTATTGAAATGGAAGGAGCGCATCAATATACCAATATAAAAAATCCGTTTTTTACCATAGTAAAAGCATTCCTTACCTTTTCACTCTTCACTAAAAAAAGCCCCTGAGGGGCTTTTTTTAATAAAACGTTGCAACGGGGGGATTTGCAGGGGTGGCGGAGATCACCTTTTTTGCAAGGAGCACGGGGCCTGCGCCCTCGTACATCTTATGGTGTCTTATCTCGATTCGACCCTCAACCTCTACCCAATCGTAGCTCTTCCAGCTATCGGATTTCTGCCACTTGCAAACAACGGGAGTATACTGAATATCGTCCTCGCAGCATGTCATAACGTGACGGCCTACAAGCATTGTTCCCGTGCCGAGGCTCTTCTCGTTTGCAACGAGGGCCTTGAAGCGGACGGTCTTGCCGTCATAATCGGGCATACATTCGCAAAGATCGCGATAGAAAAGAGCGTAGTCGCGGTCCTCGATGACGATAACGTCTGCATCCTTGTCAAAGGGCAGAGGATCGACTATCTCATCGTATGCAACCTCGCCTGTGATCTTCTCATAAATAATTGTAGTCTGTCTTGAAAGACCTCTTACCACCTTATGGAAATCCATGGGGTCCATAACGGGAGTGATTCTGTTGAAGATTATCATATCGGAATTCTGTATCTTATCCACAACGAGGCTTCTCATGTTCGCGTTGTAAGCAAGGAAGGTTGCGGAATCGAAAAAAAGAATATTCTGTCCGATTATCCAGTGCTCGGGAGCATTCTCAAAAAGATCTGAAAGCTGCCACATTCCGTTATATTCTATAAGAATTTTTGTTGCGTTGTGCTTTTTCTGGAGCTTGATGAAGGTCTCGGGAGACATATCCTCGGAGTCCTCGATCACCTCGTAGAACACGTCCTGTGTGGCAAAGAGAGTAGGATCAAGCTCCTCCTCGCCCTCCTCGCAGGCGATAACAAGAACTCGCTCGCCCTCGCCGAAGCGGGGATCCTGCAAGGTCTCCTGAATGAATTTTGTCTTGCCGGACTCAAGAAAGCCTGTGACAAGATATACCGGTGTATCCTGCATATTTCTTACCTCATCTGAAAAGCTCGGAAAGCTTCTCTTCGTTGATTTTTGAGCCGATTACGCAAAGGCGGCCTGTGGTTGCGCTGCTTCCCTCTCGAACGTCGCCCTCGCCGGGTGTGTAATCGAAGTGATACCAGCAGCCTTCGCCGCAAACGATTCCCTTTGCACGGAGGATCATGCCGTATTCCGCCTCGTTTTCAAGAGCGCAAAGAGCGCCGATAAGCTCGTCTCTTGTATAGCGGTGGGCAGTTTCGATGCCCCAGCTTGTGAATACCTCGTCTGCATGGTGGTGTCCGTGGTGGCCGTGACAGCCGCAGGTGCACTCCTCATCGTGGTGATGGTGGTGATGCTCGTGGTGATCGTGATCGTGGCAACCGCAGGAGCATTCCTCATCGTGATGATGGTGATGATGCTCGTGGTGATCATGATCGTGGCAGCCGCAGGTACATTCCTCATCGTGATGATGGTGATGATGCTCGTGATGGTCGTGATCGTGGCAACCGCAGGAGCACTCCTCATCGTGATGATGGTGGTGATGCTCATGATGATCGTGATCGTGGCAACCGCAGGTGCACTCCTCATCATGATGATGGTGATGATGATCGTGGTGATCATGATCGTGGCAGCCGCAGGTGCACTCCTCATCGTGGTGATGGTGATGATGCTCGTGGTGGTCGTGATCGTGGCAACCGCAGGAGCATTCCTCATCGTGGTGATGATGATGCTCGTGATGATCGTGATCGTGACAGCCGCAGGAGCACTCTGCATCAACAAGAGCCTGAAGCTCATCTTCGAGTGTCATTTCCTTTTCCATAGCGGAAAGGATCTGCTTGCCGGAAAGCTCGTCCCAATCTGTTGTTACGATCTCAGCACCCTCGTTATGAGCGCGGATAAGCTCAACTGTTTTGAAAATCTTGTCCTCTGCCAGTCCCTTTGTGTGGCTGAGAACGATAGTGCCTGCGCTTTCGATCTGGTTGTTGAAAAACTCGCCGAAGTTCTTCATATACATCTTGCACTTCTTCGCATCAACAACAGCAGTTGCGGAGTTGAGCACGATATTTGAAAGTCCGAGATCCTCAACAGCCTTGATAACGTCGGAAAGCTTGCCAACACCTGAGGGCTCGATGATGATTCTCTCGGGGGAATACGTTTCGATAACCTCCCCCAGCGCCTTGCCGAAATCGCCGACAAGTGAGCAGCAGATGCATCCGGAGTTCATTTCAGTGATCTGGATGCCCGCCTCCTGAAGGAAGCCTCCGTCGATGCCGATATCACCGAATTCGTTTTCTATAACCACCAGCTTTTCGCCTGCAAATGCTTCGCTGATAAGCTTTTTTATAAGTGTTGTCTTTCCCGCACCGAGAAAGCCTGAGAAAATATCAATTTTAATCATTTCAGTTCCTCTTTCTTTTTTCACAGTAACTTTTATTATATCACAATTATTCCCGCTTTTCAAGGCGAAGATGTTAATACGAAAGTTTTATGAATGCACTCTATCTTAACACATATAAATCACAGTTTACTTTTATCTTCAAACATGTTACAATAAATCAAACAATCATAGAAGGGGAACCAAGATGGGAAAGTTATATACATCAAAAATTAAAGTTGGCATACACACAAAAGAAATATCTGTATATTGTGATGATATAACCGAGTTCAAAACTTCTATTGATGTTTTAACAACATCCGCATTTGTAGGCTCTTATGCTCCAACCCCTCGCACAGTTTTTGAATCGCTGTATAAAAAAGGAATTAGTGTTGAAGATGAAGCTTTGTCACCTGAAATTGATCTGCGAAAAAACCATAACGTATGGCTTTCTCAAAAACTTTCATTAAATAAATCTAAAATCAAGCGAATTGGATGTATTGAACTTCTGAAATATAGTTCAAATAATAATCAACATGATTTGGAACAAGCTATACTTAATTCTATTCAAGCATACTTCCAAATGCTTGATGATGCAGTAAAACTCAGAGTACGTATGACAACAATCGCGCTGCCTCTGCTCGGAAGCGGTACTCAAAGCATCTCACATAAAATGCTACTCACTCCTTTGATCAATGAGTGTATATCCTTTTTGGAAAGAAATAAATCCGTAAAGAAAATTCTATTCATAGAAAGGAACTACGAAAAAGCAACCTTAATCGCAGATTCTTTGAAACAGTCTCTTCGCTTTGTGGGTAAAGAAAAACATATTGAAGAGCCTTCATTAAATAAAAACAATCGCGAGCTGGCTTTTATAAGCTACTCATCCGCTGACAAAAATATAGCCGATAATTTGTGCAACAAATTAGAAAACAGCGGTATCAGTGTTTGGTATGCGCCCCGCGATGTTAGCGGTCCCTATGCTGAATCCATAGTTAATGCAATAGACAAATCAACATATTTTATAGTGATTCTTAGTCAAAACAGTATTGCATCAGAACATGTTCTTAACGAAATAGACCTTGCTTTTCAAAAGCTTCCCAATAAAATCAAATTCAAGCCTTTGCGAATTGATAATTCAGTTTTCACCCCCTCCTTCAGGTATTATCTGTCAAGACAGCACTGGATGGACGCAACCTGTCCTCCTCTCGAGCGAAGGTTAAACGAATTTGTAGATTCTTTGCTGAAGAATTAATTTCACAAATAATATTCGCAAAAGCCAAGTAGCTGATCAGTGTGATACCACACCGATCAGCTACTTTTTCGTCCCTTGACAGAATAGGGAAAATAGTGTAAAATAAAAGTAGTTTGCAAAAAGGAGGTCAGGTCTTGAACGGAAATTACGATCAGAGAAATCAGAATATGCGCCGCCGCACAGGCGCCCCTGCGAATCAGCGCGCTGCCATGGTGAAGGACCGCGAAATGCGCATTGACGGTCAGCGCCCTGCTGTTAAAAGACCTGCTGGTCAGAACCCTCAGAGCGTTCCCCCCCTCCGCCCTCAGCAGCGCCGCGGTCAGGCAGGCTCTCAGCCTATGCCAAAGGCAGGCCCCCAAAAAAGAAGACCCCCTCAGGCCGCACCTGCACCCGAGCAACAGAAAATCGGCAGAAACGTTATCCTTGCTCTTATTCTCCTCGGCCTTGTTTTATTGCTTGTAGTTATTTTCGGTGTTCAGTCCTGCTCTATGGCAGAGCCCTCCGATGAATATCACGGCAATGACAACGTTATCCTCAACACAACGGAGCCTCCGAAAATCAACAATCCCTCATCCCCCTCTTATGCGAAATATACAGACCGCTCCGAGACACTCGCTATCGAAAGCGGATACGGTATTCTTATAGACCTTGATACAAACACTGTCATCGCTTCAAAGGGTGGCGAGGAAAGAATTTACCCCGCATCAATGACTAAGGTTATGACTCTTATCGTAGCCTACGAAAATATCAAGGACCTTGACAGCACCACTTACACCTTCGATGCGGCTATGCTTAACGAGTTGTACGTTGCAGGTGCATCCGTTGCAGGCTTTTCAGTTAACGAAACAGTTACCGCAAGAGACCTTCTCTACGGCGCTATCCTCCCCTCAGGCGGTGATGCGACAAACGCACTTGCCGAGCTCGTTGCAGGAGGCGAGGAGCATTTCGCAGTTCTTATGAACGAAAAGGTTCGGGAGCTCGGACTTGAGAACACAAACTTTGTTACCGCAAGCGGTCTCCACGACGATAACCACTATTCCACCTGCCACGATATTGCAAAGATCCTTGAATATGCAATTTCAAAGCCCGAAATGAGAAAGATACTCTCTACATACAGATATACCACCTCATCTACTCCCGAGCATCCCGACGGAATCACCCTCACAAGCACTATGTTCAGCAGAATGACAGGCAACGAGGTTGACGGACTCTATATCCAGGGAGGGAAAACAGGATATACTATCGAGGGCAAAAACTGTCTTTGCTCCTTCGCTGCCAATTGCCGCGAGGACGAATCATTGACCGCACCTCCCCAGTATCTTCTCGTTACCGCCTTCGCAGGCGGCGAATATACCCCCGTATACGATGCATTTAAAGTATACAAAAAATATGGTACAGACTAAAAAGGTTACCTACTTTCTTTGGAAAGAAAGGAGCAAAGAAACTTCAAAAAGAAAAAGAAATAAAACGGCAAAAGCCAAAGCTAAGAAAAG
>JAZUAR010000140.1:0-4888 GCA_045638055.1 Candidatus Avispirillum sp.
GCAGATCATTTCTCTGAATGCTGCGATTCTGTCCTCTTCGAAGAACATGTGCTCTGTACGGCAGAGACCGATACCCTCAGCGCCGAGCTCACGAGCCTTCTTAGCGTCTGCGGGAGTATCAGCGTTTGTACGAACCTTAAGGGTTCTGAACTCGTCAGCCCAGTTCATGATTGTCTCGAACTCGCCAACGATCTGTGCGTCAACTGTGGGGATAATACCGTCGTAGATATTACCTGTGGAACCGTCGATGGAGATGAAGTCGCCCTCGTTGTAAACCTTACCTGCGAGCTCGAACTTCTTGTTCTCCTCGTCCATCTTGATGTCGCCGCAGCCGGATACACAGCATGTACCCATACCACGAGCAACTACTGCTGCGTGAGATGTCATACCGCCACGAACTGTGAGGATACCCTGAGCAGCCTTCATACCTGTGATGTCCTCGGGAGATGTCTCGAGACGAACGAGAACTACCTTCTCACCGCGCTCGTTCCAAGCAACTGCGTCCTCAGCTGTGAATACAACCTTACCGCAAGCAGCTCCGGGAGAAGCGCCGAGACCCTTACCTGCTACGTTCGCTGCCTTGAGAGCCTTAGCGTCGAACTGGGGGTGGAGAAGTGTATCGAGGTTTCTGGGGTCGATCATTGCAACAGCCTGCTTCTTGTCGATCATGCCTTCCTCAACGAGGTCGCAAGCGATCTTAAGAGCAGCCTTAGCAGTTCTCTTACCGTTTCTTGTCTGGAGCATGTAGAGCTTACCGTCTTCAACAGTGAACTCCATGTCCTGCATGTCTCTGTAGTGGTCCTCAAGGATTGCGCAAACCTTGTTGAACTGCTCGAATGCAGCGGGGAACTTCTCCGCCAACTCAGCGATAGGCATAGGTGTACGAACACCTGCAACTACGTCCTCGCCCTGTGCATTGGTAAGCAACTCACCCATAAGACCCTTATCACCAGTAGCGGGGTCACGAGTAAATGCAACACCTGTACCACAGTTGTCGCCCATGTTACCGAATGCCATCATATGTACGTTAACAGCGGTACCCCAAGAGTAAGGAATATCGTTGTCTCTTCTGTATACGTTTGCACGGGGGTTGTCCCAAGAACGGAATACTGCCTCTACCGCGCCCATGAGCTGCTCCTTGGGGTCGGAGGGGAAGTCAGAACCGATCTTAGCCTTGTACTCAGCCTTGAACTGCTCAGCGAGAACCTTGAGGTCTTCAGCTGTGAGGTCTACGTCCTGAGTAACGCCCTTTTCTTCCTTCATCTTATCGATGAGCTCCTCGAAGTACTTCTTACCAACTTCCATAACAACGTCGGAGTACATCTGGATAAATCTTCTGTAGCAGTCGTAAGCCCAACGAGCATTGCCGGACTTAGCAGCCATTGTTTCAACAACCTCTTCGTTAAGACCGAGGTTAAGGATAGTGTCCATCATACCGGGCATGGAAGCTCTAGCGCCGGAACGAACGGAAACGAGAAGGGGATTTTCCTTATCGCCGAACTTCTTACCTGTAACTTCCTCCATCTTTACGATGTAGTCCATGATCTGAGCCTGGATATCGTCGTTGATCTTTCTGCCGTCCTCATAGTACTGAGTACAAGCCTCTGTTGTTACAGTAAAGCCCTGGGGAACGGGGAGACCGATCTTGGTCATCTCAGCAAGGTTTGCACCCTTACCGCCAAGGAGCTCACGCATGGAAGCGTCGCCTTCGGAAAACAGGTAAACATACTTAATTCCCATTGTTCTAATCCTCCAAAATTTAAAATATATTATTTTGATAGCTATTCCAATGCGGCACAGTATACCGCAATTTGCATTATATCATAAGTTTTTCATAATTTCCATAGTTTTATGAAAAAATTAATGAATTGAGCTGACAATTTTTTTATTTCTTTGCTATATTATGTTATCGAATTTAACGAATTTGCAGCTTCACACTATATAATTGAAGGTTTTTGACGAAAAGCTGCGACTTCGAAGCAAGACAGCAAAAGCAATATAGGTTGCAGACAGCAGCGCAGGCTGTCGGGGGATTATCAGTCCTTGATGATTCTTCCGTCGAGGCGGGGGCGGTCTGCAGGGGGAGTATCGATATAGCCGAGGATGCAGTTGCCAACACCCTTATAGCGCGCGGGGATGCCCCACTTTTCCATAAGAGCCTTGCCTTCTTCGGATTCGAACATTTCCTTTGCGCGGTGGATCCAGCAGGAGCCGAGACCGACAGCATGAGCGGCATTCATCATATTGCCCATGGCAAGAGAGCCGTCCTCAACGTAAGTGTATACGTCGGAATCACCGAAAACGATGACAACGCAGGGAGCGCCGTAGAAGGGGTCGTTTGCACTTCCCATAACTGCGGCATTCATTTTTGAAAGAAGGGAAACTGTTTCGGGGTCGGTAACTGCAACAAGCTTTGTGTGCTGACGGTTCATTCCCGTAGGTGCCCAGATGCCTGCTGTAAGCACTGCATCAAGCTCTTCTTTTGTGATCTGTTCTTTTTTGTAGGAGCGCACGCTTCTGCGTGTGATGAGGGTATTCATTGTATCGTTCATTGGGATATACCTCCTTTTTCTGATAACTAATTTTACCATATTATTTCCATACTTTCAAGCAAAGTTTCGTCTGACTGTTGAAATGCGCAAAAAAGGGGAGTATAATATAGCATAACAGAGGCGAAAAGAAGAAAAAATGCCTAATAGCGAACAAAGTTATGCAATTGGCTAAAATGCATCTGCGAAATATATAAATCGGCAAATGCATAAAACCTACAGGCCTTGAAAATAAAGGGAGATTCAAAAAATGAGAATAATATTCAACGAAAATCTTGACCCTTATTTTAACCTTGCCAGCGAGGAGTTTTTGCTTGAAAGTACAAGCGGAGACGTTTTTGCAATATGGCGCAACGATAAAAGCGTTATTATCGGTAAAAATCAGAATGCATACGGCGAGATCGACCGCGATTTCTGCGAAAAAAACTCCGTTAAGGTGGTACGTCGCTTAACCGGCGGCGGAGCTGTTTTTCATGACCCCGGTAATATAAATTTCTCCTTTGTAACAGATGCAAAGGAGGACGGCATAAACTTCCTCCCCTATATCGAAAAGATCTGCGAGGCCCTTGCATCCTTCGGAATCAAGGCGGCTCCCAACGGAAGAAACGATATTGAGGCAGAGGGCGCAAAGATCTCGGGAAACGCTCAGTGCGTCCATAATTGCCCCGACGGCAGAAAAAGACTTCTCCATCACGGAACTCTTCTTTTCTCAGCGGACATGTCGTTCCTCAGCGGCGCCCTTCGTGTAAAGGCTGATAAAATGGAGTCCAAGGGCATTAAAAGCGTTCGCAGCCGTGTAGCGAATATCAGGGATATAGATGGCTATTCCGGCCCCGAAACTCCCGAGGATTTTGCAAAAGAGCTCTGCTCCCTTTGTGCCGAGGGCGAGATCTCCGATTTTTCTCCCGAAGAGAAAAAAGCAATTGAGCTTCTCTCTGAAAAGAAATATTCCAGATGGGAATGGAATTTTGGCGAAAGTCCCCTCTTCTCCGTTGAGAGAAGAAAAAGATTCCCCTTCGGCTCCGTTGAAATTGCATTTTCAGCAAAGAAGGGAATTATTGAAGAAATAAAGATCAGCGGCGATTTCTTTGCTTTGGGTGATATTTCCATTCTTGAAAAGAATCTTGTGGGAGCCTCCCTCGAATCAGATGAGTTGAAAAAAGCACTTTCCGATGCGGGAAAATATATCCACGGCGCAACTGCGGATGATATTTTAGCAGTGCTTTCAGGCGTTGAAGCCGAACAATAAATAATAAAGAATAGAGAATTGGATATGAGCGGATACGATGCCCTTTCTGTGGGCTATGATTTACTTAACAGCGAGACCGACTACGAGGCTTGGGCTGACTTTTACGTTTCGGTCTTTAATAAATACGGAAATAACGTAGAGAGCGTTCTCGATCTGGGATGCGGCACGGGCGCTATGACCTTTGCCCTCCACAGCCGCGGATACGATATGACAGGCGTTGATCTTTCCATCGATATGCTCTCCGTAGCGAGAGAGGAATGCTACGACAGAGAGATCAGCGACATCCTCTGGCTTTTGCAGGACATGAGAAGCTTCGAGCTTTATGGAACCGTGAATGCGGCAGTGTGCTGCCTTGACGGCATCAACCACCTGACAGGCAAGGGCGATATCGGAAAATGCTTTGCCACAGTGCATAATTATCTCGACCCCGACGGACTTTTCATTTTCGACGTAAACACTCCCCATAAGTTTGAAAGCTTCTATGCAAAGAATGATTACATCCTCGAGGACGAGGGCGTGATGGTCTGCTGGCAGAACGATTATAATAAGGAAAAGGGAATCTGCGATTTCTATCTCTCGGTTTTTGAGGAAGCGGAGGGCGGAATGTGGCAGAGAAGTGACGAGGTTGTTAGCGAGAGATGCTACTCAAAGGAGGAGCTTTCCGAGGCTCTTGAAAAGGCGGGATTTGAAATTCTCGGCTTTTTCGGAGATTTCACATTTGGCACACCCGAGGCAGATTGCGACAGATGGCATATCGTTGCGAGATGTAAGAAGTAAGGTAAAAGCCGCCTTCGGGCGGCTTTTGTTATCTTTGACAAAAAGTGCAGATTTTTGCGAAAAACGGCCCCAAAAAACTTTTTTAAAATTTTTTCAAAAAAATTCAAAAAAAGTGTTGACAAATGGATTTTGCTTTGCTATAATACAAAAGCTGTCAGCGAGGACAGCAAGAAAATGGAAGCATAGCTCAGTTGGGAGAGCATCTGCCTTACAAGCAGAGGGTCATAGGTTCGAGCCCTATTGTTTCCACCATACGGCCCGGTAGCTCAGTTGGTTAGAGCGCTAGCCTGTCACGCTAGAGGTCAGGGGTTCG
>JAZUAR010000141.1:0-7235 GCA_045638055.1 Candidatus Avispirillum sp.
TTTGCACCTGTATGATAAAGCGGGGGGATGCAGAGGAATACGTCGTTCTTTGTCTGAGAATGGTGACGCTGCTCAGTTTCGCAGGAGCAGATGAGCGCACGGTGTGCATGGAGGATAGCCTTGGGGAAGCCTGTTGTACCGGAGGAGAAGTAGATTGCCGCATCGTCGTCCTCAGTGATGGTCACAGGAGGAGGAGTTGACGTGCAGTATGTAGAATAAACGGTATAGCTGTCTGCTCCCTCGGGAACGTCGTCGCCAACGAAGAAGAAATTCTTGATGCCTGTCAGCTCATCGCGCACCTGCGCAACACGGTCGATGAACTCGGGGCCGTAAATAAGCATTGTGGAATCGGAAAGATCAAGACAGTACTTGATCTCATCTGCGGTATAGCGATAGTTCATGGGAACTGCAAGCGCACCGCACTTGAGGATTCCGAAATAAATGGGTAGCCATTCAAGGCAGTTCATAAGAAGGATAGCAACCTTATCACCCTTCTTGATACCACGGGTGAGAAGAAGATTTGCGCAGCGGTTAGCCTGACGGTCAAAATCCTTCCAGGTCATAGTTCTGCGGTATTTATCACCCTCTGCAGTTTCGATCAGGTTATATTCTCTCCATGTCGTTGACTTGGAGGGCTGATTTGCGGGGTTGATCTCAACAAGAGCCTCGTCATTGGGACTGAGCCTTGCGTTTCTTTCAAGTACGTCTACGATGGTCATTTTAAGTTCCTTTAATAACTTTATATAATAAAATTTATTTCCGACTGAAGGGAGGAAATACTCCTTCATTTTTCCCGAAGGGGAAAACATCACTTTCACGAAAGTGAATACATCACAGCGAAGCGGCTTCACTTGCACCGCAGGTGCAAACATCACTTTTCCGAAGGAAAAACAAAAAAGTCCTCTCAAAGCAAAAGCTTTAAGAGGACGAATAAATCGCGGTACCACCTCAATTGTCCAAAAGGACCACTCACAGCACGGCAAAAATGCGATGCCTTCCTGCTATAACGGGCAGTTCCCGTCAACCCCTACTTAATTTCGGAGCGAAGCTCTCGGAATGTATTTCACCAAAGGCACTCTTACCGTCTTTCACCTGCCGACGGCTCTCTGAAAGAGCTGAACCTTGATTACTTGTTTCCGGTCATTGCTTTTAACTTGTTTAGTAGTTTATCACAATAAAGCGGCGATGTCAATACACTTTTTATAAAAATCAAACATAAAAATAACCAAAATTCCCCGCATATATTTGACAAAATGAAAAATCAGCTCCCAAAAAGCATCGAAATAAATTCAGATTCATCGGGATTGAGTTACTCTCCTTTCTTTTAAAAAAGCTTCTGCGAAACATCTATACACGCCAATCTATACTCACTGTGATATATGACTGTATTTTTCTTTCGGTTTTGGGAACGATATTATTATCTGCCAAAGGAGGTAATAATAATGGACAGAAAAAGAGAATTTCCCCCTCGCAAAAAGGGAGACAACGTTTTCGAGGACGTAGTCCGTGCAGAGGCTGTGGGTCTTTACCCTTCAAGCGAGCTTGACGATGGCATGATCCCCCGCTCAAAGGCTGAAAGCCGCGCAGGCATTGACGCCGAGGGCGAAAGCAATACAAAAAAATGATCCCAACTCCCCCGATCTGCCTTGCAGGCTCGGGGGAGTTTTACAAAAAAGCCAATACCTATGTGCCGATAGAAAAAAATGTGTACAAATAATATAAATATAAGAAAAATTCAAAAAGCCCTTGAAATAATTGAAAAAATGTGGTACAATACATATCGTAATAGAGTAGAAGTTAGAGAGTGGGCAAAAAAACCCACTCTCTCTTTTATGAAAAAATATTTTTAAAAGGTGTATAATGGAGAAACAGAAGAAAAACATTGCAGGCACCGTTCGCGATCTCGTTGCTCCCGTTGCAGAAGAGTTCGGCTTTATGCTCTGGGACGTTGAGTACGTTAAGGAAGGTGCAGACATGATCCTTCGCATCACTATCGACAAGCCCGAGGGCATCGATATTGAGGACTGCGAAAAAATGGCAAGAGCTATCGACCCCATTATCGACGAGGCTGACCCCATTGAGGTCTCCTACAAGATGGAGGTTTCCTCCCCCGGTATCGAGAGAGCTCTCTCCCGCCCCGAGCACTTCGCTGCTTGCATGGGCGAAAAGATCGAGGCTAAGCTCTATGCTCCCATGGACGGCAAGAAGCAGATCGTCGGTATTCTCTCTGCGGCAGACGAGAAGTCTATCACAGTTACTGTTGACGAATCTGACATCGTTCTCGAGAAGAGCGCCGTTGCAAAGGTCTCCACAGTTTTTGATTGGTAATAAAATAACATAAATTCACGAAAGGAACTTGGAAAAATGAATCAGGAATTTTTCAACGCCCTTGATCTTCTCGAAAAGACAAAGGGTATCCCGAAGGAATACATGATCGAAAAGGTTGAAGCCGCTCTTCAGAGCGCCTTCAAGAAGGAATACGGCACATCTAATGCACGTGTTGTTATCGACCCCGTTAAGAAGGACGTTAAGGTTTACGAGCAGAAGACAATCGTTGAGGTAGTAGAGGATCCCGCAACAGAGATCTCCCTCGAGGATGCAAAGAAGCTCTCCCGCCGTCACGTTCTCGGCGGTGTTGTTGAAACTGAGGTTAAGACAAAGGCCTTCGGCCGTCTCTCCGCTCAGTCCGCAAAGCAGGTTATCATTCAGGGCATCAGAGAGGCAGAGCGCTCCTCTATGATCCGCGAGTACGATAAGAAGCGCGAAGAGGTTATCACAGCAATCGTTACAAAGACTGCTGACTCCTCCGGCGACATCGTTATCGATACAGGAACAAGCGAGGCTGTTCTCCCCTACGACGAGCAGATCCCCGGCGAGGACTTCGCTGCAGGCGACAGAATCAAGGTATTCGTTACCGAGGTTCGCAGAGACAGTGCTCCCGGCCCCATCGTTACTCTTTCCAGAACTCATCCCGGCCTCGTTAAGAGACTCTTCGAGACTGAGATCCCCGAGATCGAGGAAGGCGTTGTTATCATCCACTCCGTTGCTCGTGAGGCAGGCAGCAGAACTAAGATCGCTGTTTACTCCCGCGATGAGGACGTTGATCCCGTAGGCGCTTGTATCGGTGAGCGCGGCCGTAGAATTGCCGACATCATCGATGAGCTTCGCGGCGAGAAGATCGACGTTATCGAGTACTCCGAGGACAATGCAGAGTTCATTGCAGCAGCTCTCTCCCCCGCTGAGGTTATCGACGTTGAGATGGACGGCGAACGCAGCGCAAGAGTTACAGTTGCTCAGGACCAGCTCTCCCTTGCTATCGGTAAGGAAGGTCAGAACGCACGTCTTGCTGCAAAGCTTACAGGCTGCAAGATCGATATTAAGGGTGAGTAAAGTTTGAAAATTTAAAACTCGAAAATCGTTTCTTTGACTTTTTCAAACCCCATTTGTGCCTTTCTTTGCACAGCAAAGAATTCTACGAAGCGGCACAAATGCAAAGAAAGGTTAAACAGTTATTATGGTAAAGCAGAAGAAAATCCCCCTTCGCCGCTGCACAGGCTGCAATCAGTCCTTTCCCAAAAAGGATCTTCTCCGAGTTGTGAGAACTCCCGAGGGAAACGTGGTTCTTGATTTCACAGGCAAGGTAGGCGGCAGAGGTGCATACGTTTGCAAGAAAACAGACTGCTTCAAAAAAGCCCGCAAGGCAAACCGCTTCAAAACCAATCTCGAGTGCGACATCCCCGAGGAGCTTCTCATAGCTCTTGAGGAGGAGGTCAGCCTCTGCGAAAAGGAAAACGCCGATGAGAACTGATAAGATACTCACCTATCTCGGTCTTGCGGCGGCAAAGAGAAGCACGGTTCCCGGAACTGATCTCGTTCTTTCCGAGATCAGAAAAAAGAAGGGCACCATCTGCGTTCTCCTTGCAAGCGACGCCTCCGAGCGTACAAAGAAGCAGATAACAGATAAATGCACTTTTTATAATATCCCCCTTATTCATCCCGATTGTGATATGTACACTCTCGGCAAGCGGATCGGCAAATCTTCACCCGCCGCTTGCGTTGCGGTTACAGACCGCTCTCTTGCAATCCAGATCATAAACAATGCAGGCGATGAATAATATCCCGTAATCACACAAATCATGCAGGAAGGCTCCCCCTAAGGGAGACGGGTATACCAATATGGCACAATCCCCGATGTTCCGTATCAACCAGATCTCCAAGGATCTCGATCTCAGATCCAAGGATGTTATTACAAAGCTCGAGGAGGCAGGTCTTGAGGGCAAGAAGTCCAACAACGTTCTCGAGGCTGATGAAGCAAACCTTCTTCTCGATATGCTTACAAAGGAGAACCAGATCTCCGATATCGACGGCTACGTTAAAGGCAAGACATCTATCCCCTCTGTAAAGCCCTCCAAGGCTGCACTTGATGCACGCGAGAGAAAGGCTGCAGAGGCAAAGGCTAAGGCAGAAGCAGAAGCAAAGGCTAAGGCTGAAGCTGAGGCTCGCGCTAAGGCCGAGGCAGAAGCAAAGGCAAAGGCTGAAGCTGAGGCAAAGGCTGCTGCTAAGGATGCTGCTCTCATGAAGGCTGCCGCTGCTGCAAAGGCTAAGGCTGATGCAGAAAAGGCTGCAAAGGAAGAGGCTGCAAGAAAGAAGGCAGAGGCTGAGGCTCGCAAGAAGGCTGAGGCTGAAGAGCGCGCAAAGAAGCCCGCAGAATCTCGCCCCGAGCACAAGCCCGAGCAGAGAACCGAAACAAGATTCGAAAAGCCCCGCAACAATCAGCAGAATAACAACAATAATAACAACAACCAGAGACGTGAAAGCCCTGCAGCTCCCCAGGGCCAGCAGCAGGGCAATAACGCAAATCAGAGAAAGCCCCAGCAGTCTGTAAGCGACAAGGTTCAGAAGGCATTCGAGAATCAGAAGAAGCCCTCCGACGATCGCAGCTTCACACCTGACCAGTCTACAATGGCAGGCAAGAAGAAGGCTCCTCAGGCTCCTCAGAACGAGCGCAAGCGTACAGGTGCAACAAGAGTTATCGACACTCGTGCATCCAGTGTTGACCTTTCCAAGTACGACGAAAAGCTTGACAGCTTCGTTCACGACAGCCACAGCGAAAATGCTTCCACAAAGCAGAAGCTCAAGAAGCAGAACAACCGCGATATGCGTTCTTCCAAGAACCGTAACAAGGAATCTGCTGCTATGGAGAAGCTCAAGAAGCAGGAGGCTATGAAGGCAAAGCAGAAGCAGCTTGAGATCACAGTTCCCGACGAGATCTCCGTTGGCGAGCTCGCAAGCCGCCTCAAGGTTACTGCAGCTGAGGTTGTTAAGCACCTTATGATGATGGGTATGATGGTTACAGTTAACCAGATCATCGACTATGATACAGCTTATTTTGTAGCAGACGAGCTTGGCGCTATCTGTACAAAGGAAGTTGTTGTTACAATCGAGGAAAAGCTCTTTAACGATGAAGTGGACAGCGAGGAGAACCTCGTAGAGCGTCCTCCCGTTGTTTGTGTAATGGGTCACGTTGACCACGGTAAGACATCCCTTCTCGATGCTATCCGTCACACAAGCGTTACAAAGGGCGAGGCAGGCGGTATCACACAGCACATCGGTGCTTACACCGTTAACATCGACGGCAAGGATATCACCTTCCTTGATACTCCCGGACACGAGGCGTTTACAGCAATGAGAGCAAGAGGTGCTCAGGCTACCGATATTGCTATCCTCGTAGTTGCTGCAGACGACGGTATCATGCCCCAGACAGTTGAGGCTATCAACCATGCTAAGGCTGCAGGCGTTGAGATCATCGTTGCTATCAACAAGATGGATAAGCCCACAGCTAACCCCGATGCTGTTAAGTCCGAGCTTACAAACTACTCCCTCATCCCCGAGGAATGGGGCGGCGACGTTATGTGCGTTCCCGTATCTGCTCTTACAGGAATGGGTATCCCCGACCTTCTTGAGAACATCCTCCTCATTGCTGAGGTTAAGGAATATAAGGCAAACCCCGCACGCCGTGCAAAGGGTATCGTAATCGAGGCGAAGCTCGATCGCGGCCGCGGTCCTGTTGCTACAGTTCTCGTTCAGGCAGGTACTCTCCACTCCGGTGACATCGTTATCGCAGGCACTGCCGTTGGCCGTGTTCGTGCTATGACTGACGATAAGGGTAAGACCCTCAAGACAGCAGGTCCCTCTGTTCCCGTTGAGATCATCGGTCTCGGTGAGGTTCCCCTTGCAGGTGACGAGTTCAACGCAGTTGAGGACGAGAGAATGGCAAGAACACTTGCTGAGCAGCGCCGCGCGAAGGCTAAGGAAGAGGAATTCAAGGCTAACGCTAAGGTTAACCTCGAGGATCTCTTCTCCCAGATCAAGGAAGGCGTTCAGGAGCTTAACGTTATCGTTAAGGCTGACGTTGGCGGTTCTGCAGAGGCTGTTAAGCAGTCCCTCGAGAAGATCTCCAACGATGAGGTTAAGGTTCGCGTTATCCACTCTGCAGCAGGCGGTATCACCGAGGGTGACGTAATGCTCGCAGCAGCATCCAACGCTATCATCGTAGGCTTTAACGTTCGTCCCGATAAGGGCGCTATCGACTCTGCTGAGCGTCAGGAGGTTGACGTTCGCACATACCGCGTAATCTACGATTGTATCGAAGAGATCACAGCGGCTATGAAGGGTATGCTTGCTCCCGAGTTCGTTGAGAAGGTTCTCGGCCATGCTGAGGTTCGTCAGACGATCCGCGTTCCCAACGTTGGTACAATTGCCGGCTCCTACGTTCAGGACGGTCACATCGCCCGTCATGCACAGATCCGTGTAGTACGTGACGGTATCGTTATCTATGAGGATAAGATCTCCTCTCTTAAGAGATTTAAGGACGATGCTAAGGAAGTACAGCAGGGCTACGAGTGCGGTGTAGGCCTCGAGAAGTTCAACGACATCAAGGAAGGCGACATCCTCGAAGCATTCATCATGGAAGAGGTTGCTAGATAAGATAAGTGGTCGCTTTTTTGAAAAAAGCTCCGCAAAAAACTTCAAATAAGAATAGGAAAAGCTATGCGAGTGCAAACTTGCATAGCTTTTTTGTTTTCCATATATTCAAATTCGGGTTTATGGGGGAGATTGCTAAGCCTCCCTTGCCTAAAGGGAGTGGAGGCGGATTGTCCCAAAGGCTTCCCCTTGAGGGGAGGCTCCGCCGTAGGCGGTGGTGAGGTGTAGCCGCGAAGCGGCGTGCCTATGAG
>JAZUAR010000142.1:0-20338 GCA_045638055.1 Candidatus Avispirillum sp.
TTCTTTATTCGGTTTTCAATCAACATAGCGCTTTCGCTTTTTATATTGTAATCTAGCAACCGCAACCGCGGTTGCTTTTTTTGTATAATTAAAAGAAAACGGCTGCAATCGCAGCCGTTTTTTTGCGTGTATGAGGGAGGATTATTTAATTCAGTGCTTCGATATCCTCCTGACATTTTTTGAATCGGGGATCGTTGTCAATTACGTTATCTGGATTTCCGAGGGAGAGGAAGTAGCCCCTTTTAAGGCTGTTTTGAATAAGTGCTTTGTGTTCTTCAAGTTCTTCATTAGTTGCACCATTATCTTTGAGTTGGTTATAACATTCTACACCGAAGTCTCGCATAGTTTCAAGTGCGGTCAAAGCACCGTCAAAATCGGATATTGCGATACAGTCGTTTGAAATACACCAAATAGCTCTTAATACGTGCCATCTTGTGCTGGGATGCGGGAATATTTTATATATTTCTCTTGCGATATACTCATATTCACGCCAAGACTTAATGGCTAATTCTTTTCTTGCATTGCCGAATATAGATATCCTTCTTCCTCTTGTATACATACTTTCAAGAAAATTACAGATCGAAACGAATGAAATGTCACTAGAGATTTCAAAACATTTGTCATAATCTTTTTTCTTGTCGTAAATTTTCATTATAGCATCAAGCTTTATTGTGTATATATCAGGTAGCTCTTCTGCTATTGCTTCTGCTTTGGAATAATCATTTATATATAAATAATAGTCAACGAGTCTTTCTTTTGCGGCTATTTGATTTGATGGATCTTTATCTTGGCTAATCAGAGTTTTAAGATATTTCAAGCCTTCTTCAAATAAAGAGTTTTTTTCGTCATCGGGAATTGAGAATTTGTATCGCTCTGAGCTTTCAATGAAAAACATAATTTCATCAGCACAACGATATTTTACGTAGTAATCAAGTGGATATTTTTTTGAATAGTCACGACATACCTCATAACTTTTATATGCAGCGTTATCTTCATATGTTAGGCATAGACAATATTTATCTATATTTTCAAGCTCTTTCCACAGCTTTTCTCTATCCTCTTTTTCGTTTCCTCCCACGCCGAGAAGGCAGTCGGTAGTTACTCCGAGGAGTGAGGAAAGGGGGATAAGCTGAGATATATCGGGCATGGATGTGTCGCATTCCCATTTTGAAACGGTCTGTACCGTTACCATAAGCTGCTCTGCAAGATCTCCCTGTGTGAGAGAGGCTTCCTTTCTCAATATCTTTAATCTTTGTCCGAAGGTTATCATAATAAATTCCTTTCGTGTTTTATTAAACCGATGCATCTGTTTTACAGCTTTAGTATAACAGAAAAAATTAGTGCAGTAAACAACCGATTTAGCGAATCGAACTTAACGAGTCAGTTGAGTTTTCTATAAAAAAGATAGCCTCTGCCGAAATCGGCAGAGGCATTTTTTTTGATGGATTTTTTTGTTTACCACGGACACTGACCGGGATCTTCAATATCTCCGAGGCCGAAAAGCTTTAATGCAAAATTTCTTTCCTCTTCGCTGGAATTCTTTAAATTCTCGAGTGTTAAAGGATCAAGGGTTATCGGAGAGCGAGAACGAGTGATATTAACAATGAAATCACGTTCCTCATCCTCTAAATTTTTAATATCTTCCAAAGTAAGATTATAAGGGAATTTGGGCCTATAGTTTTGAATTATTACAGGCTGAGATTCATTGTTCTTAATTTTACAATCGTTTCTAAGATTTTCCGTGGAGTACCAGGCATCGCGGGGCCAGCCGTCGTTGAAAACGATATTGTGACGCTGAGGGCGCTTATCTTCAAATTCATCGGGAGCATCGGGAAGGTTTGCGTATCCCTCGGGATCTCCTGCAGACATGACCGTCATATAAGCTCTCATTGCCATAAAGCGAAGCTGAGTGTGTTCGTTATCACCTGTAGTGAAGGGAATACTGTAAAGCTCCCAACCAGCCACCTTTTTGAGGGGCTTTATGTAGTTGCGGTTGAGGTTGTAAATAAGTCTACCGTCGTAGTCGTTGTCGAAAAGGACAGCAAACTGACAGGTCTCGTTGTTCTGATCATTTTCGCCGCCGTTGAGCCAGAAAACAAACTCATATTTCGTATGTTTTTCAAGAGTAAGTGTGTTTGACGCTATTTCCGTCCAGTTCCATCCCCAGTCGCCTATCATAAAGGATTCGGAAAGTTCACCATCGGGACCTTCGATAAAGGTACGATAACCGGGGGCATCACTTACCAGCGCCCAATCTCTGGGGTTGAAATAAAGTCTGTTCTTTGCGTTTTCCTGTACGTTGATATTTGTATTGTTATCCATCTTTAATTCCTCCGTATTATATGATACGTCGGACGCATAGAGACGAATATCAAAGTCGTTCACAAATTGCGCCCGACCTTTTTTTATGAGCCCCGCCGCCCGTCTTGGGTAGGTGGAGCCGATCTGAACGTCGTTTTCGTCAAGAACACGAATACAGCGTTTGTTCTTTGCTTCTCCGTTTTTTTCTATGGGTGTCATCCCCTTTATTCAATTTGCCGTTTTTTGTTATGAGCGGTGCTCCGTATATATTTTATCAACTATCGGTTCAATTGTCAATGAATTTAGGCATATTCAACTAACAGTTAAGAACAAATGTACGTTTTTCTATTGACAAGGTGTGAATGCGGCGTTATAATTAGGCATCTTAAAAAAACAAGGAGGTATGACAGTTATGAAATGCACAAGAGCTATGATGAATACCGTACATGTTACCAAGCTTTGGAACGATCAGCAGGCCGATCGAACAAGGCTTACATTGTCATACCCAAATTTTATATAATTTTTGCATTGTTATATTATTTTTGGTTATTCACGGTGTAAGTCGAATTGGAGTTCGATTTGCACCGTTTTTTATTTCAATAAGGAGGGAAGATCATGGAAAGAATCGAAGCGCTGATGTGCTATTATACAACCCACGATGAAGACGTTCGTTTGATTACCAGGAGAGGAAGTGTAGAGTTTCTCACAACGGTGCATTATATTGAGAAATATCTGAAAAGAGGGATGCGCATACTTGAAATCGGCGCGGGGACCGGCAGGTATTCTCACTATTTTGCACAGAATGGTTACAGCGTTGACGCGGTGGAGCTGATGGAATGTAATATTGAGTTTTTCAAGGCTAACACAAAGCCTGGAGAGAATGTAACTATTCAGCAAGGTGATGCAGTAGCTCTTCGAAATATTCCTTCCGAGCAGTATGATATTACACTACTTCTTGGTCCTATGTATCATCTATATACCGAAGATGATAAGATTTCGGCTATAAGTGAGGCAATTCGCGTAACCAAGAAGGGCGGTGTTGTTTTTGTTGCTTATTGTAATAATGACTGGACTGTATATAACTATGGTTTTATTCGCGGCGGCTTTAAACAAGGCTCTCGGAATGGTTTGGTCGATTTTGAGACCTTTAAACTTAGTTCAACTCCTGATGACATTTTCATGCATTACAGAAAAGATGAAATTGATAGTCTGATGAGCAATTTCAATACAAAAAGACTTCATTATGTAGGTACAGATATGTTAACCCATTTTATAAATAATGTTGTGGATCAAATGGACGATGAAACCTTTGAGTTATATATGAAATATCATCTTTCGATATGTGAGCGAAGTGATATGGTTGGAGCAACAAGTCATATGTTGGATGTTTTTAGGAAGTTATAATAAAAGTACGATTTAAATTATAGGTGATAATAATGAATGATTTTGGTACAAGAGAAATAATAACTGGCAGATTGAAGCTTCGCCGCTTTGCATCGGACGATACGGATTCCATGTTTAATAATTGGGCGAGTGATCCTGAGGTTACAAAATATTTGACATGGGATGCTCATCCAAATAAGGAATATACTGTCTGGTGGATTTCACGATCTTTGGAAAAATACAGTTCTGATAGTTTTTATTATTGGGCTATTGAATTTGAAGGTGATGTTATCGGATGTATAGGCGGTAGCCGCATTGGGGAGAGCGGATTTGATATTGGTTATTGTATAGGAAGGAAATGGTGGAATCGTGGTATAATGACCGAAGCTGTTTTAGCGGTTATTGATTTTGCATTTAACAATCTGTTATGTGGTTACGTTGAGATTAGTTATATACTTGAAAACAAAGCGTCAGGACGTGTGGCAGAGAAGTGCGGAATGCAATTTGTCAGAGAAGAAAAAGGCGGATTTACAAAACACGGTATATCCTATGATCTTGGGTATTACCGAATAGAAAGGAAATAATTTATATGGAGATAGCGATAGGAGAAAACATAAAAAAGCTGCGCCGGAGTAAGGGTATTACTCAGGAGCAGCTTGCGGAAGTTTTGAACGTTACCAATGCGGCGGTCAGCAAGTGGGAAAGGGGAGGGAGTCTTCCTGATATAACACTGCTTTTACCTCTTGCCGAGTATTTCGGCGTCAGCGTTGACGAGCTTTTGGGGAATGGAGAATGATTAGGTTGATGAAAATGATCTGTGATTTTGACATTCGAGAGTTGAGAGAAAAAGATATTTGTTTTGTTTCGGAAGTTTATACATACAACCTCCCCGAAAGAGGGTCGGTTAAATTTTACTGAATTCTTGAAAACAAACACGTAGGATGGTATAATTACATTAACTCAACGTTGAGGTACAAACTAATGAAGAAATCAAATTCCAATAATTTTTCTGAGTTGATCGAAAGCTTTTTCAAAAACAATAAGAAAGTAATTATATACGGTGCTATTGTTGCTTTAAGCATACTTCTTGTAGTTTTGTTGCTTGTTTTGGGTACGCCGAAAAGCACTGTTAATAATACTGATAAAAATACAGAAGTTACTACCGGCACTGATATTCCCGGTGATACAACTACAAACGATACTACGGGAGTAAATGGTAACGACGAAAAAGAGGAAACGACTATTCCCGACGACACAACAGCAGAAGAAGAAACTACTGCTTCTCCCGATACTGACAGTCAAGAAAAGGATAAGCCGCAAAAGCAGCCTGATCCCAATGTGGGAAACGGTAGCGCGACGGTTCCATCAAGTCCTCTCGGTGACGATGACGTAGATATAATAGAAATCCCGTCTGTTCCCCAGCATTTGCAGAATAATTATTTTTTGCAGTACAAGGAAAAAGGTATAAATATTTCCCTTACGGGTGATGTTTTGTGTTGCTTTATTTTTGTAAACGAGCCTAAGAGTACGTATAGCGAAAGCAATAAAAACTCTGTTAAGGGAATCCTCGAGTCTGATTGCAAATTGCTTTGCAGCAGTGCCGCATCCTACGGAACGACACTTAAAATCAAGACCGCCTATTTCACAGCTACACTTAACAGTGAGATAGACACAAATACTGCGGGTCTTTGGACTACTGATGCATGCCGAGCTATTGGATTCAAAAGCGTTTGGCAGATGACTACGTCTCTTAAAAAGCAGTATAACGTTGACGAGGTAGCTTGTGTATTCCTCATCAACAGACCGGGCAGAGCGGTTGCTTACAGAAGTGCAGCAAGCAGTGCAACTGAATTTGCTATACTTTACGATAATATTTCTTCATTCAAGCATGAGTTTTTACACCTCTTTGGAGCAGTTGATTATTATTATCCCAGTGAAATTGAAACGCTGACAAATCAGCTGTTTAATAATAGTGTAATGAATTCGGGTAGCAATATTGATTCTTTTACGGCTTTTCTTGTTGGATGGTCGGACAAGCCCGATACAAATTCTCTTTCATTTTTGGAAAATACCAATAAAATAACATTTGAATATATGTCGGATGCCCATTCGGACAATGCTTATTCAGGCTATGTTGAAAACAAAAAGCTCAAGGATGGCACCTACACAGGCTATCTTGTAAGCGGTCTTCCCGAAGGCAAGGGTACTATGAAATACAGCTCCGATTCATACTATGAAGGAGACTGGCTTGGTGGTCTCCGTCACGGTAACGGTTCCTATACAACTTCTCAAGGAACGGCAACGGGAAAATGGGAAAAGGGTTCTCAGTGCGGAGAAGGAACATACAAATACAAAGACGGTAGTGAATATAAGGGTTCCTTTGTAAATGGCAGATTTGAAGGCAAGGGAACTATGACATGGGCTGACGGAAAGTACTATACGGGCGATTGGAAGAGCGGGAGTATTGAGGGCGAAGGTACCATGAAATATGCCGATGGGTCAGTTTACGAAGGAACGTTTTGGATGGAAAGGCGAAGCGGCACGGGAAAGATGATTTATTCCGACGGTTCTGTATATGAAGGTAGTTGGAATAGTGGAAAAAGACAAGGTAACGGCACTATGACCTGGAGTGATGGCAGTAAATTTACAGGTACATGGATGATCGACAGCTTTTCTGACGGAACTATGATCTATGCTAATGGTGACCGTTATGAGGGTCATTTCAATAATGGTAACAAGTTTGGAAAAGGAACTATGTACTATGCCAACGGCGACGTTTACGTGGGCGACTGGGCGTACGATATGCGCGAGGGCAAGGGAAAGCTGACTCTTGCTGACGGTACGGTATATGAGGGCTATTTTTCAGACGATGAATTTTTCAGATAAGCTCAATTAGAAGAATAATTTATATAAAAAAACCTCCCCGATTCGGGGAGGTTAATTTTTGGTTTAAGCTTCTGCAGCGCCCTTTTTGTTCATTACCTTGATCTGCTTATAGTGCTTGGGGAAGAGCTGTCTCTTAGCTCTCAGATATACGAGATAGAGCAGCGCCATGGAGATGAACCAGGAAACAGGGTAGCATGCATAAAGAACTGTAAGGCTGTGGAACTTTTCGAATACTGTTGCGATCCAGATGAGTCGTACCGCACAGAAACCGAATACTGTGATAACAGAGGGGGAAACGGACTTTCCAAGGCCGCAGAGGAGACCTGTCTGTACCTCGATGATACCGCAGAGGAAGTAGGGAACACAGATACAAAGCATTCTTTCTGCACCGTATCTGATCGCTTCTGCCGCACCCTCGCCGTCGTTGATATAGATACCGAGGAGAGGCTCGCGGAAGATATATGCGAGTACACCGAATGTGAGTCCGAGAGTGATTACGAGGAAGTAACAGCAGCGCTGTGTTTTCTTGATTCTGTCAAACTTGCCTGCACCGTAGTTCTGACCTACGAATGTAAGACCTGCCTGGTGGAAGCTTGACTGAATATGATATACGTAAGTCTCAATATTTGCCGCCGCAGATGAGCCTGTTACAGCGATACTGGGGAAGGTATTGAGAGCAGCCTGGATAAATACGTTGGAGATGGAGATTACAACACCGTGCACCGCATTGGGGATACCGATAGCCACGATCTTTGAAAGCTTATCCTTATAGAACTTGAATTCGATCTTTTCAAGCTTATAGACAGCATCTGTTTTCATCATATGGTGCAGGAGAAGTGCTGCGGAAACATACTGAGAAATTACTGTTGCAAGAGCAACGCCGTCTACGTCCATTTTGCATACTACAACGAAGAATACGTTGAGAACTACGTTTACAACGCCGGCTACCATCAGCATATACATAGGTGTCTTTGTGTTTCCGAGAGAACGGAGGATAGACGCCATATAAAGGAAGAAGAGCTGAGGAAGCATGCAAAGGAAGTATATACGAAGATAAAGGGTTGCAAGAGGGAGAAGATCTGCGGGGGTGTCCATCAAAACCAGCGCAAACTTTGCAAAGATAAATCCGAGAACTGAAAGAATTGCACCGAGCAGGATAGAAAGACTGAAAGCAGTTGTCATTGTCTGCTTGAAGCCCTTTATGTCACCGGCACCGATTGTATGTGTGGTGATTACGCTTACACCGACAGCAAAGCCTGTGAAAAGGCTGAGGAAGAGTGAAACCAGAGCAGTTGTTGCACCAACCGCACCGAGGCATTCGTTTCCTGCGAACTTTCCGACGATGATCATATCTGCAGTGTTGAAGAGCATCTGCATCAGATTGGTCGCCATGATAACTAAGCTGTACGAAATAATTTTAGGAAGGATCGGACCGTTTAAAAGGTCAACCTCTTTTTTCTTTTTCTTTTTATTAAACATTTTTACCCTCATTGTCCTCTGTGAAATATTCCCAAAAAACCATCATATATATTATATCATTTGCCAATGAATTTCAAGGGGTAAATGAATGATTCTCCCTTTTGTACGATTTTTTTGCAAAAAAACTGCCTTTTGGGATTATTATTAACGAATAAATAAGAGCGGACAATAGGATTTTAATAAAGGTCTTATCAAAACACGCAAAATATGAAGAAGCAACGCGGATAAGGGTGACGCTTATAAGTATTGATAAGAGGGGGCAGAGGACTGTCTTTGGGGACAGATTCACCTTTGTTTCCTTCACCATTTTGCCAATGCTGAGGGCGGCATTTACTATCTCCGCAACGTAAACGCAGATTATATATCCCCGTGTACCGAGCCTTGGAACAAGTATCAGAACAAGGACGAGGCTGAGGGCCGAGTCGAGGATATTGACCTTCATACAATAGACCTGATGACCAAGGCCCTTGAGGACGGAATCTACTGCAGTATCAAGATACATGATGGGAACAAGAGGGGCAAATGCGCAGATATATTTTCCCGCATCTGCGCTTTGATAGATGGACATTCCCATATCTCTTCCGAAGGCAAGGAAAAGTCCTGCACATCCAAAGGAAAATATAAGGCAAAAGCGAACTACCTTTTCGGCGATGCGCCTGACCTGCCGATGGTTTTTTAAGGATGAATATTCCGTAAGCTCGGGGATGAGAAGAGAAGCAAAGGCTCCGATAACGCTTGAGGGAAAGAATATCAATGGAAAAGCCATTGCGTGAAGATTTCCGTAGGAGGAGAGCGCTCCCGTGCCTCCCGAGCCGTATTTACGAAGACCTGCGGGGATAGCGATATGCTCGGCGCAAAGAAGACCCTGGCGTACGTAAGAGCCGAGGGCAACGGGGAAAGCGATCTCTGCGGCGCGTGTAAGGGCGGATTTTCTTTCCTTTGGTATTTTTGTGATACATCCGCCGGCTTTGTTTTTATCCGTTAAATAAAGGGTCACAGAGATGAGAAAAGAGGCGGCCTCGGAAATTGCCGAGCTGCCCACTACTGCAATACATGCATATTCAATTCCCTTTGGTGCAATGAGAACAAGGGCGGCGCAGGTGAGTACAATTTTCGTTAGCTGCTCTCCGATGGATACGATTGCATTTTTATAAATTTTGCGAAGGCCTGTAAAGTATCCCGATAAGGCGGACGTTAGAGATATTGCTGGCAGAGCAAGGGACAGTATCCGCAGGGAGGGAATCGTTCTTTCGTCTGAAAGAAGGTACGTGCCTATTACGTCTGAAAGTATAAAAAGGAGAAGGGAAGCAAAGATTCCGAAAAAAAGGCTGTATCTTGCGCATCCGCTCATTTCTTTTCGTAAAGCCTTTTTCAGGGCCTTTTCGGAAAAGCCCTCCTTTTCGCAAAGGGCGAGTCTTTCGGCGGTCATTCTCACTGCTGCAAGGTTAACTCCCGACGTTGCGAGCGTTATTGCGAAGGCATAGACACTCATAACGAGTGTGAACAGTCCCACAGCCTCGCTTCCGATCTTTTGTGTGACGTACGCGTTGAAGCTGACGGTGACACCGCGGATCAGTATAGTAATGCAAGAGAGCAGTACGGCATTTAAAAGGTATTTTTTTGCTCTGTTCATATATCCCCCCATAGTTTACTAATTGATTATATTCGTTCATCCTGTTTTTATGTATGTCAAGATGGGCCTTCGGTACATATATTGATAGCGAGCGAGAGCTCAAGACTATCCAAAGAAAGGACGATTAGATTGAATTACAGAAACGAAAATGCAACACCCTGCGCAAGATATTCAGGTCGAACAGGGGGCTGCACAAGAAGAGCACAGAATAATACCTGTCAAAGGGGCTGCTCCTGTAGCCAGAACAACACCTTTTCTCAGGAAGAGGTAAGGGTAAGAACAGGCTGTGGCACACAGAACGGCACAAACAACTGCAGCATTCGCAGAAGCGGTCAGCAGAGAGGATGCGCAAATACTGCAGTATGCGGTGGCGACAACGGCCATCTCTGCGGTGAAGCACCCATAGCTATGGTATATTCTCCCATGCAGAAATGGAGAGAGCTTTATGATCCTCACACAGCTCTTTCAAACGGAACGATTTTCAAGGAGCTTGATCTTCCGTTTTATCCCACCCCCTGCAGAAGAAAGGAGAATAATCAATGTCAATGCCGATAACAAATGACAGACACGGCTATCTTCGCCATATAGCTGCCCTTGGCCTTGCAGTTTACGATACAATTCTTTATCTTGATGCCCACGATTGCCCCGAGGCAAGGCTTTATCTTGAGAAGAGAAAAGCAGAGTATGAAGAGGCTGTCAGAGAATATGAAGCAATATTCGGCGAGATTACTCCCAAGGGCCATCCCTGCAAGGATATCCGCTGGGCGTGGCAGATAGACTAAGGAGGATATACAATGTTTGAATATAAAAATCAGCTTCAGTATCCCGTAAAAATAAAAAATCCCAATCCTGCCTTTGCAAAGATCATTATCTCCCAGCTTGGCGGTCCGGACGGAGAACTGGGTGCATCAACGAGATATCTCAGTCAGAGATATACAATGCCGTATTCAAGAGTAATCGGAATCTTGACTGACGTAGCTGTAGAGGAGCTTAACCACGTCGAAATGGTTTCGGCAATTCTTTATCAGCTGACAAGAAATCTTTCCATCGAGGAGATCAAGAAATCAGGCTTCGATACCTATTTTGTTGATCACACAAGCGCTATATATCCTCAGGCCGCAAGCGGTGTTCCGTTCAGGGCAGAATATATAGGAGTGAAGGGTGACGTGTTCGCAGATCTCAACGAGGACTTAGCAGCAGATGCTGCTATAACGTAGTGTATAAATATACAAATATAAAGAATATATACAGATAATATACAATAGAGATTTCGTCAAAATACATAAAAACACGGTGAAAATAAGATGTGATTTATTTGAAATTGCCGTTTCTTTCATATAATAAAAAAATCATAATATTTGTGTTGCATATTTATACAGCTTGTGATATAATACCGATATTCTATATTTTGGAAAAAAGGCAGACTATGAAAAAAGTATTTATTGACGGTAGCGCAGGCACTACCGGACTCAGAATATATGAGCGTCTTTCAAAGAGAAAAGACATCACTCTCATCACTCTTGACGAGGCTCACCGCAAGGATACCGAATCAAGAAAAGCGGCTCTCAACGAGGCCGATATCGCATTCCTTTGTCTTCCCGATGATGCGGCAAGAGAAGCTGTTTCTCTTATCGAGAACGATACGACAGTAGTTCTTGATACCTCAACTGCACACAGAACTCAGGATGGATGGCTTTACGGATTCCCCGAGATTTCCGACAGCTTTTTTGAAAAGCTTCCCACAGCAAGAAGAATTGCAGTGCCCGGATGCCATGCGAGCGGATTTATCGCTCTTGTTTATCCTCTCGTTGAGGCGGGCATCATTTCAAAGGACGTTCTCCTTTCCTGCCACTCTGTAACAGGCTACAGCGGCGGCGGCAAGAAGATGATCGCAGAGTATGAGTCTGACGAGGTGCCTGAGACACTCGGCGCTCCCAGACAGTATGCTCTCGGACAGACTCACAAGCACTTAAAGGAAATGAGCGCAATTACAGGAATTGAGAATGCGCCTATTTTCTCCCCCATCGTTTCCGACTTTTACAGCGGTATGTGTGTAACTGTACCTCTCTTTTCTTCACAGCTCTCAGAGGGCAAGACACTTGAAGATATTAAGAACGTGTATAAGGCAAAGTATACAGGTCCCGTAGTTACTTACTGCGACTCAGCCGAGGTAGGCTTCCTTTCTGCGGCGGCTCTCTCCGGTAAGGATGCGATGCACGTTTATGCCTACGGCAATGACGAAAGAATCATTCTCACAGCAGTATATGACAACCTCGGTAAGGGCGCATCAGGCGCTGCCCTTGAGTGTATGAACTACGTTCTCGGCGCTGACCCTACAGAGGGACTTGAAATTTAAAGAGGAATTAAGAACATGAAGATTATAAACGGCGGCGTTTGTGCCGCAAAGGGCTTTAAGGCAAGCGGAATCCACTGCGGTATCCGCGCAAACAAGACAAAGAAGGACCTCGCTCTTATCGTAAGCGAATGTCCTGCATCTGCAGCTGCAGTATATACAACAAACCTTGTTAAGGGCGCACCCCTTACTGTAACAAAAAAGCATCTTGAAAACGGCATTGCACAGGCAGTTATCTGCAACTCAGGTAATGCAAACACCTGTAACGCAAACGGCATCGAGATCGCAGAAAAGATGTGCGACCTTCTCGCAGAGGCTATTCCTGTAAAGGCAGAGGATATCGTTGTTGCATCCACAGGTGTTATTGGTCAGCCTCTTAACATTCAGCCTATTGCTGACGGCATTCCCGCTCTCGTAGATGGACTTGGCGATAACAGCATCGATGCGGCTCACGGTATTATGACAACAGATACAGCTGTTAAGGAAATTGCAGTTGAGTTCGAGGTGGGCGGCAAGGTATGCTCCATCGGCGGTATTGCAAAGGGAAGCGGTATGATCCATCCCGATATGGCAACAATGCTTGTGTTTATCACAACAGACTGCGCCATTGCTCCTGATATGCTTCAGAAAGCACTCTCTTCTGATATTGCAGAGACCTTCAATATGGTCAGCGTTGACGGAGATACATCCACAAACGATATGGTAACAGTTCTTGCAAACGGCATGGCAGGAAACGATACAATTACTGCTGAGGGCGATGATTTCAACACCTTCATGAAGGCTCTCAACACAGTAACAGTTTATCTTTGCCGCTGCATCGCAGGTGACGGAGAGGGGGCAACAAAGCTTCTTGAGTGCAAAGTTTCCGGAGCAAAGTCTAAGGAGATTGCAAAGAAGTGTGCAAAGAGCGTTATCTGCTCCTCTCTTACAAAGGCTGCTATGTTCGGCGCTGATGCAAACTGGGGAAGAATCCTCTGTGCTCTCGGATATGCAAAGTGCGATATTGACGTTGCAAAGATCGACGTTGCTTTCCGTTCTCCCAAGGGCGAGATTTCCGTATGCGAAAACGGCAGCGGTGTTCCTTTCTCCGAGGAGATTGCGAAGGAGATCCTTCTTGAAAAGGAGATCGAGATTCTTGTAAATCTCAACGACGGCGAATTCGATGCTACTGCATGGGGCTGTGACCTTACTTACGATTACGTAAAGATCAACGGAGACTACCGCACATAATAAAGGACCTATAACCATGGATATGAATATTACAAACGCGCAGCGCGCTAATATACTCGTTCAGGCGCTGCCCTATATCAAGAAATATACAGGCAAGATCGTCGTTGTAAAGTACGGCGGCAATGCAATGATCAACGAAGAGCTCAAGCACTCCGTTATGAGCGATATTATCCTTCTCTCCCTTATCGGCGTTAAGGTAGTTCTCGTTCACGGCGGTGGCCCCGAGATCACAGATATGCTTTCAAAGGTTGGCAAGGAAAGCCAGTTCTTCGGCGGTCTCAGAGTAACTGATAAGGAAACTGTTGAGATCGTGCAGATGGTTCTTGCAGGTAAGGTAAACAAGGACCTTGTAAACCTCATCGGCACAAAGGGCGGAAGAGCTGTCGGTCTTTCCGGTATTGACGGACAGATGCTTCTCGCATCCGCAAAGAACCCCGACCTCGGCTTTGTAGGCGAGATCGAAAAGGTAAACGTTCAGCCTATCACAGAGCTTCTTGACGGCGGTTATATTCCCGTTGTTTCTACTGTTGCCTGCGATAAGGACGGCAATACATATAACGTAAATGCAGATACCGCGGCAGCAAAGATCGCAGGTGAATTGCAGGCAGAGAGCCTTATCTCTCTTACAGATATTGCAGGTATCCTTCGCGATAAGAACGATCCCTCCACTCTTATCCCCCGTATCAGCCTCGAGGAGGCGGATGCACTTATTGATGACGGCATTATCAGCGACGGCATGATCCCCAAGGTTGAGTGCTGTACAAACGCTATCAAGTGGGGCGTTCACCGCGTGTTTATCATCGACGGAAGAATCAAGCACTCCATCCTTATCGAAACACTTACCGATGAGGGTATCGGAACCATGTTCACAAAGCACAGAGCGAAGAACAAGGGTCTCCAGGCTAACAGCGCAATAAACTGAAATCACGGTAACAGCTATGAAAACAATTGAAAAAGACAATAAATACGTTGCAGGAACATATAAGCGCTTTCCCGTTGAGATAGTCAGCGGAAAGGGAAGCATTGCCATCGATTCCGAGGGCAAGGAATATATCGATCTTGCAAGCGGAATTGCAGTTAATACCTTCGGCTATGCCGACAGTGAGTGGACTGCGGCAGTAACAAAGCAGCTTACAACACTCCAGCACACGTCAAACCTTTATTATACAGACCCCTGCACCGACCTTGCAGAGCTTCTCTGCGAGAAAACAGGCATGAAAAAGGTGTTCTTTGCAAACTCAGGTGCTGAAGCAAATGAGTGTGCAATCAAGGCGGCAAGAAAGTATGCGGAGAACAAGGGCAAGAGCACAACTATTCTCACCCTTATAAACAGCTTCCACGGAAGAACTCTCACAACCCTTGCGGCAACTGGCCAGGAGACCTTCCATAAGGATTTCCTTCCTCTTACAGAGGGATTTGTATACACTCCCGCAAACGATATCGAAGCCCTCACAGAGGCATTTAAGGCTCATAACCCCTGTGCCGTAATGTTTGAGGTCGTTCAGGGAGAGGGCGGTGTAAATCCCCTCGACTATGGATTTGTAAAAAAGATCGAAGAGCTTTGCGCTGAGAACGATGCCCTTATGATCTGCGACGAGGTGCAGATAGGTAACGGCAGAAGCGGAAAACTCTATGGCTATATGCACTACGATATTACCCCCGACGTTGTAACGACTGCAAAGGGACTTGGCGGAGGCCTTCCTATTGGTGTTGCAATGCTTTCTGAGAAGGTTGAGAATATCTTCACCTACGGCTCCCACGGCTCTACCTTTGGCGGAAACCCCGTTTGCTGTGCAGGTGCCGTCAACATCATCAGCCGTCTTGACGATAAGCTTCTCTCTGAGGTTTCTGAGAAAAGTCAGCTTATCAAGGAGAGTCTTGAGAGTAAAGAGGGAATCGAATCTGTTACAGGTCTTGGTCTTATGCTCGGCATAAAGACAGTAAAGCCTGCAGGTGAGGTAGTTGCAAAATGTATTGAGAACGGTGTTCTCGTTATCACCGCAAAGGATAAGGTAAGACTTCTTCCTCCTCTCAATATTTCCGTTGAAGAACTGAAAAAAGCACTTGGCGTCATCATTGATGCCTGCAAGTTAGGAGAATAATATGAACCTCAAAGGCAAAGATTTTTTAAAGCTTATTGACTATACCCCCGAGGAGATCGCATATCTTATCGATCTCGCCGCTGAATATAAGGCGAAGAAGAAGGCGGGCATTGCCCATGACGATTTCAGAGGCAAGAACATCGCCCTCATCTTTGAAAAGACAAGCACACGTACCCGCTGCTCCTTTGAGGTTGCAGCTCACGATCTCGGTATTATGACAACCTACCTTGATCCCGTAGCTTCCCAGATCGGCAAGAAGGAAAGCATTGCAGATACAGCAAGAGTTCTTGCAGGTATCTACGACGGTATCGAGTACCGCGGCTTCGGTCAGGAGATCGTTGAGGAGCTCGCAGAGTATTCCAAGGTTCCCGTATGGAACGGACTCACAAACGAGTTCCATCCCACTCAGATCCTTGCAGATTTCCTCACAATCAAGGAGCATTTCGGCCACCTCAAGGGAATCAATTTCGTATATATGGGCGACAGCCGTTATAATATGGGTAACTCCCTTATGGTAGGCTGTGCAAAGATGGGTCTCAACTTCACAGCATCTGCTCCCGAGAAGTATTTCCCCGATAAGGAGCTTGTTGAGTACTGCAAGAAGGTAGCTGCGGAAAACGGCTCTACTATTACCTTTGAAACAGACCCCATGAAGGCAGTAGAAGGTGCCGACGTTATCTATACAGACGTATGGGTTTCCATGGGTGAGCCCGTTGAAGTATGGGAAGAGCGCATCCGCGAGCTTTCTCCCTACCAGGTTAACAAGGCTCTTATGGACGCCGCAGGCGAGAATGCAGTATTTATGCACTGTCTTCCCGCATTCCACGACCTCAAAACAGGCGTAGGTCGCGAAATGGGCGAAAAGTTCGGCCGCGATTCCATGGAAGTAACTGACGAGGTGTTCGAAAGCGAGCAGAGCATCGTCTTCGCAGAAGCAGAAAACAGAATGCATACAATCAAGGCAGTTATTGCGGCTACTATCTAAGTAAAATCAAAGCACAGAAAACGATTATCGTTTTCTGTGCTTTTTTGTGCTTTGACCGAATATTATTCATCGGAGGTGATTTTATGAAAGTGGCAATATACGTTCGCCTTTCCGAGGAGGATAAGGATAAGAAAAATCCATCCGATGATTCAAGGAGTATTATAAATCAAAAGGAGCTTCTCAGAAATTATGCGGTAGAGCGGGGATGGGAGATATACGATATCTACTGTGATGATGATTATGCGGGAGCTGACAGAAGCCGTCCCCAGTTCAGGCGACTGATTGCGGATGCAAAGGAAGGGCTGTTTGATATAATCCTTTGTAAGACTCTGTCCCGCTTCACCCGAGAAATAGAGCTTGTGGAAAAATACATACACGGGCTTTTTCCATTGTGGGGCGTGCGGTTTATCAGCGTTGTGGATAATGCGGACAGCTCCGACAGAAAAAATAAAAAGGCCCGTCAGATATCAGGGCTTATAAACGAGTGGTATCTTGAGGATATGTCCGAAAATATAAAAAGCGTGCTTTCAGACCGTCGAAGAGCGGGGAAGCATATCGGCTCCTTTGCTCTTTACGGCTATAAAAAGGATCCGGAGCAGCCTGGAAAGCTTATTTGTGATTATGAAGCAGCGGCAGTTGTGCGAAAGGTCTTTTCTCTCTTTTCTGAGGGCAATACAATGGCAAAGATCGCGCAGATTCTCAATGATGAGGGCATACCGTCTCCTAAGGAATATAAGCGATGTAAGGGCGAAAAATACAAAAACTCAAATAAAGATAAAAGCCTGTGGCGCTATCCTGCAATATCATCAATGCTGAGAAATGAGATGTATATCGGAAATATGGTTCAGGGAAAATTCGCAAGCGTTTCTTATAAAACAAAGAAAAACCGCCCCGTATCACGGGAGAATTGGTTTGTTGTGAAAAATACCCACGAGGCTATAATCGATAAGAAAACATGGGATAGAGTGCAAGGGCTGTTATCACATAGCAGCAGAGCAGAAAGCACGGGTAACCTACGATAACATCCTCAGAATGATCGATGACCCCGACGTTTGCGATGCTATCAGATTCCTTCGCGAGCGTGAGCTTGTGCATTATCAGCGCTTCGGCGAGGCTCTCCGCATAGCACAGGATAAAGCAGACGAGAAAAACTTCTACGGCTGGAATCCCCAATTCGATAAGGGCTTTAAAAAATAATCAAAAGAGCAGATGGCAACTGTTGTGCCCCGATTTGTACGGACAGCACAAAAAAGCTACTATGGTAGTAAATATTAAGTTTTAAGCAATATACTGGCTCCGAAATTCCATCGGAGTCAGTTTTGTTTTTGATTGAATTCTTTCGGTGTTGTAGAAGCGTATGTATTCACCTACTTCTTTCAATCTCATTATTTCTTTTTCATATTCTTTAATGTGTCTATATGTCCTTGACATAAAAATTCTTCCTATGGTAGTTTCTTTAATTCTACCATAGGAGGCTCTTTTTTTCTATTGTCCGTTTTCTACGGACTTGTTCAAACGCCATCTGCTTTTATATTATTTTTTCAGATTGATAACGGCTCTGTAAAGAAGCACAAGTCCCGTGCTGAGAATTGCTCCTCCTATAATATCCGTTATCCAGTGAACACCTGAAATGATTCTTCCAATAACTAAAAAAACACCTAAAGCCCCGATTACCGTGCAAATAATAATCGACAGAACTTTGCTTTTAATTCGGGGATAGAGCTGCATTATTGCCGTCGACATAACGCATATTGAAAGCATCGTCGTAGAAGAAGGGTAGGACGCCTCAAGGCACCCATCGATGAGAATTGGTCTGTAATTGATAATAATTACCTCGAAAAAGATAAATGCAATGAATACAATAATATAAAATCCGCCGAGGACAAGAATTGAAAATTCAACCTTTCTGCGTATAAGCTGAATGAATCCGAGAAAAGCAAAATAAAAGATCAAAAGCAAAGGTACGATGCTGAGAATGTCCGTAAGCTCGTATAGCCCCATATTTACTCCCGTTAGCTGATGGAAGCTTACGTTAAACTCAAAAAGACCGACTTCTGATCCATCGGGACCGGCCGGCTGAACGTCAACGGTGGAAACGAGAAGAGTCCATAGGATAAAAAGACAAATAAAACAGATTGCAATGGTAAAGCTTCTTTTCATAAGAAAACTCCTTTAAAGTATTTGGCTTTCGCCTGATAATACTTTAAGGGAGAAAGGTAAAAAAGAAAAGAATCGTACCGTCACATGGGCGGTACGATTCGTGTCAGCGCTTTTTTATAAGCATAATTGCCTTTATACAAAGGAAAAGGAAGGTAAAGGTTGCAGCATATGGATGTAAGCTGAGGGTAAAAAGAATCGTTGCAAGCCCGTTTAAAATAAGAGAAACCGTGTGCTTTGTTGCAACCCATGCTCTTGCTTTAAGGCTTTGCATGGTGAGAGTGAGAACACCGAAAAGAGAAATTGCGATAACGATACCAAAGAATGAGATCTTTAAAATTGGGGAAAGTCCCCTAAGTTCAAGAAGCGATACCTCACGGATAACGTCCCTGCTTCGCTCGGCAAAGAAGGGGAGAAAGAAAAGCATAATAAAGCTCATGTCAAGAAGCCCGTATAAAAGATCGCGGGAGTGACTTTCCTTTTCCTTCGTGTCCTCCTCTGCAATGGTGAGAAGCTCGTCGCTTGAAAGCAGCTCGTCTATCGTTACGTTGTAAAGCCTTGCAATGGCCTTGAGGGAGTCAATATTAGGATATCCCCGTCCCGATTCCCATTTTGAAACAGCGGTGCGGGAAACGAAAAGCATCTCGGCAGCCTCTTCCTGAGTCAACCCCTTCTGCTTTCTCAATTCCTGTAGTTTTACGTTAAATTCCATAAGTTTAGTTCTTTCTTTTTATAAGCTCGTCTAAAAACACACTTTGTCTGCCGTTTTCAGAGAGATACTTCACACAAGCCTCAACCTTGTCGGCAAAATCGGGCTGGTACATGTGGAAGTATTCGTAGAAATACTGCTCGTGGATCATAACCTCGATAAACTCCTTGTCCTTGATCCTTTCAAGGCGGGGAACGATTTCGCCAAGAGGGAAGAGATTCACGATCATATCGTTGTTGAAGTAGTAAATATCGGTTTTTTCGTCATACTTGTAGGGCTCGGAAAAGTTGCCATAGGCTAAGCTGTAGCAGGAAGGAGCATCGTTGAAAAGACCGACAAGACCGAAAATTCCCGCATCGCGAAAGCCGCGTACCGCCTCGGGTGAAGCCTGACAGAAGTGGATGGTGGTACAATACTCAAGGGTATTTTCTCCCGCAAAGCGGATGATTTCCTTGTGTACAAGATCAGCATCCGTGTAAGCCTTCTCGTAGGAAGCTTCCATATAAGGAACGTCAGGAGCATCTGCCCTTGCATGGAAGGAGAGACGAAGCCAGTCGGAATTTTCCTCCCATTCGCTTTTGAATTTGTCAGTCATCTGCGAAAGGTCGAAGCCTTCAGTTTCAAGGTAAATATTCATCTGAAATTTTGCATCGTATTTCAGATGAAGAGCCTTGTATACGGAAAGATAGGGATGATCAAAAATAGAATTGTAGTCTCCGAGGGAAAGATCTCGCAAAAACCAGATGTTGTCGTCAACGGAAAATCTGTAATACATAGGGCCACCTCCATTAAAGTATATCTAATGATACCATATAAAAAGAAAATAATCAATGATAGCATACTTTTTAATTTTAGCTATTGCAAAAAGAAATAAAATGTGATAAAATACGAAAGTACGAAAAAGCCGGTGTGTTGGAATTGGCAGACGAGGCGGACTCAAAATCCGTTGGTAGCGATACCGTGCGGGTTCGACCCCCGCCACCGGCACCATAAAAAAGTCACTTTTGTCTATGTGCAAAGGTGACTTTTTCTGTAATATCCGAATCTGCAGAACAGGATATATATCAACTCTTAAAAAATATAAATCCGAACCGTATTTTTCAAAGAAGGAAACGGTTCG
>JAZUAR010000143.1:0-27734 GCA_045638055.1 Candidatus Avispirillum sp.
TACCAACGGGAACTACGTCGGTTTGGTAAAGAAGAATATCTGCCGCCATAAGCGCGGGGTAGGTAAAGAGGCCTGCGTTGATATTCTGCGCATTCTTTGCGCTCTTGTCCTTAAACTGTGTCATTCTTGAAAGCTCACCGAACATGGTGTAGCAGTCAAGGATCCAGCCAAGCTCTGCGTGGCCGGGAACGTGGCTCTGAACGAAGAGAACGTTCTTTTCGGGGTCGAGACCTGCAGCGATGTAGAGCGCAAGTGTCTCGTAAGTTCTGCGTCTGAGCTCTGCGGGGTTCTGACGGACGGTGATAGCGTGCTCGTCAACAACGCAGTAATAGCAACGGTATTCCTCGGAGAACTCCTTGAAGTTCTTGAGGGCACCGAGATAGTTACCAATAGTAAGCTGTCCGGAGGGCTGGATTCCGGAAAAAACAACTTTTTTATCCTTATACATTGTGATACCTCTTAGGGAATACTAATTCTCATATTATTATATTATATTTACTCTTTTCAGTCAAGGGATTTTGGCAAGCAAAACAAACAAAAAACAGCCTGCAAAGGCAAGACTGTTGGGAATGATGGATAATGGGGGCAAAAATACAGAGAATCGAGAAGCATCTCGTAAAAATCAAAAATAAAAGAATGGCAGAATATCCTTTGGTCAGGGCATTCTGCCATTCTTTTTTATATACCCCGAAAGGATATAAAAAATTCATTTTGTGAGAGTCAGGCGTACTTCGGGATTCTTATGACTATCTCCGTGTCCTTGGAGTTTTCGCGGCGGAGGGTCTGGACGTCTATGCCTGAAAGGCGCACCGTTTCCACTGCCTTGTCGATGGTGTTATAGAGAATCTTCACGTCCTTTATTATAAGACGCGTTCTTTTTTCAAGCTTTTCGCGGGCCTTCTCCTTTTTCTCCGCTTCTATCAGGCGGTCTATGTATTCCTCCGTCTGCGCTACGTTCATTTCGCGGCGCACTACGGTTTTCAGGGCGGCTCTGCGGCCCTCGTCGTCCTTTATGCGAAGCAGGGCTCTCGCGTGGCGCTCGGAGAGGCCTGCCGATAAAATCTCCTCTCTTTCCTCGCCGCAAAGGCGCAGAAGGCGCAGCTTGTTTGCAACGTAGGACTGAGAGCAGGAAAGCTTTTCTGCAATTTTCTCCTGAGTGAGGCAATGTATTTTCATAAGGGAGCTCATTGCCTCTGCCTGCTCGAACATATTGAGATTTTCCCTCTGGATGTTTTCAACGATTGCCATATGGGCGCTTTCCTCTCGGTCGGCAAGGACGGTAACACAGGGCACCTCTCTCATGCCGATGCGCTTTGCGGCACGGAGTCGCCTTTCTCCCGCAACAAGCTCATAGACCCCCGTATCCGAATCAGGCTTTCTGACGCAAAGGGGCTGAATTATACCGTGAAGCCTTATGCTGTCTGCGAGGCGGAGTATTGCCTCATCCGTGAAAAATCTTCTCGGCTGGGCAGGGTTTGGCACGATATCGTCAACACTTATCATCTTCACGACCCTTGAGCCCTCATTTTCTGCAGTCCTTTTTCTTTTTTCTTCTTTCAGTTTCATTTCCTTTTTGTTCCTTTCATTTTCGGTAGGGAAATGATACCACCTGCAACGTGAAATCAAAGAGGAAATATCGGTGAATATTATATTTCTTTTTGCACTTTTTCGGAATAAAAAAACCGCTCTTGAAAATCAGAGCGGTTTTTTTGATATCTGTGAGAAATTACGGGGATATGCCTCGGGTGTTTTCGAATCTTTTCTGTAAATGAGGAGAAATCTCGCATCGTCGAGGTCGGGGAGGGTATACTGTCGCTTTTCCACAAGAGTACAGCCAAGCTTCTTTGCCGCGCTCTGCGCCTCTGCCATTTCCTCATCTGCCGCCGCACCCTTCATGGAAACGAAATATCCGCCAACCTTTAAAAAGGGTGTGCAGAGCTCCATGAGCACGTTAAGTCTTGCTACGGCGCGGGCGCTGACAACGTCAAAGGACTCTCTCATATCGCCCCTTGCCGCTTCCTCCGCTCTTGCGCTCTTCGCGTTGAAATTATCAATGCCTGCAAGGCTTGCGGTATCGTTCATATAAGTGCACTTCTTTGCTGTGGAGTCCATAGCATTGACCTGAACGTTTGGAAGAGTTGCCGCAATGGGAAGTGAGGGGAATCCTGCTCCGCTTCCAACGTCGAGAAGCTTTCCGCTCTCGCAAAGCTCGCCGACAGTCTTTGCCGCAAAAACGCAGTCGATAATATGCTTTTTGAGAACCTCCTCAGGCTCTGTGATTGCCGTTAAGTTAAACTGCTTTGACTTGAGATCAAGCTGCTCGCATATTGTATAGAGCTTATCGCAGGCGGGAGCAGTAAGCTCGGAAAGTCCTGCCTTTTCAGAAAGCTCTGAGAGTCTTTTTGCAAATTCTTCTTTTGTGTATATCATTTTAACCTCAAAATACTTTTCCTGTGAGGGAGATTATCAGCTTTAAGTTATCGCCGACCTCGGCCTTGGGACCGTAGGCAGCCTTGTTTCTTCTGATAGCGCCGCATTCGGTACACTTATGGATGATTATATAGCCTTTTTTGTTGTCAGGGACCGCAGAAACAGGCTCCATAAGACCCTTGCATTCACTTGCTCGGTCACCGGGATTCTCGTCAAGATGGCGGCTCCAGAGGCAATAGGGGCAATGGTTTCTTGAAGTATATCCGAGAGGCGGAACTTCCTTTTTGCAATGACCGCAGATGAAGCCCGAATCGTTTTTTGTAAATCTCTTGTTTTCCATAAAACCTCGAAATCAAATTATATGCATATACCGCCAAAGTGCGGAAATAATATTCTTGAATTTACTAAAGGAGATAGTAAGATGAAAAAGCTTTATACAATTATTCTCTGCACCCTTCTTTGCGCTTTACTCTGCGTGCCTGCATTTGCAAACACAATGGACAGTATGATGGGTGATGCAAAGGATGCTGTCAGCACCGCTATCGATGAGGGGAAGGACCTTGTCACAGACCTTAAGGATGCGGTTGACCCCGACGGCGACGGAGAGCCCGAGGCCGAGGGAGACGGCGTTGTTGACGACGACAGCACTATGGGAAATGAAGAGGACACTGCAAATAAGGATTCCGAAACCTCAGACCGTGACACCACGGGCCGTGACACAACAAGCCGCGATACTACCGACAGCGCGGAGGAATCAACAGGCGTTATCGAGGGGATGGAGCTTGAGGAAAACGGCATCAATCCCTGGGCGATCGTCATTGCAGTTATCGTTGTAATTGCAGTGCTCGTTCTTGTGTTTATGCTTATTCCTAAAAGAAACAGATGATTATTTGCCTACGCAAAAGCGTGCAAAGATTCTTGAAACTATATCCTCGGTGACACCTCTGCCGTCAAGGAGAGAAAGCTCGGAGAGAGCGCTCTCGCACAGTGTGCAGACAGCATCGGCAGGGTCGCCGTAGATGAGCGCACAGCGGGCATCGGTAAGAAGGGCGATAACGCTTTCTACCGTTGCCTTGTGGCGCGCTTCCCAGAGAACGGCATCTGTGCCGAGGGAAAGCTTATCCGCATTGAAAAGCTCGGAGATGGCGCTGTAAAGCTCACTCTCGCCCTGACCGAACTTTGCGGACATAATTACTGTTTTATCGTTTGCCGCTGAAATTTCGTTACATACGTTAAATGTATCTGTGTCGGATTTATTGATAACTGCGATCTTTGCGCAGTCCATCTCGGAAAGCTCTGAAAGAAGGGCTCTCTCCTCCTCTGTCAGCTCTCTTGAGCCGTCGAAAACGGAGATAATAAGCTCTGCCTCTCTCATTGCGCCCTTTGCACGGTCAACGCCGATGCTTTCAACAGTATCACCTGTTTCGCGAATACCTGCAGTATCCGCAAGACGAAGGGTGATGCCGCCCGCGTCAACAGTTTCCCAGAGAGTATCGCGTGTAGTACCCGCAACGTCGGTAACGATTGCCTTTTCGGCACGGCAAAGGAGATTATAAAGTGTGCTCTTTCCGCAGTTGGGAGAGCCGCAGATAACGGTTACAACACCGTCTGCAACTGCACTTCCCGTACGGTACGTACGAAGGAGAGCCTCAAGAGAGGAAATGCTCTCGGAAAGAACTCCCTCTATCTGCTCCTCGCCCTCGTTTCCGATATCCTCATCGGGATAGTCGATAACAGCATAAAGAGCGGACAAAACGTCGGCCAAGCTGTTTCTTATCTTCTCTGTCTTATCCTTCAGGGAGCCCTTAAGAGCGCCTGAAGCCAGACGGCGGCGGCTTTCAGTATCCGCATCGATAAGTCTGCCAACAGCCTCAGCCTCAGTCAGTGAAAGGCGGCCGTTTACAAAAGCACGGCGGGTGAACTCTCCTGCCTCAGCAGGCACGGCTCCCGCCTTGAATACTGCCTCAAGGACAGCACGTGTCACCGCAGTACCGCCGTGACAGCTTATTTCAGCAGAAGCCTCTCCCGTAAAGGAAGCGCCCTCGAGAAAATATACGCAAATAGCAGTATCAACCACCTCGTCTCCGTCTACAACAGAGCCGAAAACTGCTCTGCGAGGATTCTCTATCGGAGATTTTCCCCGTGAAACGAAGCATTTTTCAATTATCTCAGCGCTTTTCTCACCGCTTATACGGATAACGGCAATACCGCCCTTACCCTTAGCCGTGGAAATCGCCGCAACGGTTTCTCCGATCATATCAGCACTCCTTGTGGGGGTTAAGTAGTTATGCAAAACCTTTTTTGAAAAAAAGGTTCTATCTTCCTAAAACATAGTCGATTATCATCGGCTCGATACACTCGCCTCGATACTCTCCTTGTTTTAGTTACTTCGTCGAAAAAACGATACTTAATCGTTTTTTCATCCTCATCACTCTCAAAAAACTTTAAAAAAGATAATAAATTAAATCAGTTTGAAGTTTTCGTCAACCTTTTTCAAAAGGTTGCGCAGTCAAGGGCGCGGAGCCCTTGTCGCACCTCGCAAGGTGCGAAATCCTTTTGCCTTCACGGATTCCAAAGGGTACCTTTGGCCGCCCACCGCTTGTGGGCGGAATTACAAACGCTCTGCACCCAACCAAAATTTTATTGTCTGCTTAGTGTAGGAATCCCTCCACCCTCCTTCGGATGGTCCCCCTCCCTTTAGGCAAGGGAGGCATAGATAATTTGAAAAAGGGCTGTGCTTGATTCGCCACAGCCCCTTTGTTCTTTACTCTGCGTCAGCCTCAACAACGCTGTCTGCAACAGCGTCAACTACGGAAAGAAGCTCTGCGGATGCTGTATCCTGCACGGGAGCTCTCTCGCCGCCGCGGTTCTTCTGACCGCCCTGGCGACGGCGGCGCTGAACCTTATCCGCGCCCTCGTAGCAAACTACGATCTTGCGGTTTTCATCGCTGCCCACGGAATGAGTAGACACGTTTTCAATATCCTGGATCTCGGAATGGATGATTCTTCTTTCGAAGGGGTTCATAGGCTCGAGAACGATATTGCGCTTATACTTGACAGCCTTTGCAGCTGTTCTTCTTGCAAGGGAGCGGAGTGTTTCCTCTCTCTTTGCACGGTAATCCTCGATATCAACGATGATCTTAACGAACTCCTTGGAGGAGGAGCCGCCCTTGCGGTGTGCGCAAAGGTTTACAAGATACTGGATAGCATCGAGAGTTTCGCCGTGGTGACCGATGAGAATGCCTGCACCCTCACCAACGATCTCGATGTGGGGATATGTGTTTCCGCCGATGCCGGAGGGCTCGTTGCCTACGTACTTCGCCTCAGCGTTTACGCCCATATCCTTGAGAAGTGTGTTTGCAAAAGTAAGTGCGCAGTCAAGCTCCTTCTCAGTAACCTCGATTACTCGGGGCTCCTTGGGGCCGGATGCTGCCTTTGCAGGCTTTTCAGCCTTCTTTTCCTCAGGCTTCTTCTCCTCTGCCTTTGCCTCTTCAGCCTTAGGTGCGGGAGCCTTTGCCTTGTTTTCCTTTTTGTGGTTGTTCTTCTTCTGAGGCTTTTCGGACTTTTCAGCCTTCTTCTCCTCAGTCTTCTTCTCCTCACGCTCGTCGCCGCCACCCTTGTTTGTCGTCACGCCGAGACCCTTGATGGAAGCAACGATTCCGGAAAGATCGCAATCCTCATCCTCTTCAACGTCGTTGATGATGACCTTGATCTTTGCAGGAGATGCACCGATACCGAAGATACCGCGTCTGGGCATTTCGAGAATATCGTACTGCACGTTGTCTCCGTTATATTTGGACTGCGCTTCGGCCATAGCCTCTTCAAGCGTCTTGCCCTGGATGATTATTTCTTCTGCCATAAATACTCCGTTCTGCCTTTCGACAGAGTTTTCAATATATTAAATGACCGCAAGTTTTATGCTGGAAAGCCGTCGCCTTCTCAGTTCTTTTTCTTATAGTGTGTTCCGCGGTCGTCCTTCATTACAGGAGCGTCTGCGGGGTCAACGTCGGGGGCGAGCTTATCGTCCTCTTCGTTCTTTGCTACGGGAGCGGGAGCTGCCTCTGCCTCTTCCTCATCATCGATGTGGTGGAGAGAGCGCTTTCTTGTGCCGTCCTCGTTATACGCGTATTTGCCTACGTTCTTGCCTTCCTCAGCAGCCTTCTTCTTAGCAGCCTTCTTAGACTGGCTTGCAGACATTTCCTTCTCGGCGTTCTTATAGTCCTCGTCTGTGAACTTGGGAAGAGGCATAATACGGGAAAGGATGAATCTCTGAAGAGTAGAAGAAATGGAACGGTAGATCCAGTAGATACCTACAACTGCAGGCATGGAAAGGGAGATGTATGCGGAAAATACGGGCATTGAATAAAGCATTACCTTCATGGAGCATCCGCTCTGCTGCTGTTCCATTGTGGGATCCTGATATGTGAACTTCTTGGAGAGGTTCGTGCTTAAGATCATTGTTGCAACGATGAGAACGGGAACAAGAAGGAGAGGCCAAAGAGATGCGATAGTATCTGCAGTAAGAGCCTCATTGGGGTTTGTGGAGAAATCGATGCCGAACGCATTGTAGTTGGGGAAGTACTTGGACATACCCTCAAGCTTATCTGCGATAGCACCTGCATCACCGTCAAGGATCGCAAGCTTACCCTGCTCTGCGAGCTTAAGTGTTTCTACCTGAGCAAGACGGGACTGGCCCTTTGTGAGCTGGTCTCTTGCTGCCTGAGAAAGAAGCTCTGTATGCTTTGTGCAAAGCGCGGAAAGAAGAGTATCGATCTCCTTGCCTGCAAGCATAAACATATTCTGAAGGGGAGCTACGATTACGTTATACAGCGACATGATGATGGGGAGCTGAATAAACATAGGAAGGCAACCGGAAAGAGGGCTGTAGCCGTGCTTCTGGTACAGCTCCATTGTTTCCTGCTGGAGCTTCTGCTTTGTTACCTGGTCATCTCTGCCTGCATACTTCTTGCGGATAGCCGCTGCAAGGGGAGCAATGCTCGCCTGCTTGATCATATTCTTCTGCTGCTTAATGCCAAAAAGAAGGCAAAGGATAAGCTCGATTATGATTGTGAAGAATATGAGCGCGATAATGTAGTTGTTCCCGGGGCTGATCCAGCAGCAAAAGCGCATAAGATAGCCGAAGGGAATTGAGATAATATCAAAAATTGTACCCATTTTTGTTTTCTTTCGTTATTCTTTTATTTATTCCTCTTCCTTTTATTGGGAGGAACGGGGTCGTGTCCGCCCTTGGACCAAGGGTTGCATCGGATGATGCGCCACAGGCTAAGAGCAAGACCGCGAATTACTCCCCACTCCTCTACCGCATCAAGACAATACTGTGAGCAGGTCGGTGTGAACCTGCAGCAGGGAGGAAACAGGGGAGAAATATAGCGCCGATAAAGCTTTACCGGCAACAGCACGATCTTTTTAAGCATCGGCTGTATCATGCTTTTCAAGCATATCAAGTCGATTCAGGCAATACTGCAAGTCACGCTTAACGTCCTGCATTTTAGAAGCTGTAGAGGGATTTCTTGCCGCTATAACGATAAGATTTCCTTTTTTAATGCCTATGCCCGCGTCAATGAGTCTGTACGCTTCGCGAATGACTCTCTTTGCGCGATTTCTTTCTACAGCGCCTCCGATCTTCTTTGAGGCTGCAATACCTACTCGGTTGATAAGCTTCTTTTCGGGGTGTGCTTTTTTAAGCACGCTTGACTTTTTGTCGCGGAGAATATAAACGCAAAGGTTTGCGGCGGCGGCACGTCTGCCACCCTGATAAGCCTTGCGGTACAGATGATTCTCTCTTATTGCCGTAAGCTTCACGTTTGCCTCCTTAAAATTCTAAAATAAAAACCTCCGATACGGTCCGGGTCTCGGATCCCCTCGGAGGTGGTCGGTCTGATTTAACTTCCCTAAGATATTCTCGGGGCGTCATTTGACCTTTGCCGGGCCTTTTTAAGACACAAACAAAACTTAGTGAGTAAGTCTTGCTCTGCCCTTTGCGCGACGTCTCTTGAGTACTTTTCTGCCGTCAGCAGTCTTCATTCTCTTTCTGAAGCCGTGCTCCTTCTTTCTCTGACGCTTCTTGGGCTGATATGTTCTAAGCATATTCGCACCTCCTTAAGGTTTATGGAAAAATTAATTAATTTACTTTTTTGTTTGGGGACTATCCGTCCCATTCGCATAGGCATCAATTATTATACATACCTACTCCCCTTTTTGTCAAGTCTTTTTTCAAACTATTTTCCAAAAGGGCAGGTAATTTTCGCAAAAAACGCTGTTTTTTAATCTTTTTTTGCGATTTCTACATTAATTTTGCGTTCCGTAGCATACTCATAAGCAAAAGAATCCTTCTGATAGCAACGGATCGTCAGCTCATTTCCATCTGCAAAGGCACCGTCACCGATGGATATGAGGGACATGGGAAGGTCGATGGAGAGGATGCTGTCCATCTTCCAGAAGGCACAGATGCCGATCTTTTCAACGCCCTCGGGAACAACTACTCGCTTAACGGAATCGCAATCCGTGAAGGCATGGTCACCGATCTTCTTAATAGTACTTGGGATAGTAATATCTGTGAGAGACTTGCATCCTGCATAGCAGTATGCGGGGATCTCTGTGATTGATGCGGGGATATACATCTGTGTCAGCGCCTTGCAATCAACGAATACATACTGACCCAGCTTCTTAAGTCCCTCGGGAGGGGTGACTCCGTCAAGAACGTAGCAGTAGCAGAAGGCATAGTCACCGATCTCAGTAACGGTCTTGGGCATATTCACGCTTGCAAGAGAGTTGCAGTTATAAAATGCGCTGAGACCGATCTTTTCAAGACCCTCGGGGAGAACTGCCTCCTCGAGAGCGGTGCATCCGTTGAATATAGCCTCGGGAAGCTCCTTTACAGACCGGGGAACAACTACGCTCTTGAGAGCTGCGCACTCGCTGAACATATATGCGCCCAGAGTCTTCATGCTTTCGGGAAGGCTCGCCTTTTCAAGGGATGTGCAAGCGGCAAATGCCTGCTCCTCTGCCTTTTTAAGCTTTTCGGGAAGAGCTATTTCCTTGAGAGCCTTGCAGCCGGAGAATGCATATGAGCCGATAGACTCAAGGGATTTTGAAAAATCAACCTTTTCAAGAGCAGTACAGCCGTAGAATGCGCCGCTTTCAATAGATTTTACTCCGTCGGGAAGAGTTATTTCCTTGAGGGATGCGCAGTATACGAACGTACCCTCTTTAATAACTGTGTTTTCGTCAGGGATAACTACCGCGGTGATGCCGGAATTCTGGAAGGCATACTCCTCAAAATACTTAACGCTTTCGGGGAATTCTATTGTTTTAAGGTCTGTTTTGTTGAAAAAGCAGCTCTGACCGATGGTCATAACGGTGTGTCCTGCGATTTTCTCGGGCACCTTGAGTTCCTTTGCATCGCCCCAATAGTAGGAAAGGGTTGCAGTGCCGTCCTCATAGACAGCATAGGTATAGTCGCCCTCATTCAGACCCGCCTTATCAAGGGGGCTACCTGCGGGATTCTCTTTATGAGTGTTTTTAATAAGATCTCTTTTGAAAACAGCCTCTTCGGAAAGGAAGAACTTATCAATAAGTATAAAGGCGCCGATCGCAATTGCCGCAGCAAGCACCACGCAAAGCACTGTTATGAGGATTATCTTGTTTCTTTTCTTTGTCTTTTCAAGAAGCTTCTGGGCCTCAAGCGCCTGACGCTCCTTTTTGGAAAGGCCCTGGTTCTTTTTGTTCTTACCCATAATTATTTATCCTTTTTCTTCTTTTTGGGGGTGGAGAGGGTTTTTATGCAGGTGATTATGCAAACGATCAGACCCAGAACGGCAACAAGACCGAAAATGATAAGGGAGGGAGCGCTCATTTCAAAAAGCTCTGCAAAGGAAATTCCCGCGCCCGCATAACGCATGACCATCATCATAATTCCCACAGCGCCCACAAAGATCATAATAACGCCTCCGAGAAATCTCCAATCGTTTACGGGAGTGGGGGAGGGGTTTGCATCGTTGGGGAACATTGCCTTCATCTCGCCGATGCGCTGAACACCGAAGAGGATGTGGTCTGCAGACACGCCGAGAAGCTCTGCAAGGCTCTTTACTGTGGCCGTATCAGGCTCCTCCTTGCCAAGACACCATTTTTCAACGGTACCCGCAGGTAGCTCAAGCTTTTCTTCTATTTCCGTATATGAAAGAGAGGATTTTTTAATAGCCTCTTTCAGTCTTTTTGTTATTGAACTCATAATTTTCAAAACACCTTTCCGAAGGACTCTGTCCATCGAATTTAACTAAAACAGTATACCATACTGTCTTTATTTTTTCCATAGTTTTTTTGTAAATTATCTTCCCTCATTCGTTGACATTGCTTTCGGAAAGTAGTAAAATAGATAATAATGTCAAAAAATATATAATCGGGAGGAAAAATTGAGCTCCGCTACTTTAAAAGAGAACAAAATGGGCTCTCAGCCCATAGGACGACTTCTTCTTACAATGTCTGTCCCCATGATGCTTTCAATGCTTGTTCAGGCACTTTACAACGTTGTTGACAGCATCTTCGTTGCCCGTATCAGTGAAATGCAGTACGAGCTTACCGCAGTTTCCACAGCTTTCCCCATTCAGAATCTTATGATCGCCTTCGGCACAGGTATCGGTGTCGGTATCACCACTCTTATTTCAAAGAGCCTTGGCGAAAAGAACCCCAAAAGAGCAAGCCGTGCGGCAGCTCAGGGTATTATGCTTGAGCTTTGCAGCTGCATTATTTTTATCCTCATCGGTCTTTTCGGCGCAGAGGCATTTATGAGAAGCCAGACCTCAAACGAGGAGATCATCCGCCACGGCGTTGATTATCTTTCCGTTTGCTGCGTTTTCTCCTTCGGTATCTTTATTCAGATCACCTTCGAAAAGCTTCTCCAGAGCACAGGAAAGATGCTCCACTCCATGCTCGCTCAGGCTGTGGGTGCTATCCTTAACATTATCCTTGACCCTATTCTTATCTTCGGTCTTCTCGGATTCCCTGCAATGGGCATCAAGGGTGCGGCAATTGCAACAGTTATCGGTCAGATCGCGGCGGCTATCACTGCTATCATCTTCCATCTCACAGTAAACCGTGAGCTGAAGGTGCGCCCCTCCGATTTCAAGCCCCACAAGAAGCTTATTGCAAAGATCCTTATCGTAGGTCTTCCCTCCGTGCTCATGGTAGCCATCGGAAGCGTTATGACCTACTGCATGAACAAGATCCTCTTCTCCATCCAGAAGGTTGGCGAGATCGCCGCTACAGTTTTCGGCGTTTACTTCAAGCTCCAGAGCTTCCTTATTATGCCCGTTCTCGGTCTTAATAACGGAATGGTGCCCATCATCGCCTTCAACTACGGCGCAAGAAACAAGAAGAGAATCACAAAGACTATCCGCCTTTCCGTTATCGTTGCAGTTTGCATCATGCTTTGCGGAATCCTTCTCTTCCAGCTTGCTCCCAACTGGCTCCTCGGCCTCTTCGGCGCAGAAAACGAGATGCTCTCCATCGGAAGAGATGCTCTTCGTCTTATCAGCCTCAGCTTTATTTTCTGCGGCTACTGTATCGTTATCTCCTCCTCCTTCCAGGCTCTCGGAAACGGTCTTTTCAGTATGATCATTTCCTTTGTAAGACAGCTTGTTGTTCTTATCCCCGTTGCGTTCCTCTTTGCGCGCTTCGGCGAGCTCTGGCAGGTTTGGCTTGCATTCCCCATTGCGGAGTTTGTTGCTTGTATTCTTTGTACTGTTATGTTCGTATATCTCTACAAGAAGCTTGTCAAGCCCCTCGGACTTGTCCCCTCAAAGCAGGATATGCTTGATGCTCTGGACAAGCAGTTCAAGCGCGGCGAGATCGGCGAGGATGACTACAACCACAAGAGAGCAGATATTCTCGATAATTATTGATGATTTCCCCTGCCAAGGATATCCTGGGCAGGGGTTTTATCAAAAATCAAAGGTATAATATGAAAAGTAAGATAAACACAAAAGAGCTTGCAGACCTTGCAAAGCTTTCCTTCTCTGAAAAAGAGCTTTCGGAATTTGAAAGGGATATGGAAAATATCGTTTCCTTTGCAAAAAAGGTCATGGATGCAAAGGCTGAGGCTTCTCCCCTTCGCAAGGACGGAGAAAACGTGCTTCGCTGTGATATCCTGAACGAGGAAAGCACCGTTGAAATCTCGGATGTAGCTCCGAAGGGAGCCGTGCAGGATGAATATTTTGCAGTACCCAGGGTGGTGGCAGAATGAGTATATTGAAAAAGCATATCAGCGCCCTTCGGGACGGTGAATATTCGGCTGAGGAGCTCTGCCGCTCTTATCTTTCAAAAATCGAAGGGGAGGACTCCCTTTATAATGCGTTTTTGCACGTAGACTGTGAGGGTGCGCTCAAAGCGGCAAGGCGTGCCGACGAAATGCTGAAAGACGGAGATGCTCCCCTTCTTTGCGGCATTCCCTTTGCGCTGAAGGATAATATCTGCACTAAAGGCATTCCCACAACTGCGGCAAGCGCCACTCTCAAGGATTTTATCCCGCCCTACGATGCAACGGCTGCATCTCTTTTAAAGAATTCGGGCGCAGTTCTTCTCGGAAAGACTAACATGGACGAGTTTGCCATGGGAGCTGATACGAAAAGCTCCGCATATAAAATAACGAAAAATCCGAAAAACACAGATATGACCCCGGGCGGCTCCTCAGGAGGAAGCGCGGCGGCAGTGGCTGCAGGCTTTGCCCCCTTTGCCCTCGGCAGCGATACGGGCGGCTCAGTCCGTCAGCCCGCATCCTTTTGCGGATGCGTTGGTCTTGCGCCCACCTACGGCGCTGTTTCCCGATACGGTCTCATTGCCTTTGCTTCATCCCTTGACCGAATCGGCATCCTTGCCGATTCCTGCTCGGATTGCAGAATAATCCTTCCCGCAATCTGCAAAAAGGACCCTAAGGATTCCACAAGCAAGGGAATCGATTCTTTTGAAAACGAGAGAAAGGACCTGAAGGGTCTTCGCATCGGCATTGCCGAGGAGTTTTTCTCAGACAGCATAAGCGAGGACGTAAAGACTCGTGTTATGGCAGCGGCAGAGGTTTTATCCTCTCTCGGTGCTACTCTCGTTAACCTTTCTCTCCCCTCTCTTGAATATGCTACGGAGGCATACTATATTATTTCCTCCGCAGAAGCATCCTCGAATCTTGCGCGATACGACGGAGTGCGCTTCGGGCACCGCTCGGACAGCCCCTTTTGCACCATTGACGAGTTTTACAAAAACAACAGAAGCGAGGGCCTCGGAAAGGAAGCGAAGCGCCGCATAATGCTTGGCACCTTTGTTCTTTCTGCGGGCTCATACGACGACTATTATAAAAAAGCCCTCTCCGTAAGAGAGCTTGTCCGAGAGGACTATCGCAAGGCCTTTGAAAAGTGCGATATTATCCTTTCGCCTACAGCTCCCGAAACAGCTTCCCTTGTAAATGGAAAGCCCCGCACCCCCGCAAGCGTTTACAGCGAGGATTTCTCCACAGTTTCCCAGAGCCTTGCAGGGCTCCCCGCAATCTCTGTTCCCTGCGGCACGGACAGAAACGGACTTCCTGTGGGTATGCAGCTGACGGGCCCCGCATTTTCAGAAAGCCTGCTCATTTTTGTGGGCGAATGCTATGAGGAGGTGGCAAAATGATGGATTTTGAAGCTGTCATCGGTCTTGAGGTCCACGTTGAGCTGAAAACCGCAACCAAGATTTTCTGCTCCTGCAGCACGGAGTTCGGCGCTGCGCCCAATACTCACGTCTGCCCCGTTTGCCTCGGCCTTCCCGGAACACTTCCAACCCTCAACGAAAAAGCAGTCACTCTTGCCGCAATGGCGGGAGCTGCTCTTAACTGCAATATTGCAAAATATTCAAAATTCGACAGAAAAAACTATTTCTATCCCGACCTGCCCAAGGCCTATCAGATCTCTCAGTTTGATATGCCCCTTTGCACGGAGGGCTATATCGACATCGAAGCTGAGGGCGGCAAAAAGCGAATCGGCATCACAAGGATCCATATAGAGGAGGATGCGGGAAAGCTCTTCCATCGCGACGGAGCAACCCTTATCGACTGCAACCGTTGCGGCATCCCTCTTATCGAGATCGTTTCCGAGCCTGATATGAGAAGCGCCGCCGAGGCTGTGGCATATCTTAAAAAGCTTCGCTCTATCCTTCTTTTTGCAGGAATTTCCGATTGCAAAATGAACGAGGGAAGCCTCCGATGCGACGTTAACCTTTCCGTAAGACGACATGGCTCTCCTATGGGAACTCGGTGTGAGCTCAAAAACCTCAATTCCTTTAAGTTTATCGAAAAGGCAATCGAATACGAGAAAAAAAGACAGATCGAGGCGATTCTCGCAGGAGAAGAGATCCTGCAGGAGACCCGCCGATTCGACGAATCAAGCGGCAAGACCTACTCCATGAGAAAAAAGGAAAGCCAGAGCGATTACCGCTTTTTCGAGGAGCCCGATCTTCCTCCAATCCGCCTTTCCGAGGAGTATCTTGATAGCATCCGCTCTGCTCTCCCCGCCCTTCCCGATGAGAGAATAGCAACCTATTTTGAAAAATACTCTGTTCCTCATTCCGACGGTGAGGTGCTTACCCTTGACCCTGAAACGGCAAACTATTTCGAGGAATGCGCCGCTCTTACAAAATACCCGAAAAGCGCATCAAATATCATCCTTTCCGAGCTTCTCGGCATAATGGAATCAAGCGATACCCTCTATCGCATCGCCCCTGCCCATATCGCCGCAGTCTGCGATATGACAGGCGATGAGATTATAAACTCCGCCACCGCAAAAAAGCTTATCCGCGAAATGTGGGAAAGTGATTTTGACCCCCGTGAAAGGGTGGAAAAGGAGGGTCTCTCTCAGATAAACGATGAGGAAGCCGTCCGCACCTTTGTACTGTCTGCAATCTCAAAATGCGAAAAAGCAGTTGCGGACTACAAAAAAGGAAAAGAAACGGCAATAAAATCCATCATCGGCAAAGCCATGGGCGAAAGCCGCGGTCGCGCCAACCCCGCAGTTGTGGCAAAGGTGACACAGGAAGAACTTGATAAATAAAAAAACGGCTATCGAAAGATAGCCGTTTTGTTTTAGAACTTAACTACTGTATTTGTCTTTGCAGACTCGAATGCTGCCATGATGACCTTCATAACAACTCTCATCTGATCGTGTGTTACGAGCTGCTCGCACTTGCCGTCGATCGCATCGCAGAAGTTGCGGTAGTAATCGTGAACGTCGATCTCGGGACGCATCACAACGTAGCTCTCCATGGAACGGTCTGTTCTGGGAGCCATTGTCTTTGAAAGACCGTTGGAGGTCTTTGTGGGACGGATGTTATCGTCATCAGCAAAGGCTGTGCATCTTGTGATGTGGATGGAGTCTGTCCAGTAGCTGACCATTGCAGTACCGGTAGTTCCTCTCATATACATAAGGGGAAGCTGAATGAAGTTGTATGTGCAGATCTCAACGTGGAGATTAACACCGCTTCTGAGCTTGATATCGATATAGCAGCCGTCGTCAACGGGAGCGCCTGTGAGGTAATCGAATCTTGCGTATACGCTTTCAACGTCGTAGCCCATCATCCAGAGCTGCTGGTCCATCATATGAACGCCCCAGTCGTAAAGCATACCGCCGCCCTTTTCAACTGTCTTTCTCCAGTCGCCGGGGATACCGTGGTCGCCGTGAACGCGGGACTCAACGCTGATAATATCACCGATTGTGCCGTCCTCCTTCAGCTGCTTCATGCCTCTGAAGTAATCGTCATAGCGACGATTCTGGTGAACGGAGAATTTCTTGCCGGTCTTTTCAGATGTCTCGATCATTCTCTCGAGAGATTCGCAGGAGAGAGTTACGGGCTTTTCGCAGATAACGTGCTTGCCTGCCTCCATTGCTGCGATGGCAATAGATTCGTGAACGTCATTGGGGGTTGCGATAACAACGATCTCGATAGACTCGTCCGCGAGAAACTCCTCAAGTGTATCGTATGCCTTGTAGCCGTCCTTACGTGCCTTCTCGTTCTTTGCGGGATCGATATCGTAGGTAGCAACTACCTCGCATACATCGCTCTTCTCAAACTCGATTGCATTAAAATATGTGACACCCTCGATGCTGCAAACGTGCCACTGACCCATACCGCCGTAACCGACTACGCCGACCTTCTTTTTCATAGAAATTACCCTACCTTTCCAAGCTGTTGGATATGTGCATACAGCCGCCTGAAAACGACAACTAATTTATAAATTCAAGCTTATGATTTTCTCTATGAGAATAAATATACAGTTTTATTATACCAACTACGTCGGCAAAGTCAATAAACTTCACTTATTTTTTATGGCAGTTCAAACAATTTTTTTGCCAAAAATGGGAAATTAGCCCTTATTTGCTTTGATTCTGGAAGCAATCAGGATAATTGTTGCAAGAACAAATCCAATTGCGCTGACTGCGATCACGCTGCCCCAGCTGACGTTTGCGATGCCCGTAATGTCAAATTCTCCGCTTTCAGCATTCTGAAGCTTTGAAAAGACTGCGGCAATATCGTAAACGAGAGTACCAAGCATAGCTGCGCCGCCTATATAGGAGAGAAGGCTCGGCTTTGTGCTTTCTCCCTTATTTAAGGGAGAGAGTCTGGGAGTGGCAAAATTCAGTACGCCTCCGATGTAAAAGGCCGCAAGGCAGAGAACTATGGTCTCGGGGAGCATATAGGTTGCATTGTAAACGAAGGAGTATGAGAGTGCAGATGCTGTGGGAATGGAAAGTCCTGCCCATACCGTAGCTCCTGCAATAACGTGGCAGGCGTATCTCAGAACACCTGTGAGGAAAGCGCCCAGCGCGAGAGCGCTGCGCTGGCTTTTCATTTTTTTGAAAACGCCTGCAAAACCGATGAGGGTGAAGGCGAGAACGTAATCAAGAAGAATGACTGCCATAACGCTTTTCCAGCCTGTAACGTAGCTGAGAACTCCTGTTCCCAGGATAAACTGCATAGCGCCGTGTACAAGGCCTGTAAGAAGACCCCATGCAGTGCCGTGGCGGTATGCAATAAGAAGGATGGGCAGCATGGAAGCGAATGTGATGCTGCCGCCGTAGGGCAGCTCAACAAGCTTTAAAAGACTGAGGATTGTTGCAAGAGCGATCATAATTGCGCTTTCGCAAAGCTTTAGTGTGACTGACTGTGTTTTGGTTTTTGTTTTCATAATTTCCTTTCTATCCGAGATGAAAGAAGCATAAAAAAATCCTCTGCGGCTGCAGAGGATGATAAAAGCAATATAGCTCAATGCTCCCTACGCCGGAATTACCCGTATCAGGTTAAAGGGTTCGGCATCGCCGTCTCAGCCGCTTTCGCAGCACCCCTGTATTGAATTGTGTTCGTGGCCATGAACAAAATGATTATAACACCACATTCCGCCGTTGTCAAGAGAAATTTGCCCCTCGATAAATTGGAGTTTGAAGGACACTACGCAGAAACTTTTTTGAGAAAAAGTTTCCGCACCTTCAAAAAACTTTAAAAAGGAAATCCAAAGTAATGCAAGGCAAAAGGTGCAGGTCATAAGACCTGCGGCGCTTACAGCGCCTGCCACGAAATAGAGAATACGGAAAAATGAACGAGCTCATTTTTTCCGTATTCTCTATTTCATGGCTTTTGCCTTTTTGATATCTTTGTTTGTTTGAAGTTTTTTGCGGAGCTTTTTTCCAAAAAAGCGACCGTTTCTTCCCCTTCAAACTCCGATTTATCGGTTTAAATAACCGTTGAAATAATTGTTTGTTTGTTGTATCATAGGATGTAGTAAGAAATTCTCAGTTAAAGTTTAAAAAGAAAGCAAAAAAATGAAAAAGCAAACTCAAAGGGAGAAAAATCCCTATCCCAATTCCGATTCTAATAAAAGATATCAGACCTTTGATTATTATATGAAGAAGCGCTTCGGTGGCAAGTGCGCAAAGATATCCCTCGATGCAGGGCTTTCCTGCCCCAATATCGACGGCGCCGTGGGCCACGGCGGATGCATCTACTGCTCAGGCGGCTCATCGGGTGCGCAGTGCGCGGGAAGCCTTCGTCAGCAATACGATGGGGGAGTCAGCGCTGTTTCTTCAAAATGGGACGTCACCCGATTCGTGCCCTATCTTCAGGCGCATACCAACACCTATGCCCCTGTGGAGAGGCTGAGAGAAATATACGACGAGGCATCATCCTTTCCCGGTGCGGTAATGCTTGCCATTGCAACGAGAGCCGATTGTCTTAGTGATGAGGTTATCGAGCTTTTGGTGGAAACCTCAAAAAAGATACCTCTTCTCGTCGAGCTTGGGCTTCAGAGCGTTCACGATGCTACTGCAGAGAAGATAAACCGCGGTCATACCTACGAAGCCTTTCTTTCCGGCTACAACCGCCTTCGCGCGGCAGGAGGCGATATTGCGATAACAGTGCATCTCATAAACGGTCTCCCCGGGGAAACTCAGGAAATGATGCTTGAAAGCGCCCGACAGGTGGCCGCCCTTCGTCCCGATATGGTAAAGCTTCATCTTCTGCATATTCTTAAGGATACTGCCCTTGAGGGAATCTATCTCTCAGGGGAATATACCACAATGGAGAGAGAGGATTATATCGACACCGTTGTGCGCCAGATAGAATTGTTCAGCCCCGATACTGTCATTGCGCGAATCACGGGAGATGCCCCTGCAGACAGCCTTATTGCTCCCGAATGGTGCCGCAAAAAAACAGCTGTGGCCAACGATATAGATAAGGAAATGTTCTCCCGAAATACCTATCAGGGAAGGCTATATTGAAATCGTTATTTGTACACACTTTGTTAACTATTTTTATTCTAAATATAGTTGATTTTTTTGTCAAACGATGTTACAATATACGTGCAAAATATATTTAAACCTAATGGAGTTTTTATGAAATACGGCAAGCGTTGGAGCATCAGCAAGGATAAAAAGCAGGAGTATATTGACAGACTTCTTCCTCATCTGGCAGCGCTCAGAGCAAGAGCAGGCCTTTCTCAGGACGAGCTTGCAGGTCTTGTAGGCGTTTCAAGACAGACCTATTGCCTCACAGAGTCAGGCGCAAGAAGCCTTTCCTGGAATACATACCTTTCCATCGTAATGTTCTTTGATTATAACTGCAAGACACACGATCTTCTTCGCGGTATCGGTGCTTTCCCCGAGGATCTTTTCTATCAGTTCAATCCCGGCGAGGAGAATATCGGAGAATCCTCCTTCTCCAATGCCCCCGAGCTTGACAGACTCTTCGGCGAGCTTGATAACAACGGAAAGAACGCTGTGAGAGCTGCTCTTATCTGCGAGTATGCCCGCTGTGCATCTCTTGATAAATCAGAGCTTATCAAGCTTATGAACGAGATTATTTCAAGTAAATAATAAAAAAGACTTTTTGAGAGTTGATTCTCAAAAAGTCTTTTTTGCTCTATTGTGTTTGCATTGGCTGTGTGATATAATGGTCAAAAAGTGAAGGGAGATGGAGCGTATGAAGGATGGGGCAACCCCTTTTTTTTCTGTTGCAATACCCGTGTACAACGGAGAAAGCTACATAACAAACTGCATAAATTCTATCCTTGACCAGACCTTTAAGGATATAGAGATCCTGGTTATAAACGACGGCTCAACAGATAAGACAGGAGAGATACTTGCAGAAATTTCCCGCAAAGCGCAGAGAGTGCGCGTTATATCACTTGAAAACGGCGGAGTTTTCCGCGCCCGCGCCTATGGTGCGGCTGAAGCCTGCGGAACATATCTCACCTATTGTGATGATGATGATATAATTGCAGACCCGAAGGCCTTTGAGAAGCTTTATTCAGAAATTAAGGATGAGAAATATCAGCTCATTCAATGCGGCTACTATAAAAAGTTTAACCATCTGAAGTTCAAGGATAATACGGTACGCGAGAGAATCGAGATAGGAGCCGAGGAGTTTTACGAAAGGGAATATCCCTATCTTCTTTCAAGCAGAAATATTGAATCACGGCTGCTTCTCAATACTGTCACAAAATTTTATCATAAAAGCATATATAAGAACATACCCGATCCCGAAAGCCTTGGAAGGCTTTATATGGGAGATGATCTTGTAATAAACCTTCATCTGCTTGAGAAGTGTTCTTCGGCTCTTTATTTGCCCGATGCATATTATCTCTCATACCGCCTGAACGGAAATACCGGAAATTACAGAAAAAACGAAATGCATAATCTTGACCGAATCAAGTATTATCAGAAAATCTTTTTGGATAAATGGAACGGTAAGGCAAAGGCTAAGGTCGAAGAGCTTCATCATTTCGAAACGGCAGACTGGTTTTATGTTCACGTTGTCAGAAGTCTTAAGGAAATAGGTGAAAAAAGCACGAAAGAGCTTATTTGCGAGATACTTTCGCTCCCGGCTTTTGTGAGAGCAAGGGAATATTTTGAAAAAAATCCTATGGATAATCTTCCTGTAAAGCTTCTTCTTTTGCAAAGTGCGGATGAATATATCATCGCTGCAAAAGCGGATAAGGGCGGATCTTTAAAGAAAAAGATATATAAATTCATCAAGGAAAAGATCGTTTATAAAATATGAAAAAAGAGCTGTTGCATTGCAACAGCTCTTTTTTTATTCTGCTTCAACCTTTTCGGGTAATTCTTCTGATTCTTCTGATTCTTCTTCAGACTCTTGTGATGTCTCTTCGGTCTCTTCGGTCTCTTCGGGGGTGTCAACCTCCTCTGCAGAGGCGGGCTTTTCGGGGGATTCTTCGTCCTTTTTCTTTCCTTTTTTGATAAGGATAATAACAGCGACCACAAGAATTGCAGAAACCGCAAGTGCTGCTGCCGCTATGATAATAAGCTTTTCGGATTTATCAAGAGAAGGGGCGATCTCCTCCTTGAAAATCTTTTCACAGCCGTTTTCACAGGAGTATTCAACAGCTCCGGTTGAAAGGGCTGTTGCCTCTGTCTTTGAAATGGGCTTCTCGCTCTTTTTATGCCCGAGAGCCTTGATGGGCTCGGATTCAACGTGGGAGCAAACGGAGCAGGTGAGGATGGCTGTGCCGTCCTTTTCGCAGGTAGCCTTTTCTGAAACCGTGCGGTCAAAGCTATGACCCGTGGCTTCTGTGAGAGCCTCCTCGGAGTATGCACAGACGGTGCAGGTCTTTGTTTCGTTGCCCTTTTCTGTACAGGTGGGAGGAGTGTTTATCGTTGTTTGGAAGCTGTGGCCTGTCTTTTCTGTAACCTCGTCGATTGCGGTATCGCATCTGAGGCAGTTGCCCTTTTTTGATCCGTCCTCAGTACAGGTGGGCGCCTTGACAGCGCTTTCGGGAAGGGAATGACCGAGGGGAGGGAAGGTTTCTCTTTCCTTGTGTGAGCAAACGGAGCAGACTTTGTCTGCATAGCCCTCGCTCTGACAGGTGGGGTCTTTTTTATCAGTAACTGTAAAGCTGTGACCCAGCGCTCCCTCCGTATCGGTATACGTAGCGGTGCAGGTGGTGCATTTGTAGGTGCTTCCTCCGTTCGCGGTGCAGGTGGGGGCTGTGTAGCTTTCAAACTCGTATGTATGTCCCTCAGCCTTTACGGTTTCCGTAAATGAGCTTTGGCAGGTCTTGCATTTCCAGGTCTGATAGCCGTCTGAGGCATGGGTCGCCTTAACGTCCTTTATAAGCTCAAAGGTATGGTCCATGGGAGCGGGGATAGTCTCTGTGGACATATGGACATCTCCTGCCCAGCCCTTATCCTTGAGATTCTGTGTGATACGGCACTCAAGCACGAGCCTTCCGTCGCGTCCGCAGGATGCGGGAGTATTTTCCTTTGTCACCCAGTAATGATTGGTGGGTGCGGCTGAAAGGAGGGTAATATTTCTTCTGTGGCCGCAAACGGAGCAGCGCTCGCTCATTTTGCCTGTGTAAACACAGTTGGAGGGGAAGTCCTGCTTTGCTGCGGAATATACGTGGGTGTGGTTTGTGTAGTAATTGATGATTGCGCGGGCCTCGGCCTTTGCGATTTTCTCAAGGGCACCGTCAGCGCAGATAATGTTGGAATCGTTGTAGTTGGAGAAATATCCGTGCTCAACGATGATAGACTTGATGCCGAATTTAGCACACCAGGTGGGGATTCCGTAATAGTCGGAGAGAACACCCAGAGAAGGGTCCTGGCAGTCCCACTGACGGGTGTGATTCCAGTAATATCCCGCGTTGTCGGGGCGGCGGCGCACTCCGTTGTTGGTAAGTCCTGTTGCGGCGGAGATCTCGGATGCAATGGAGCTTGAGAGAGAGGTTGCCGCATATGCATCGAAAACGGATGTGTATGTTGTAACACCGTGAACAGAGGGACTGGGATTTCCGTCAAAATGGAGGCTTATGAGAAGGTCTGCGTTGTATCTGTTTGCAACCTCAGCTCTTTCGTAAAGCTCCATATCGTAGTCGCCTGTTCTTGAAAGGTAAACGTTAAAGCTGCCGTTCATCTCAAGCTCGGCCTTGATAAGATTGGCAAGCCTGAAGGTGTACGTCTTTTCGGCGATACCTCGGGTTGCGGCGCCTGTATTGAAGCCGCCGTGACCGGGGTCAAGAACGATGGTTATCTTATCGGTGCCGGAAAATGCGGCAGAAGTATTTACTGCTGTGAGAGGGAATGCGAGAAATATCAGTAAAGCGCAGAGAAGTATAGCTGCGATTTTTTTCATAAATATATACCCCGTATAAAAGCACAATTACAATAATTATATCACTTTCGACTCTTTTCGTCAATTATCCCCGACTATAAATTCAAAAATATTGACAGTGTGAGGGCTGTGTGATAAAATACGGATGCACTGTTTAAGGAGGGGAGAAAATGAAAAAAATAAAAGAGTTTTGCGCCTTTACGCCCTTTGAGGCTACGTTGTGGGCAATATCCGTGATCGTTACGATAATAAGCTATATCATCTCTCCCGAGGGCGGATTTCTCAATTTTCTTGCTTCTCTCATCGGTGTTACGGCGATAATGTTTGTGGCAAAGGGCAGAGTGGCAGGTCAGGTGCTTTCCTGCGTTTTCTCCTTGCTTTACGGATATATTTCCCTGAGGTATTGCTACTACGGCGAGCTTATAACCTATATGGGAATGACATTTCCCATGGGTCTTGCATCAGTCATTTCATGGGTAAGAAACCCTTATAAGGACACAAAAGAGGTAGAGATCGCCCACATTTCAAAAAAGAGCGTTGTGTTGCTCAGCCTTCTGACGGTTGCGGTAACCGTAGCCTTTTATTTCATTCTCGGTGCGCTGAATACGGAAAATCTCGGCTTCAGCACCCTGTCCATCGCAACAAGCTTTGCGGCATCGGGACTGACATTTCTCAGAAGCCCCTACTATGCGCTTATGTATTCCCTTAACGATATCGTTCTCGTAGTGCTGTGGGGACTTGCCTCGCTGGAGGATCCCTCGTATATTATAATGGTCATCTGCTTTGTGACCTTCCTTGCCAACGATATGTACGCATTCTTTAACTGGAAGCGTATGAGAAGAAGGCAGAAGGGAAAAGAATAATCATAAAAAAACCCCTTGAAAACCAACGGTTTTCAAGGGGTTATCTTATTTGTCTTTCTTGTTTTCAATATGCTCGCGCTCAACGTAGATAGGTCTGTTTTTGAGCTGAACGTACATCTTTGCAAGGTATTCTCCGATGATTCCGAGGCAGAAAAGGATAAGTCCGCCCATAAGGAGAAGGAGAACGATGATTGTGGCATATCCGGGGATATCGATACCGAAGCAGAGCTTCTGAATGATAACGAATATCATGTAAGCCACGGAAAGGAATGCAGAAAGAAATCCGATAAAGGTAACGAATTTGAGGGGGGCTGTGGAGAAGGCGATAATGCCGCCCATAGCGTAGCGGAAAAGCTTTCCCGGGCTCCATTTTGTTTCGCCGTGCTCTCTTTTTGCGACCTCGTAGGGGATATATTCCGTATTGAATCCGATCCAGCCGAAAATACCCTTTGAGAAGCGGTGGTATTCAGTCATGGAAAGGATGGTGTCCACCATGGTGCGGCTCATAAGGCGGAAATCCGATGCGCCGTTAACAAAATCCACCTCGGAGATCTTGTTTATGATCTTGTAGAACATAGACTTTGTAAAGGACATAAGACGGGATTCCTTGCGCTTTTCCTGATAAGCGCAAACGCAGTCGATCTCGGGCTTTGTATCGAGGATCTTCATCATCTCGAGAACCACCTCGGGGCGCTGCTGGAGGTCTGCATCGATAATGCAGACACGGTCACCCTTTGAGCGGGCAAGACCTGCATAGATTGCAGATTCCTTACCGAAATTGCGGCTGAAGGAGACGATCTGAATTGCGGGCTCGTCGTACTCAACAAGAGTTTTCAGCTTTTCGAGAGTCTTGTCGGAGCTTCCGTCGTTAACGAAAACGATCTCGTAGTCATCGATATGACCGCGAAAGCAAGCCTTTGTGCAATGATAAAATTCCTGAACGTTATCCTGCTCGTTGTAGCAGGGAACAACCAAAGAAAGCTTCATATTCATCCTCCAATCCGTAAAACAGTACCACTCATTATATACTATTTGGAGATTATTGTCAATAAATTTATTTTTCATTCAGCATGCGAGGGAATTATACGTTAAATTCGGGTTTGACGAACAGTTTATGTGTACACTGTAGGGGCGAGCATTGCTCGTCCGATGCAAACTAAAAGCTCAAGTAATACGTAAAGACGAGAAAGACAACTATAAATTTAAGCCCCTCCCCTACGACAAGGTATAACTCGTTCCTTTGTTTGTGCATCAAATTCTATTTTGGTTCGCGTGCAGATGTGAGGACGTGCAATGCACGCCCCTACATTATTAAACTGTTCGATAAACCCGAATTTAAAAACAAAAAACGGCTACGGGATAACCCATAGCCATTTTCTTTTTGAAGTTTTTTGCGGAGCTTTTTTACAAAAAAGCGACCGTATTCTCTCACTTTGCTGCTGTTTCGCAGTAGATGCAGCGGTAGATGCCCTTTTCAACGTCAGTGAGCTTGAAGATATGGTCAAGCTCCTGCTCTGTTGTTGTGATGCAACGGGGGTTCTTGCACTTGATAACGTTCTTAAGTGTTTCGGGGAGAGAAACACTCTTCTTCTCGCAGATTACGCCGTCCTTGATAAAGTTAATAGTAACGGAGGGGGCAACGTAGCCTACGATATCAAAGCTTACGGGGATGTCAGCGTCGATCTTGATGATGTCCTTCTTGCCCATCTTTGCGCTGGGGGCATTCTTGATGAAGGCGATGGGGCAATCGAGGCTGTCAAGGCCGAGAAGCTCATAAAGAGTCATGCCGCGGCCTGCGGGGATATGGTCGATAACGATACCGTTCTTGATCTCATCTATTTTCATTTTCGTTCCCTCCTCAGATCTTTCCCGCTTCGCTGAGAAGCTTCAAAATAAGTGCCATACGCATAAACTTACCGTTTGCAACCTGCTCGAAGTAAGCCGCTCTGGGGTCGTCGTCGATGGCAACGCTGATCTCGTTTACGCGGGGCAGGGGATGAAGAACTGCCATATCGCTCTTTGCAAGCTCCATCTTGTCGGGAGAGAGAATATAGCTGTCCTTGAGACGGAGGTAGTCCTCTTCGTTGAAGAAGCGCTCCTTCTGAACTCTTGTCATGTAGAGAATATCGAGCTTAGGCATTGCATCCTCAAGGCTCTCTGTCTGCTCGTAGGACATATTGTTCTTTTCGAGAACGTCCTTCTTGATGTAGGAGGGGAGCTTGAGCTCATCGGGAGAGATGAGAACAACGTGGATGCCTGTCTGACGGGAGAGTGCATTGATAAGAGAATGTACTGTTCTGCCGAACTTAAGGTCGCCGCAGAAGCCGATTGTGAAGTTATCAAGTCTGCCGAGACGGCGGCTGATAGTAAGAAGGTCAGCAAGAGTCTGTGTAGGGTGGCAATGTCCGCCGTCACCCGCATTGATAACGGGGATAGATGCGTTCATGGACGCAACGAGGGGAGCACCCTCCTTGGGATGGCGCATTGCGATGATGTCAGCGTAGCAGCTAACAACCTTTACTGTGTCTGCAACGCTCTCGCCCTTAGAGGAGGAGGAGGAGTTTGCATCGGAAAAGCCGATAACGCTGCCGCCGAGATCGAGCATAGCAGTCTCAAAGGAGAGACGTGTACGTGTGGAGGGCTCGAAGAAAAGTGTTGCAAGCTTCTTTCTCTTGCACTTTTCGCAGTATTTGTCGGGATCTGCAATGATATCCTTGGCAACTGCGATAAGCTCGTTAATTTCCTCGGTTGTAAAATCGAGGATATCTATAAGGCTTCTCATGGAAATTCTCCTTTGTTTACTTATGCCTTTGCGCCGTTAACAGCGAGGTAGTTCTTGATGCGATCAACGTTTTCGCGGTTAGCTTCGTCCTCTTCAAGGTACTCGATGATGTCGTAAACGTCAACAACGGAGTATACGGGGAAGCCGAACTGATCTGTGATCTCAGCCATAGCGCTCTTCTCTGTCTGACCCTTTTCCTTACGGTCAACCATTACGAATGTAGCTGCAACCTTAACACCCTCGAGAACGGAGAGGATCTCCATGGACTCGCGGATAGCTGTTCCTGCAGTGATAACGTCCTCTGTGATAACGATCTCTTCGCCTGCAGTGGGCTTGTAGCCTACGAATACGCCGCCTTCACCGTGGTCCTTAACTTCCTTACGGTTGAAGAAGAAGGGAACGTCAAGACCCTCGCGTGCAAGACCTACGCTTGTTGCAACTGCAATGGAAATGCCCTTGTAAGCAGGTCCGTAAAGAACGCACTTCTTGTTGCCTACCTTGTCGAGGTAAGCCTTTGCGTAGAACTCGCCGAGCTTGGAGATCTGATCGCCTGTCTTGATCTCACCTGCATTGATGAAGTAGGGGATCTTTCTGCCGCTCTTAGCAGTAAAGTCGCCAAACTTCAGAACGTTTGCGCTCTGAAGAAACTGTATAAATTCTCTCTTGTAAGATTCCATTTTAAACACTCCTTATATTTCTATCAAAATCCATTTCCGCCAGAAGCGGAAATGTACCTTCACATTCCCGAAGGCAATATTTCACATTTTCGAAGAAAATATTTCACCCGCGAAGCGGATTTCACCCACGCCTTGCGTGGATATCATTGCAGAATTTTGCGATCAATCGCAAAATTCTGCTACGCAGCGCTCGTAAGCTGCTACGGGGTCCTCTGCAGCTGTGATGGGACGGCCTACTACGATGTAGTCGGAACCGATCTTCTTTGCTTCAGCAGGGGTCATAACTCTCTTCTGGTCGCCGATATCACCATCTGCAAAGCGAACGCCGGG
>JAZUAR010000144.1:0-4329 GCA_045638055.1 Candidatus Avispirillum sp.
CGTTGAGATGCTCGCAGCAAAGAAGGACAACTATCAGGGCAGCGTTCGCGGTTGGATGAAACCTCAGATGCCTCTTGGCGACTTCCTCTCCGCTATCAGCACACACGGTGTTACACACCACTCCGCTCTCGTTTACGGCGCAGATCTCAAGGAGCTTGAGTTCTTCGGCAAGATCCTCGGCCTCAACGTTATCACAGTTAAATAATTAAAAAGGAGCCATTCCTTCGGGAATGGCTCTCGGTATTATTCGGTATTATAATGATGGAAAATATTATTCTTGAAAGCGGCAGACCGCAAAACGTCGAGTCAAGACTTGATAAGGAAAAGCGCTGCTACGATCTTCTTGATTCTCTGGGGATAGAATACCTGCGTGCAGACCACCCCGTTGCAGAAACCATGACCGCCTGCGAGGAGATCGACCGCACTCTCGGCGGCGAGATATGCAAAAACCTTTTTCTCTGCAATAAGCAGCAGACAGCCTTTTATCTTCTTCTGATGCCCGGAGCAAAGCCCTTCAAAACAAAGCTCTTATCAAAGCAGATAGGCTCATCCCGCCTCTCCTTTGCAACAGCCGAGCATATGGAGGAGCTTCTCGATATCACTCCCGGCTCCGTCAGCATTCTCGGTCTTATGAACGATAAGGAAAAGAAGGTCCGCCTCCTCGTTGATAACGATATCCTGAAGGGCGAGTTTGTTGGATGCCACCCCTGCATCAACACCTCAAGCCTGAAAATAAAGACCGCCGATATGTTCGGTCCCTTGCTCTCTGCAATGGACCACACCATGACAGTGGTTGACCTCCCCTGGAACGTTGATGATCTTTAATATCAACGCCTAAAACCGTAGCTGTCTAAGGATATGCAAAGAACTTTTTTTGTAAAAAAGTTCTCTGCACTCTCAAAAAACTTTAAAAATTGGGATAGCTGAAAATATATAAGGCAAAAGAAACGGTGCGAAGCACCGAGGCGATATATCGCCTTCCAACGCGAAAAGACAGTAAAAATGAGCTCGTTCATTTTTACTGTCTTTTACTTTGCGTTGGCTTTTGCCTTTGCTTTCTTTAACTTTTTAAAGTTTCTTTGCTACTTTCTTTTCAAAGAAAGTAGCGTACCCCTCTTAAACGCCCAAACTTGAAACCTCCTCCATTCACACATTTCGGCCTTTCACATATTATTATATTGGAGAGTGAAATCTCCGACCTCCAAAGATAATAAAAGAAAGGATACTAATATGAACTGCTTCTGCGAACTCTTTCAGAATGAGGTTGTTTGGCTCATCATCATCGCCCTCATCATCCTCTTCGCTGTATGCGGCAACGGCTGCGGCTGCTGACTAAATAAAATGCCTCCCTGAAGGAAATATCCTTCAGGGAGGTTCTTTTTAAAGCTTAATGCTGTTAATAACTGTGCGGAGGCTGCCTGCGCTCTTATAAAGAGCCTTGATCTCCTCATCGTTCAGAGGGAGAAGGACCTTGCTGTTTGCGCCCTTGTTTCCTACCACGTTGAGAAGGCTGAGGCAGATATCGTAAAGACCGTACTCTCCGTGGAGCATTGTTGAAACGGTCATTGTAGTATCGATACCGCTGAGCAGGCACTTGCAGATATAAGAAACTGACATAGACACTGCATAGAAGGTTGCTCCTTTGCTCTCGATTACCATAGCGCCGGATTTGCGAACGTACTCCTCAACGTCGTCCTTCTTAAACTCGGGGAATTGAGCCACGTTTGTAATCGAGTTCGCATAGGCCTCGATGGGGACGTTGGAAATATTGGCAATGGACCAGGGGATAAATGAGGAGTCTCCGTGCTCACCGAGAACGAAGGCATGAACGTTCTGCTGGTTTACGGAATAATACTCGGAAAGGCGGGAGCGTAGGCGGGCTGTATCAAGGATAGTGCCGGAGCCGATAATGCGCTCCTCGGGGAGTCCCGAATACTTGCAAAAGGCGTAGGTCAGAACGTCTACAGGATTACTTACAATAATATAAGTGGCATTGGGCGCTGCCTTTACGATATTTGCCGCTACGTCCTTCAGGATATTAACGTTGGTCTGCGCAAGGTCAAGGCGGGACTGCCCTGCCTTTCTTGCAACACCTGCTGTTATAATTACAATGTCCGCATCGGCCGCATCCTCATAGGAGCCTGCATAAACCGCGCAGGGATTACAGAAGGGTGTTCCCTGACGGATATCAAGAGCCTCGCCCTTGGCACGGACGCCGTTTATATCGATCATAACAATATCCGAAGCCGTTCCGTTGATACAAAGTGTATATGCAATTGTAGAACCGACACTTCCCGTTCCGATTATTGCTATTTTATTCATGGATATACCGTTCCTTTCTGACATTTGCAAAAAGCAAATGAGGAAAAAACAACTAAGCTGATTTTTGCCTGTATTACCGAGAAAGCCTCGGCACACTGACATTAACCGCATTATAGCACAAGGATTTTTGGTTTTCAATCATTTTCGATATTTTTATTTACTGATTATAATTATTCCAAAATATTTGACTTGTTCCTTGATAAATGGTAAAATCAAGTAAGCGGAGGTATTCAATATGAATATTAATATGTACGAAAATTTAAAGAAAACAGATATTAACCTCATCCCCGAGCAGGGCGAGGTTACGGGAAGCTATTCCTGCACGTGGTGGAATCAGTGCCCTGCCGCAGCTACCCTCGGTCTTTCGGGAGAGGGACTTTCTGCCTGGAGAGATGCTCTGAATCAGGAGGCTCTCTTTGACCGCGAGGACCTTTTCCACCCTGTACCCAAGGAAAGCCGTTCTACTCTTATCTTCCTTCTTGACGACGGATGGGACGTGCCCATCGGTACTGTGGGAAACGATAATGACAGACACTTTTTCGGCGCTGTTGACCCCAACAAAGTAAAATTTGCACGATTCGGAGATACGCCCGCCGACCGCCTGAAGGGCATTTCCGAGGCTGTAAAGAATATGGGATATGCAGGTGTTGGCCTCTGGATATCACCTCAGGAATATGCAGAAGAGCCCTACACAGCAGCATCAAGCGAGGAATACTGGAGCACCCGCGCAAGGTGGTGCCACGATGCAGGAGTTCTTTACTGGAAGGTTGACTGGGGCGCACACGATTACGATGACGAATACAGACGTCTTATCAGCGACTGCGCAAAAAAGCACGCGCCCAACCTTCTCGTTGAGCACGCCGTAGTTCAGAAGCCCCTTTCCCATAATCACGGCGATATTGAGAAATTCCTCTCAGACAGAGCTGCCCGCACAAAAAAGCAGATGGAGTTCAGCGACGTTATCAGAACATATGACGTTCTTGAGCCCTTTGACAAGGTATGCACCCTGCTCCGCGCCCACGAAGCGCTTGTATACTCAGGCGATCACACCGGCAAGGGATACATAAACGGAGAAAATCTCTATGCAGTCTGCTCCTCACTTGGTCTTACCACGGGTATTATGAATTATAATAAGGAAGCGCTCGCCTGCATCAACTGGCAGAAGATCGCACCTCCCTTTGGAATATTTGAGAGTGAATATACCTGTTCAGAAAAATTCCTTTGCGACTATCTTTTCTTTGATACGGAAATTTGCGGATGGGCGCCCTGCAAGGGAAGAACAGTTATCGAAAGAGCACCTGCTATTATGGCAAGAGGTTGTCCTCTTCCCGAAGTTAAAAAGCATATGGACGAGCCTCCCTACGTTCTCGCATCAAAGAATCCGAGAACAGGAGCTTACTCCGTTGCAACTCTGCCCCGCACAGTTGACCCTATCCGCAATGCATTCTTCCCTGCCGATATCACGGCAAAGGAGGTTGACCTTGCAAAGCCCGTCGGCATTTTCGGTGTCTTCAACACTCTGACCTTAGAGGCTACCGCCCCTGTATCAGAAAATGCAAAAGTCCTTGCGCAGGATCTCCTCGGCGACTTCGCATATGATATTACGGAATTTGCAACCGTCACAGAAAACCGCATCACCATTGATGGCAAAGTTCTCCGCTACGTAGGCAAAATAGCAAGAGGCCACAACGACCAATCCGAGCCTTCGCTTGTGATAAAAATACAGTAATAAACAAAGCTGTTGCAGAAATCTGCAACAGCTTTGTTTTTATTTAATCATCAAATTCGGGTTTAGCGAGCAGATTAGGTTGTCTATTGTAGGGGCGACCATCGGTCGTCCGTATATCTGCATACGAAACAAAACGAAATTTGATGCGAAAACGACTGCAAAAGTCAAACATTAACGTAGGGGAGCTGCTTGCTGCTCCCGCTTCAGACGCATCGATTCGCTGTAAATATCATTTCGTTCTTGTGCAGATGGGCGGGAGCGGCAAGCAGCTCCCCTAC
>JAZUAR010000145.1:0-2201 GCA_045638055.1 Candidatus Avispirillum sp.
CGTGCAAAGATCGATATGGCAAGCCCCAACCTCAATATGCGTGACCCTGCTATCTATAGAATCAAGCACGTAAAGCATCATCAGACAGGCAGCAAGTGGTGCATCTATCCTATGTATGATTTCGCTCATCCTATCCAGGATGCTATCGAGGGCATCACACACTCCCTTTGCTCCCTTGAGTATGAGGCACACAGACCTCTTTATAACTGGGTAGTAGACGAGTGCGGCTTTGAGAAGAAGCCCCGCCAGATCGAGTTTGCCCGCCTTAACCTCACAAATACAGTAATGAGTAAGAGATACCTCCGTGAGCTTGTTGAAACAGGCCTTGTTGACGGATGGGACGACCCCAGAATGCCTACACTCTGCGGTCTCCGTCGACGCGGATATACTCCCGATTCCATCAAGGAGTTCCTCACCCGTGCAGGTATCGCAAAGACAGACTCCCTTATCGACGTAGCACTTCTTGAGTACTGCGTTCGTGAGGAGCTCAATACAAAGGCACCCAGAAGAATCGCAGTTCTCGACCCCATTAAGGTTGTAATCGATAACTACCCTGTTGACAGAGTTGAGTATTTCGAGGTTGCAAACCATCCCGGCAACCCTGAGATGGGCACACGTCAGATCCCCTTCACAAGAGAGATCTGGATCGACCGCGAGGACTTTGCTCTCGTTCCTCCTCCCAAGTTCTTCAGAATGAAGCCTGACGGCGAGGTAAGACTCATGGGCGCATATATCGTTAAGTGCAACAGTGTTGTTCAGGATGAGGACGGAAACGTTACAGAGATCCACTGCACAGCAGACCTTGAGGCAGCTAACGGCAATCCCCTCGACGGCAGAAAGATCAAGGGAACAATCCATTGGGTATCTGCCGATATCTGCGATACAGTAAAGGTAAATCTCTACGAGCCTCTCTTTACTATCCGCAACACAGGCGATATCCCCGAGGATAAGACCTATGCTGATTACCTCAATCCCAACAGCGTAAAGACTCTCACAGATTGTAAGGTAGAAAAGGCACTTGCAAAGGGCGACGATACCCGCTTCCAGTTCGTTCGTACAGGTTACTTTGTACGCGACTCCAAGAAGCCCGGTACCTATAACAGAATCGTATCCCTCAAGGACAGCTTCAAGCCCGAATAATTTTCGAGATATATACAAAACGGCAGAGATATTGTATCTCTGCCGTTTTTGTGATATAATGAACTATAAAATCAACCTATATGCTTAGAAAGGAGATAAATATGGAACAGAGTAAAATAGAAAAGCTTATATGTGATAATAATTTTTCATATTCACATCCATATTTTTATAACAATCCTTTTGCACTGAGATGTGAGCTTGGGATTGGTGATGATTTGGAGTATATTTCCAATGCAAAGAAGCGCGCAAATGAAATATACGATATATTATGTCCCTTCGGTGCTGATGCAATAATTTTCAATTATTGGGTATGCGATTATTCAGAGTGCGGACCTGCCGAAGAAGATGAAATTGACAATAATATCAGTTACAGTATTGAATGGGAAACGAAACAACTGAAATTTCTTTTGGAAAACCAAAACAAATACAGACATCATACGGTAAGAAATTTGGAAACGTATGATGATTCTGATGATGAATCCGAAGGAAAGCAAATCAGAAATCGTATTATATGTTATCGCGATGAAAAAGAATTTGATCATAAGAAATTTATAAATAATTCAATAACCAACGTTGGCTTTGATTTAAGCTTTGTATCGTTTCAAAACGAATGTATTTTGTCGATTTACGACGATAGGGGCTGTGATATTGTCTTTGCCACCCACGAAAAAATGAAAGAATTTTACCCCAAACTCAGACCATATTTTCTATCCTATGATATAGAAGAGATGGAAAGGCGATTTAACGAATAATAAACAAAACCCCGACAGAATGTCGGGGTTTTAAAATTTAATTACTGCTGAAATCTCTTACTCGCTCTTTCCTCTGTGCGAAGGAGGGTGCAGGAGCCTTTTCCGTTTGTTATTTCTCGGATAAGGTTTGTCAGATCCTCGCCTCGGTCGGCTTCGATTGCGGCGGTGACGGTAACGCTCTCGCCGAAATCCGTGCTGTCCTCGGTGACGTCCATAGCCTTTAATTGAACGGTGAGGCGCTGATATTCGGAATAGGAGCAGGAGAGGGAATATATGCCGAATTCTTCGCTGACGGCGATTCCTGCGGCG
>JAZUAR010000146.1:0-17380 GCA_045638055.1 Candidatus Avispirillum sp.
CGGGAGGACTCCTGGGAATAAGAGTACATACGGATATACCAAAGCACTTGGGGGGACTTCTCCACCAAAGCCGCCTCGGCATTATCGCATTCCTGCAAAGAGAAAGACACTCCGTTTATAACGAAGGCTTTTTCTGTATTATTTGTTGTTCTTTTATAGCAATACATTTTCAGTTCCTCCGGCTTTATCCGCACTGAACGCAAAACCATCCGTTCCCAAACTGGTGCTTTGCCATATCTTCTTTTTTAACGTAGTAATAAAGCATACCGCAATCACCGAACATCCACTCAAAATTGTCTTTAGTAATGGTTTGCAGTTGAAGGAGAAGCGTCCAGTCTTTTGATTTATTATTTATATCAGCTTCAACTTCATCAGAAATATTTTGATAACTTTCAGAGTCTCCACAATATAATCCTCTCGTTACACGCTCGCATTCAGAAAGCATTTCATCCTGCATAACGTCAGCATAACCGAGGACCTTATGTTTTTCAACATCTTCTATATTTATACCAAGTTCTGCAATAGCTTCATCATAATCTTCCCATTCGCATTCTAATTCACTGTGAATTTCAAATTCATAAAAGGAAGGATAAGACTTGACTGTTTTGAATTCAAGGGCAATTTCGGGAATTATATAATCTTCATCCACAGACCCGGGAATCTCAAAAGGAACAAATCCTGCAGTATCTTCAAAATAAAATACTCTTGCGGCTCCTTTGTCATCGGGATCAAATCCCCATCTGGAAGCTTCACACTCATAGAAAAACAAGAGTATTCCTTTAGATGGTAATTGATTCTCAATATCTAATGCTGCAATATGAGAAAGATTAAGCTGACAAAAGAAAGATAACGGACGTGTTACATCATCTTCTTTATCATAAAAAGTAGGCCAAACAAAATCAGAAGGCAAAAACGGATTTCCTCCAATTTTACTTAAATCGGGATCTGACACTGCCGAATCATTGTCCGCATACATTTCAATACTATTTTTAACTAAGCACTTCAACTCCTCTTTTATTTCAGAAACAATTTTATTTCTATTCTCGGGAGATTCCGTATCCATTTGCTTATTCTTTTTCTTGAAAATATCAAAAATGGACATAATAATATCCTTTCTATAATTCAGCTCAACTCATTAACAGATTTTCGTTAATTAAACACCCTACAAAGAAATGGTTTAACACTTCATCTTTATGCCCCGCAGGGCAATTCATGGCGAAGCCAATTCATGAGTGCACCACTCAATTCATGCGCCTGCGCAATTCATTATCGAACGCAGCGTTTTAGAAAATATTATATTTTTCCATATCGATACGTGAAATTTCTTCTTCTACAGTCATATTAGAATTATCAAACAAATGACCTATATTATCTTTTGTACACTCAAGCTTATTTTTAAGGAATAATGCACGCTCAATCATCCAAGCGTCTCCTCTGGCCTTGATTCGCTCCGTTATCGATTCTTCGGAAGCGGTTAAAACAACGTAATAAAGCTCAGCGGAATATTTTTCACAAACGGCTTTCACAAGAGGAAGCTCATCCTCAATAACATAATCAATTATGACGTCAAGCCCTCTTTTGAGAGCATTCTCTGTCATTTGGAGAATACACTCCCAGTTGAAATCGAGTATTTCCTCCCAAGAAAGCTTTCCCATGGAATATTTATCCGAATTATCGGAATCTACAAATCCGCCTCTTATGTCGTCGCCGTGAATAATATAGACTTGATTCTTGCCAAGAGCATTCACAAGATGCTTTGCATAAGCATTAGAAAGCGTTGTCTTTCCGCATCCGCAGGGACCGGAGAAAAAGTATATGTTTGGCATTATGTATTAAAACCTTTTAATTTTTAAAAAATATCTGATCTTCCGGTGTTCCATCATCAAATTCAGTCCCCTCAACAGCTTCGCAAAGACGGTAGTTTCCGTTTGTATATTCTGACACCGCGCTTATCCAAAATCTTTTTGCCACGATATTGCGAGGGTGCATTTTCAGATGCCATTTTCCTTGTATCCTGTCAAGTATCTGAAAAAGAGCCGCCTTCCCAACACCCATTCGTCTATATTTTGGCATAATACAGAATTCAGCAATTCCGTGGTCTATTGGTTCGTCCGTATCAGCATAGGCGTTTATCATAGCAAAGCCCGCAAGCTTTCCGTCAACCTTTATAAAATAAGCATATCTTTCTTTTTCCGTCCAATAGTGGTCAAGGTATTTATATCCGTAAAGACCCAAATCATTTACGTCCCGTTTGTCCCACTCAGAAAACTCAAAATTATATTTTTCAAGTAAATTCTTAAGTATTTCTTTTTCGTCAACTGAAACAGGTACTGTTTCTATTTGCATATGTATCACCTTTATTTTCTTTCATTCAATTAGAGTTTCTTTTCAAACTCATATCTATAAACGTAATATCCAATTTTTTCATGTAATGCTATAGAAGCAAAATTTTCACATCCCGTACCGGAACGTATTACTTTCGCACCGTTCTTCTTTGCCTTTTCTTCCGAATACTTTAAAAGATCCGATGCAATTCCCATACCTCTAAACTTGTCCTCAATATAAATATCCTGGATATCGGCAAAAGAAAAACCGCTTTCCTTATCTTCACAAAAAGGCACCCAAAGATAGCCAATAATATTACCACACTCATCCTCTATGATTTCGGCAACAGTTCTTTCGTCGGTTGCAGTATCGCAAAGATAATTATAAAATTCGGCTATTTGGTTTTCAAGACCAAACCATTCCGCTCGATAAACTTCATAAGGAAGTTTTCTTTTCCACGGGGTATCACACTCATAATTGATCTTGCAATGTGATTCCAATATGTATTCTTTATCTTTTATAAAATCAATTTTTCTGTGTATTATTTTCATTTCAAAAGACTATCCTGTATATATTTTGATTCTCACCAAATCTAAAGACTGTCTCGCAAAGCTTAAACCCTAACTTTTGGAGAAGCCTGCAGGAATCAAGATTGCGACTTTGAGTTTCCGCTATCAATTCTTTAATTCCATCGTTAATCTTCAAATAATCAAGTATCGCTCGGATAGATTCATAAGCTAATCCTTTGCCCCAAAACTCGGGCAAGAACTGATAGGAAATCTCTTTAAACTTGCCGTCGTGGTGGTCTGTTACAGAAATTATACCAATAAAAATGCTGTTTTCCAATAAACTGACAGTTAAATACAATCCTTTTTTATTATTTACCCACGAATTCAGTTTTTCAACTGCCGTTTCCTCACTAAGCGTACCGCCAAGGTAGCACCTTACACTCTGCTCTGTGAACAGCCTAACTGCCTTTTCAATATCTGATTGCTGTAAATTTGATATACAGCATCGATCTGTGTTTATTATCATACTTCTTTCGATTTAGCTGTGGTTATGGAGGCAATAAGCAATTTTCGAATTTTACTGCACCTTGCGAACAAATCTTTGTACTCATCTTCCGTTATCATGTTCGTATCTTTAAACAAGCCAAGCCAGTAATCAGTTTCGTAACATTCCTTCAAAGCAATCTGAAACTTATTTACAAAATCCGCTTTACTGGAAGCATAATTCGCTTCATGTATATTTGCACCTATACTTGTACCGCTACGCAACACTTGATTTATGAGAACATTACTTTTTCTGTTCTCTTTAATATCTGTACAAAGATTAACAATATCAACAGCAAATCGCTTTGACAGATCAACCAACAAATTTTCTTTCATTAAACGCTCCTATAAGGAAATGATTTGACACTTCGTGTCATGAATTGATGCTAACGCATCATGATTTCTCGTCGGCATTATGCCTCCTCCATGATTTGAATTGCGCCATCATCCTTATGCCCCGCAGGGCAATTCATGGCGAAGCCAATTCATGAGTGCACGACTCAATTCATGCGCCTGCGCAATTCATTATCGAATGTTACGTTTCAAAGAAACGGCACATTCGATATGTCTCGTATGAGGGAACATATCTACAGGCTGTATTTTTTCTACTGAATACTTATTCTTTCTCAAAAACTCAAGATCGCGGGCAAGAGTTTCGGGGTTGCAGGAAACGTACACCACTCTCTCGGGAGAAAGCTTAACAAGAGAATTAAGAAATTCTCTTGAGCAACCTGCTCTTGGCGGGTCTGTGAACACTACGTTCAACTTTTCACCCTTTTCGGCAAGACGGGTCATAAACACTCCCGCATCGCCCTTTTCTACTTTATAGTTCTGAACGTTATTGAGCGCGCAGTTCTCTCGGGCATTCTTAACTGCATCGCCTACTGTCTCAACTCCATACACCTTGCCTGCATTCTTTGCGGCAATTATACCGATGGTTCCGATGCCGCAATAAGCATCGATCACGCTATCTGTCTTTTTAAGGTCTGCAAACTCGATGGCTTTTTTATAAAGCACCTCTGTCTGCGTATGATTTATCTGATAAAAAGATCTCGGAGAGATCTTGAATTTACAATCGCAAAGAGTGTCCTCTATATAGCCCTTGCCATAGAGAACGTTTTCCTTTTCTCCCATCCAAAGAGGGATATTTGTATCGTTTTCGATCTGAACGATAGTCTTAATATAAGGGAATCTTTTTGCAAGAGCTGCGCTGAACTCGCGAAGGCGACCGGGCTTTCCGGGGGCAGTTACGAGAACCACCATATACTCCCCGCTGACAGAACCGTTTCTCACCATAATATGGCGAAGGCTTCCCTTTCTTGTTTTCGCATCATAAACGTAGATGCCGAAATCCTTGATCATTCCGCGGGCGGCACGAACTATCCAGAGCGCCTTCTCGTCCTCGATAAGACAGGTATCAGTCTTTACAACCTTTTGCGCCTCTGTCTGCCAAACGCCTGAAATAGGATTTCTATGGCTGTCCATAGAAAAAGCCGCCTGCATTTTGTTTCTGTAATGGAAGGGTGTTTCCATACCGATGATCTCATCAATACGGCAGAATCTGCCGAGGAGAGAAATAACTTTTTTCATTTTGAAGCTGAGCTGCTCCTCATAGGAAAGGTTTGTCAGCTGACAGCCTGAACACTTTTTATATACGTCGCAATTATGGGCACGGTTCATGGATAACACCTCAAATTAAGATAATACGAAAAAATCTGTCGACATTCGTTAAGGGACGGACAGAATCCCTCCACCATCCTGCGAATGGTCCCCCTCCCTTTAGGCAAGGGAGGCTAAAAAAGGCGGCACTGTAGCCAGTGCCGCCTTGAAAAATTACTTCTTGAGAGCAATTGCGGCCTTTGCCTTTGCAACGATTGCATCGCTGTCAAGACCGAACTTGGAAAGAAGCTCCTTTGCAGGGCCGCTTCTGCCGAAGCAGTCCTCTGTACCAACCTTGAGTACGGGAACGGGATATGTTTCGCTGAGAGCCTCAGCAACAGCGCCGCCAAGACCACCGATTACGGAATGCTCCTCAACTGTTACGATACAGCCGCACTTCTTAGCCTCTTCGATAACAAGCTCAGTATCGAGGGGCTTGATTGTTGCCATATTGATAACGGAAGCAGAGATACCCTCAGTCTTGAGAGCCTCAGCTGCGATAAGAGCCTGCTCAACCTCAACGCCGTTTGCGATGATAGAAACGTCTGTACCGTCTACGAGCTTAACACCCTTGCCGATCTCAAACTTATAGTTCTCATCGAAAAGAACGGGAACAGCCATTCTGCCGAAACGAAGGTATACAGGGCCCTCCATCTCGTATGCCGCCTTAACTGCGAGGCGAGCCTCCTGAGCATCTGCCGGGCAGATAACTGTCATGCCGGGAACTGTACGCATGAGAGCGAAGTCCTCACAGCACTGGTGTGTTGCGCCGTCCTCACCAACGGTGATACCGCCGTGAGTTGCGCCAATCTTAACGTTTGCATGAGGATAGCCGATAGAGTTTCTAACCTGCTCATAGGAACGGCCTGCAGCAAACATTGCAAATGTGGATGCGAAGGGAACCTTGCCGGAAAGTGCAAGACCAACTGCCGCACCGATCATATTGTTCTCAGCGATACCGCAGTCAAAGAATCTGTCGGGATGCGCCTTCTTGAACATACCTGTCTTTGTAGCCGCCGCAAGGTCAGCATCAAGAACTACGAGGTTTTCGTTTTCATTACCGATCTCAACGAGGGTTGCGCCGTATGCGTCTCTTGTTGCGATCTTATCACCGATATTGTATGCCATTATTATTTACCCCCTTACGCGTTGAGATCATTGATAGCTACTGTATACTGCTCAGCATTGGGAGCAGTACCGTGCCAGCTTGCCTGATTTTCCATGAAGGATACGCCCTTACCCTTAACGCTCTTTGCGATAATAACGGAGGGCTTGCCCTTGCATGCCTTTGCCGCATTTACTGCAGCCTCGATGGACTCAAAGTCATGAGCATCGCACTCAACAACGTTCCAGCCGAATGCCGCGAACTTTGTATCAAAGGGAGCAGGTCCGATAACGTCGTCGATAGCACCATCGATCTGGAGACCGTTCCAGTCGATGATGTAGCAAAGGTTATCAAGGTTGTAGTGAGCGGCAAACATTGCGCTCTCCCAAACCTGTCCTTCCTCAGCCTCACCGTCACCAACGAGAGACCATACGCGACGGGATGAGCCGTCAAGCTTTGCAGCAAGCGCCATACCGCAAGCGGTGGAAACGCCCTGACCGAGAGAGCCTGTGGACATATCTACGCCGGGAACCTTGTTCTTATCGGGATGACCCTGGAGATAGGATGTTGTCTTTCTGAAAGTCTTAAGATCCTCAACGGGGAAAAATCCGCGATGAGCGAGCACGGAGTAAAGTGCGGGAGAGCAATGGCCCTTGGACAGAACGAATCTGTCGCGGTCAGCCATATCGGGCTCTGCAGGATTTACGTTAAGCTCTTCAAAATAGAGGTAAGTCATCAGGTCAGCTGATGAAAGGGATCCGCCGGGATGGCCGGAAGCTGCAGAATGAACCGCATCAATAATGCCGATACGGACATTGCGAGCAATTTCCTTGAGTTCTGCTACTCTTTTCTGTTCCATAGTTTTATTCCTTTCAAGGAGCACCCCTCGGGCGCATTATTTACTATTATATATGATAATACAAAACTTCCCAAAAGTCAAATATTAAATACAAAAACCACAAAATTTATAGGCAAGAAATATCTGTATCCGTCAGACAATCAGGCAATATCAACCGACAGTTAAGTCCGATTCGTTGACAAACATTTGTTTGAGTGGTATAATATATTCGTTAAATTATTTTTATGCCATCAAGGAGATATATCATGACTAAAGCAAACTTTATAAAAATTGCAGTTTTTGCTTCTCACGGAGGCAGTGATCTTCAAGCAATAATCGATGGATGCAAAAGCAATCAAATAAATGCAAGTGTCGTTTGCGTAATTAGCAACAACGGAGATTCCATGGCTCTCACGCGCGCAAAAAACGAGGGAATCCCCTCGTATCACATGAGTGCTAAAAAATACGGAAACGAAGAAGTATTGGCAAAAGAAATACTCAACATTTTATCCCTTCATGGAGTTGATATGATTTTCCTTGCGGGCTATATGCGTATGCTTCATCTTTCTGTTCTGGAGAAATACAATAATCGAATTTTTAATATCCATCCTGCCCTCCTTCCTAAGTTCGGCGGCAAAGGAATGTTCGGAATGAACGTTCACAACGCAGTTATTGCCGCAGGTGAAGCAGAAACAGGTGTGACAATTCACCGAGTAAGTGCAGAATATGATAGCGGTGAGATCGTAGCCCAAACAACAGTACCCGTTCTTGAGGGAGATTCTGCTGAAATCCTTGCACAGAGAGTTCTCGAAAGAGAGCATACCTTCCTTGTTGAAGTTATCTCCGATATTTGCGAGGGTAAAATCAAGTTGGGTTAACAAAATGAAAGTCGCATTTTTTGACCGAGACGGCACAATAGCGCTTGACTATCCCGATTCAGTGTGGGCTAACATTGATACGCCTGTTTTGATGCCGTATGCAATTGAAGCCTTAAAACATATAAACGACATTGGGTATAAGGTAATAATAATCACTAATCAGTACATTATCGACGAGGGATATATAACCCAAACTCAATATGAACTATACAATAAAAGACTGCTCTCTCTTTTAAAAGAAAACGGAGTTGAAATCTTAGACGTATTTTATTGTCCCCACAAAAGAAGCGACAACTGTAGCTGTTGCAAACCTAAAACAGGAATGATAGAACAAGCTTTGAGAGCATATCCCCAAATTGCACTTGACAATTCCTTTATCGTAGGAGATTCCGTTTGCGATATTCTGCTTGCTAAAAGCTTGAACATCAAATCTTACGGCATAAACATATGTGACGATTACGAAAAGCACACAAATATAGAGTCATTAAAAGAATTATCAATTCTGTAAAAACAATATCAAATCATTCAAGGGAACCCAAAATAATGAACCGCAAAGAGTTTGAATTAATTGAAAGCTATATGCTACATTGCATGAGCGACAGTGCCCATGATAAGGAACACGTCTACCGTGTATTATATACAGCTCTTGATATAGCACAATTTGAAAATGATATCGATTATGACGTACTCATAACTGCATGTCTTTTGCACGATGTAGGCAGAAAGGAACAAATTGAAAATCCCAATCTTTGCCACGCCGAAGTGGGAGCTGACAAAGCGAAAGCCTTTCTTCTAAAAAAAGGATATGATATAACCTTTTCTGAAAAAGTCGCACAATGTATAAGAGTTCACCGTTTCAGAAGTAATAACCCTCCCAAAAGCATAGAAGAAAAAGTTCTTTTTGATGCGGATAAAATCGATGTCACGGGAACACTTGGAATCGCCAGAAGCCTTTTATACAGGGGAAAAGTAGAAGAACCATTATATCTCATTGACGAAAATGGGGGTGTTTCAGACGGGACGCTTGACACTTCTCCTTCATTTATGAAAGAGTACAAATTTAAGTTAGAAAAGCTTTATTCTAAATTTTATACATATAGAGGCAGGGAGATAGCTAAAGAAAGACAGCTCTCTGCAATATCTTTTTACGAAAACCTGATAAGCGAAGTTCGGTCATCATATAACAGTAAATCAAAATTGAATGATATAATAAAGCTATGATAAAAGCAATAATATTCGACGCCTTTGGTACGCTTTTTAAGGTTACCGGCGGTGCATCGGCACGGACTATAATCTCTCACATTGAACAAACGGGAATCACTATTTGCGAAAAAGAATTTCTCGAAGAATGGAAGGCCTTTTACAAAGAGAAAACAAAAGACAGCGCCGAGTTTTTCACAGAACGTGAAATATTCATCTCCCGCATCAAAATGTTCTAAGACCGATACAAAGTTCCAAGAGATGCTGCAAGCGATGCAGACGATCTTTTGAAAGAAGCGCATCAAAGAAAAGTTTACGACGACACCCTCCCCGCCCTGTCCGAGCTCGAAAAGAATTACGCCATTTTCATCGGTTCAAATACCGACAATGACGTTCTAAATTCCGTTATGAAAAACAACGGCGTTTTTGTCCATAAAATATACACCTCTGAAAACTTACGTTGCTACAAGCCCTCCCCTCGCTTTTACGAGCAGATTCTTAAAGAAAACGGACTAAATGCAAGCGAAGTTCTTTTCGTAGGAGACTCCGTTTGCGACGACATATGGGGGCCTCAGCGAGTTGGGATAAAAACTTGTTGGATAAACAGAAACGACACACACGTTCGAGAGTTCAAGCCCGACCACATAATCAAAAGCTTATTGGAGATAGAACAATGTCTGAAAACATACAAGTAAAACTATACACCTACAACGAGATCCCCGACGAAAAGCTGAAATATGCAGTTATTGCGGCACGATACAATGGCAAATGGATATTCTGCCGCCACAAGGACCGCGCCACCTGGGAAATTCCGGGCGGACACAGAGAGCCGGGAGAGACAATAGAAGAAACAGCAAAAAGAGAGCTTTACGAGGAAACGGGAGCCTTTGATTTTGATCTTGAGGCTGTTTGCACATACGGCGTTGACGAATACGGTGCTCTTTTCTTTGCAGAAATCAAGGAGATTTCTGACATTCCGAAAGCAAGCGAGATCGCAGAGATCGGATCTTTCGAAAGGCTGCCCGATGCGCTTACTTATCCCGCAATTCAGCCTCGTCTTTTCCACGCCGTAAACGGATGGCTTTGCAACAGGACGAGCAAGGGCGAGAAATGGAATCTTTACGATGCCGACAGAAACTTACTCAGCGCCGTCCACTACAGAGGACAGCCTATTCCCGCAGGATATTATCATCTTACCGTCCATATCTGGATAAAAAACAGCCGCGGTGAATTTCTTATAACAAAAAGAGCTCCCCACAAGGGCTTTCCGAATATGTGGGAATGCACGGGCGGAAGTGCGATTTCGGGAGATGACAGCCTGACCGCTGCCCTTCGCGAGGTAAAGGAAGAAACAGGCCTTTCCCTTTCCCCCGAAAACGGAAAAGTTATCCTCTCATACCGCGGTCACGATTATTTTTGTGACGTATGGCTCTTTCGTGAAGATCATGACCTTTCGGAGGTAGTTCTTTGCGAGGAGGAAACAACAGATAAAATGCTGGCAAGCAGCGAAACGATTCGCGAAATGCTCGCAGACGGAACTTTTATTGATTACTCATATATAGATAAAGTACTTGATTTAGAATAAATATGGAACACACAGGTATTTCTGAAATAACAACTCGCAGATTAAAACTGCGAAAATTAACTTCTATTGATGCAGATCCTTTTTATCAATTTGCAAGCGATAAAAAAGTTGCGCAGTATATGAATTGGACTCCCCACAACTCTGTTTCCGACAGCACAAAAAGCATAGAAAAATCCATTGAAGAATACAAAAGCGGAAAGTATTACAGATGGGGGATCTCGTTAAAAGAGAATGATTATCTAATTGGAATTATTCAGCTTTTAGCTTTTGATGAAAAGAGAAACAGCTGTAGCTTCGCATATATGATTAACTATGATTACCAGGGCAAAGGCTATGGGACTGAATCCTTATCAGCAGTTATTAACTTTGCATTTGATAATATGTGTGTAGATATGATAGAAGCAGATATTTTCAGCGAAAACAAAGCCTCCTCCGCAGTAGCAAAAAAATGCGGTATGGTTCATATCGCAACCATCAAACATAAATACACAAAAAATGAAATCCCATATAATGCTGAAAGATATGTGATTACAAGAGAACAATACTTGAGTTTTAAAAATGGAAATACGAAGATTTATTGATTTTTTAAAAACAATCGAAAAACTGAAATGCAATACCCGTCATTCGTGGACCTCAAGTGGGCGGCAAGAGTCCGTTGCGGAGCATTCCCACAGATGCGCGGTAATGGCAATGCTGTGCGCCGACGAATTCCCCGACCTTGATATGAACAAGGTCATAAAGATGTGCCTTATCCACGATTTCGGAGAGGCGGTAACAGGCGACATACCTGCATTTTTGAAAACGGACGACCACGAGAAAACGGAAAACGAGGCGATCGCTTCCCTTTGCGACCTTATCCCCGAGACGAGACTTTACGATCTGTTTTTGGAAATGCGTGACATGAAAACTCCCGAATCAAAGCTCTGCAAAGCCATAGACAACCTTGAAGCGGTAATCTCCCACAACGAGGCCGATATTTCCACATGGACCGAACTGGAATACGACCTAAACCTCACCTACGGCGAGAAAAACTGCGAGTTTTCACAGTGGACGAAAGCGCTCAGAGCGGAAGTTAAAAGAGATAGTATTGAGAAGTTAGAACAGGCAAAGCCGTAAACCACAATTGTAGGAGTCGACGTCCTCGATGACCCGTGAACCAAATTATATTCACCGTGTTTCGTTATGTCTGTAAAGGGATGTCGTAGGCGCCATCCCCTACAAAACGTTTATTTTTCCGCTCCATAGTGCTTCAAATATCGTATGCAAAGGGGGGGCGGGAGCACCAAGGCACTCCCCTACGATTAATTTTAATGTTTTCCCTATCATATAAAGAAAGGACACCCAATGAAATTCGGAATGCCCACTTTAATAGAGTTTGACACAATTGAAGATTGTGCAAAATTCTGTCAAAAATCAAATCTTGATTTTATAGAAATCAATATGAGCCTTCCCCAATATACAGTTGAAGCTATTGACACCGACAGATTCAACGATATTGCTCTGAAATATAAAGTCTCATATACCATACATCTTGACGAAAATACAAACTTTTTTGATTTCAATACATATACCTCTTCTGCCGCGTTCAGATACGTGGAAGATTCAATCAAGCTCGCAAAAAAGATTAATGCTACCGTGGTAAATATGCATTTCAAGCCAGGTGAGCATTTCACATTACCCGACAAAAAGGTATATCTCTACGGGCATTACAGAGAGCATTATCTTAGCCGAGTAAATGAGTTTAAAACTATGTGCGAAAATGCTATTGGCGATTCAGATATCAAAATTTGCATCGAAAACTGCAACAGATTTCACGATTTTCAAAAAGAAGCGTTGGCAATTCTCCTCGAGTCAAAATGCTTTGCTCTCACCTTTGATATAGGACACAATCACTCTTGCGGAGGGCTTGACGAGGCTTACATCATTGAGAACAAAAGCAATCTTTGCCATATGCACCTCCATGACGCCGTTGGCAAAAAGCATCATCTCCCCCTCGCTACGGGCGAGCTTGATCTTAACGGGTATCTGAATTTGGCGCAGGACTGTAATTGCAGTGTTGTATTAGAGGTAAAGACGGCAGAGGGATTAAAAAACTCTGTTGATTGGATGAAATCAAACGGGTGGATGGAATGAAAAGAACATACAACAAACTTGTCAGGGACAAGATCCCCGAGATTATAGAAGCAACCGGCGAAAAAGCCTGCACAAAGGTTTTGACTGATGAAGAATACTTTACGGTTCTTTTTGAAAAAGCAAACGAGGAGCTTTACGAAGTCAAAACAGCCGAGAATCTTAACGAAACCAAAGCGGAGCTTGCCGATCTTCTTGAAGTAGTGCGAGCTATGGCTGAGCACAAAGGCTTCTCTCTCGATGAGATAATTGAGGAAGCGGATAAAAAGGCTGATAAAAGAGGAAAATTTGAAAACAAAATTTTTCTGATAAGCGTTGAATGATATACCGTAGGGGACGGCGCCTTTCGACGTCCCGTTTGTAAACGCAACGATTTGATTGATACGTAATTTCACGCGTAAATTGAAGATCCATCTGTAGGGGCGTGCATTGCACGTCCACCCTCTGCACGAGAACGAAACGATATTCACAGCAAAGCGCTACGTCTGTATCGGGATGTCGAGGGCGCCATCCCCTACCAATAATCGTCTATTCATTTTACGGACATAACGTATTGATTAAGTAACTCGTTTGCAGACGGGAACACCAAAGAGCTCCCCTATATACGATATTTTGAAAAAGGAGAAAACCATGGCAGGTACTGCTACACATCTTGCCGTTGCCGATCTGATCTGCGAAAGGCTTGGCAACGATAGATTTGATTTACCGCTCTTTTACAGCGGAAATATTGCCCCTGATGCAATTCATTCAAGACCGGGATATCTTCGCGAATTTAAAAAGCACACCCATCTTACCGAGGGTATGGGCGGTGCGGATTTTCAGATTCCCGAAAAGGTTTGTGTTTTTCACGAAAGGCTGAACTCTTTTATAAAGGAGCGTATGGCTGAAAAGGGCGGCAATTTCGATCTTTATCTCGGCTACGTTTGCCATCTTGTTACCGATGAATTTTTTAACATCACTCTGAGAAAAAAGATGGTGGAGGCGATGGGCGAGGATGATATTCCCTCCGAGGGTCCTCTTCTTGCAAAGGCTATTCTTTCCGATATGGATATTGTTGACTATGAGATAATGGCAAAATATCCCTTCAAAAACGACGTTCAAAAGATCCTTTCATCCGTCTGGGATATTGAAATAGACGATATGGTGACACGTGATGAAACCAACAACAGTAAAAAGTGGGTCATTGACAAGCTGTTTACCCCCAAAGCAAGCGAAAATCAGGCAAAATATTACAGTTACAGCGAAGCTTTGGCTTTCATTACATACTGTGCGGACACCATAATCGAAAGATTCACAAAGGGAGAAAAATTCCCTCCCCTCTTTTGATTTCTATTTTTAAAACTCTTGACAAGACATATTTTTCTGTGCTATAATCCTTTCATAAAGTAATACTATTTGGAGGTATACCAAAATGAGCAGAATCAAGACTATCGCTACAAGAGACATCGCTAAGTCCGCAAAGAACGGCGGTTGCGGTGAGTGCCAGACTTCTTGCCAGTCCGCTTGCAAGACTTCTTGCGGCGTTGCTAACCAGAAGTGCGAAAACAAGAACTCTGACAAATAAGTTTTTTCGACTCTTCAAAACGCTGTCTTGTTAAAAGACAGCGTTTTAATTTGTATATAAAGGATTTAATTATGGTACACCAGTATAAGCTTAACGGCTACAACATTATTCTCGATACTGCAAGCGGCTCCGTTCATACAGTTGACGAGGTAGCTTACGACATTATCGCAATGTACAAGGAAAGCACAACCGAGGAAATCGTTTCTGCAATCCTTGAAAAGTATGCTCATCTTCCCGACGTTAACGAGGCTGAAGTGCTTGAGTGCATCGAAGACATCAAGGCTCTCGAGGAAAGCGGCAAGCTCTTCTCCGAGGACAAATACGAGAAGCTTGCATACAGCTACAAGAACGAATCTAACGTTATTAAGGCGCTCTGCCTTCACGTTGCTCACACCTGCAACCTTAACTGCTCCTACTGCTTTGCAAGTCAGGGCAAGTATCAGGGTCACCGCGCTCTCATGTCCTTTGAGGTAGGTAAGCAGGCCTTTGACTTCCTTATTGCAAACTCAGGAACAAGAAGAAACCTTGAGGTTGACTTCTTCGGCGGCGAGCCTCTCATGAACTGGGACGTTGTTAAGCGTCTCGTTGAGTATGCAAGAAGCGTTGAGAAGGATCACAATAAGAACTTCCGCTTCACTCTTACAACAAACGGCGTTCTCGTTGACGATGAGGTTATCGAGTTCTGCAACCGCGAGATGGCAAACGTAGTTCTCTCCCTTGACGGACGTCCTCATATCAACGACCACTTCAGAGTTGACCACGAGGGCCGCGGAAGCTATGATATGATCGTTCCCAAGTTCAAGAAGTTCGTTGAAGCACGCGGCGGCAAGGACTACTATATGCGCGGCACCTTTACTCACAACAACGTTGACTTTACAAACGATATCTTCCACATGGCTGACCTCGGATTCACCGAGCTTTCCATGGAGCCCGTAGTATGCCCTCCCGACGATCCCTATGCTCTCACAGAGGAGGATCTTCCCAAGCTCTTCGAGCAGTATGAGATCCTTGCAAAGGAAATGATCAAGAGAAAGAAGGCAGGCAACGGCTTCACATTCTACCACTATATGCTCGACCTCAAGAACGGCCCCTGCATCTACAAGAGAATCACAGGCTGTGGCTCAGGCACTGAGTATATGGCAGTTACCCCCTGGGGTGACCTCTATCCCTGCCATCAGTTCGTAGGCGATCAGAAGTTCCTTCTCGGTAACATCTGGGACGGCGTAAAGAACAAAGAATGTCAGGATACGTTCCGCTCCTGCAATGCATACGCAAGAGAGGAATGCCGCGACTGCTGGGCAAAGATGTACTGCTCCGGCGGATGTGCAGCAAACTCCTACCATGCAACAGGCTCTATTCAGGGCGTTTACAGCTACGGCTGTGAGCTTTTCAAGAAGCGTATCGAATGCGCTGTTATGATGCAGGTTGCAGAGTCTGAGGAAGAATAATGACCACTCCCATTGCCGATTTTATCGACATATATATAGAATCAAAAGCATCACGCTTCCATATGCCCGGTCACAAGGGTGTGGGAGACATTGAAAAATATGATATTACGGAAATTGCGGGCGCTGACGTCCTCTATTCTGCCACAGGCATAATTGAGGAAAGCGAGAATAATGCAACAGAGCTTTTCGGCACTGCCCACAGCTATTATTCAACGGAAGGCTCTACTCTTGCAATCAAGGCAATGCTCTTTCTTGCATCCAAGAGTAAGTCAAAAACTGTCCTTGCATCCCGAAACGTTCATAAGGCATTCGTTTACGGATGCGCTCTTCTTGATCTTAAGACAGAGTGGATTTATCCTCGGGAGTTTTCCCATCTTTGCAGCTGTAAAATTACTGCGGAGGACGTAAAGAAAAAGCTTTCCGAAATGGATGAGCTTCCCTGCGCAGTATACGTGACAAGCCCCGATTATCTTGGCAATATTGCAGATATCAAGGGAATTGCCGAAGTCTGTAAGAGCGCAGGTGTACCTCTTATAGTTGATAACGCCCACGGTGCATATCTTAATTTTCTCAGTCCTTCCCTTCACCCCATTGCCATCGGAGCTGCTATGTGCACTGATTCCGCACACAAAACTCTCCCTGTGCTAACGGGCGGAGCTTATCTCCATATATCAAAGGACTATCCCGAGCTTTGCGATAATGCAAGAAGCGCGCTGTCTCTCTTTGCTTCAACGAGCCCCTCATATCTCATTATGAGAAGCCTCGATCTTTGCAACGAATATATGGAAAAAGCCTTCAAAAAAGAGCTTGCCGAGTGTATTGAGAAAATTGATGAAATAAAAGATCAGTTTTCCACTCTCGGTATTCCCGTTGAAAAATCTGAGCCCTTGAAGATCGTTATCAATGCGAACAAAATGGGATACACGGGAGAAGACCTTGGAGATCTTCTCAGAGAGTACGGCATCGAGGCTGAATTTTGCGACTGTGAATATCTTGTGCTGATGCCCTCACCGAAGAACACCGATGAGGATTTCAGAATTCTCACAGAGGCTTTTGAAAAAATCGAAAAGAAAGCCTCCATAACACCTCTCTCACTTGCCCCCGCTCATTCAAAGCAGGTGATGTCACCGAGAGAGGCTGTCTTCTCTCCTCACGAAAAGGTTTCCGTAGACCTGGCAAAGGACAGAATCTGCGCATCCCCCTCCGTTTCCTGCCCCCCTGCCGTGCCCGTAGCCGTCAGCGGTGAGGTTATCGGAGAAAAGGAGATAGCACTGTTCAAGTATTACGGCATTCCCGAGGTTGAAGTAGTAAAATAATAAAAAATTTGCTTGACAATTTCAAAAAAGATATTGACAAGCGAAACAAATGAATGTATAATAATTAGGCTGTCAGTTCTGAGATGACCGCTGACAGGGTACGGAGAAGTACCCAAGAGGCCGAAGAGGCGCCCCTGCTAAGGGTGTAGGTCGGGTTAACCGGCGCGAGAGTTCAAATCTCTCCTTCTCCGTCACAGAACCGCAACTTTGACATAAGGTTGCGGTTTTTTGTTTTTATGACATCATAAAGAAACGGCGGTGATCGTATGGAAAAAACTAT
>JAZUAR010000147.1:0-12821 GCA_045638055.1 Candidatus Avispirillum sp.
GTCAGCATTGTCACCGTCAGCAGAGAGGTAACGCTTGATATCCATATCAAATCTCTGGTCGCCGTTATTAACTTCCTGAACGTAGATATCAGCAAGCTTGGGAGCTGCGGAGTTGGAAGTATTTCTCTTCTTCTTGAACTCTGCCTTTGCCTGCTCGAACTTCTTATCATACTTGAGCCACTCACCAACTGTATCGCCGGAGCCGATTCTCTCCATAGCGCGGTTGTATGCAACGTAGTCTGCGATAAGCTCGTAGGGGTATCTGAGAACGGAGGAGCCGATACCGCCGAAACGGTTACGACCGAGGTTGTTACCGTCTGCGAATTCCTTGATGATGTTATCCTCGATGGAGAATGCATCGCCCTGCATAGGACCGATGTTCTGCTCGTAAAGGCTGCGTGCAGCAAATGCCTTATACTGCTCGAGAGTCATCATGCTCTCCTGGCTCTGGTCTACGCGGTCAAGAAGGAAGCAGAAGTCGAAAGGAAGGTTATCAAGGCGCTCTGTTCCCTTTGCTGTTGTGGGAACGTCGATATGAAGGTCCTTATATCTTTCAAGGTCCTTTCTTACGCTGCAGAAGCCGCTTGCCTTAACCATGAATGCATTGATCTCCTTGATCGCAGCATAACCGTTTCTTCTCTGGCTCTCGCGCTCTGTCTCAGTCTTGATAACTGTATCCATAACGCCGGGGAGAATAAGGAAGCCACGAACGATGAGAGCCTTCTCTCTGTAGTGCTTACGCATATATTCACGGATGAGCATACCTACAGTCATAGCAATACCGGAGCCGGTACCGCCGCTTGCAGAGGAGCATACAACTACACGGAGAGCCTGCTTGAGCTCTGCATCATCCTTAAGGAAGAGGCTGTCGATAGCCTTATAAAGCTTCTGGATCTCACCTGTCTTGATTGTTGCGTTAAGCGCAAGACGGGAGATAGCTCTAACCTGACCTGCACCCTCGGATACAGTCTTGGAGTAGAGTGTTGTGTTATTGGGGAACCAATAATTTCTTGCATCCTCGTCATTCTTGAGGTAGTCAAGAACGCTCTGGGGAGAGGATGTCTGGATGGGGATAATGTTTGCTGTGGAGCTCTTAACTCCTCTGAGGTCGTTTGCGTTTGTGTCCATTGCCACGAAGCGAAGGTTTGCGTCCTCGCCGGGTGCACACATTTCAGCAACTCTTGTTACGATATCGGAGCCGATACCACCAACGCCGACGAACAGCGTTGCAGGGGTAGAGTTAATACCCAGTTTTTCTGATTTAAATTTCATAATATATATTCCTCCGGAAATTATATTTATATTGAATTACGGGGTTTACTTATTCTGTACTTTACATATGAGAGTAGAGGTTGCAGACTGGATCTCAACGAATACCACCTTGCAGACCTTATTGATAGGTCTTGTCTGTCCGCCGGGCAGCTCAGGCTGGAGGGGGTCGATGATCTTTCCGTTCACGGGGCTCTTTTCATAGGTATAGTTATTAATTACAACTGCATTATTTGCAGATGAAATATCAGTGATCTTTACGCGTCTTTTCTTGGAGTTGATAAGGCGCTTATCAACAGCCTCAAGCTTGAGGGTTGCTCTGCAGGCTGAATCCATAGGTACAGTTGCGGGAGTTGCGATAATAAGCTTTCCCTTTCTGCCCTTCTTTGAATACTTAACGCTTGCTCTGAGTCCGTCCACCGTATCGCCCTCTCTCATGAAGGTTGTGGATACGTGATCGATATCTCTGGGAAGAACCTTCTGGTTCATGAAGATGATAAAGAGGAGAAGCAAAAGCAGGAATGCAAGGATTCCTATAGCCCATACTACAATAAGGGGGAGAAGCTGAATATCAAAGCTTACCTTATCTGAAGCAGCGAGGGACATACCTGTGTTTGCAATGGTTGTAGCAGTTACAGTAAGCTTATACTTACCTGTCTTCGGTGCAACGTACTTTCCGTCTGCATCCTCGGCAATGTGAATGTTGATTGCAGATTCGCCCTCAAGTATCTCTACGTGATATTTAAGGGATTCGCCGTTCTTGTTCTTTTTACCGCCTTCAGCCTTTACGTCAAATACTGTAGCCGCAAGCTGCTCGTCTGTAAGAGGAGCGCCGTCGATCTGAAGGTCTACTCTGACAGGCTTCCAGTCCTTATGCTTTGAAAGCTGGTACCAGTTGTTATCCTGAAGAACGTCTGCCTTTACCTTAAGTCCGTCCTCGGGATCGATAACAACGATATTACCGGGGAAGATAGAGGGATCGTCATCGCTGGAGATCTTATAGTCCTTAAGATAAGTACCTGTTACGACAGTATCGATCTTTTCGCCGGGAGTCAATGAAACGACACTTCCCTTTTCAATATCGATAGGCACTGTCTGAGGATTCTTGCCGTCATAAGTAAGTTTAAGATCAAACTTAACGTCATTACCCATAAGAGGAGACTTTGTAATATCTGCGCCTGTTTTTGCATCAACAAGCTTTGCCTTTACAATATAGTCACCTGCAACAACGGCGCTCTCCTGAAGATTGACCTCAGCGCCGTTCTTATCGTAAACACTGACCTGCATATCAACGTCAGGCTCGTAGAAGATCTTGATCTTATCCTTATCTGCGCCTGTGATATCAAGGGTATATGAGCCGACCGCACATCCACCGAAGGTTACTACCTGACCGTAGAGGGACGTATCGGTTATAGGCGCATACTCATTTCCCCATCTGTCAGTTTCATAGGGACCGGGCATACTGTACTCACTGTATTTTCTCTGAGTACTGTCTGAGGTTATTTCAATCTCATTGCCGTCCTTATCCTTAAGGGAATTGATCTTGGCTCCCTCACCCTGTACAAAGACGATAAGGCTCTTCATTGAGATCTCAAGCTTAAGGAAATCTCCTGAAAGCTCTCCTACAAGCTCATCTCGCTGGAAGATCTTATTGCAGATACCGATAAGCTTTTCCTGAAGCTCCTGAGAGGTCTCCGCATACTCAGCGTACATACCCTTGGAGGGCTCGGACTCAATTTTGTCCTTATTGACAGCCTCATCAAGAGAACCTACCATGAAGTACTGAACGTTGATTCCGTCATCAGCAATATCAAGAAGTCTTTTCTTTGTGTCAGAGTTGGGAATAACTATGTTTCTTCCCTCATCGGAGAAATCGCTGTATTTCTCGTCATCGATAAAGTCACCGTCTGTAAGAACGATAAGCCACTTCTCTGATGCAGAGGATCTTCTCAGATGATTTGCGGCCTGTGTAATTACAGAAACAGGTGTATCTCCGGGACGGGGAGTATACATATTTGTGATCTTATTGATATCGGCAACGCTTCCGATCTCAATAGGCTTTGTGCTGAGAGTATTGTAATCAGGCTTCGGAGGCATTGAACCGTCTGTCACTACCTCCCACATGGGAAATACCGTCAGCTTATCTCCATTACCGTAATCAAGCATGGATGCAAAGATCTCCATGGCAAACTTTGCCTTACACCATCTGTCATCGTTGTCATACATCGAGCCTGAGTTATCATAGGCTACGGCAATGTCATACGTCTTCTCTATTTTGACAACGTCTGCCGCTGCAACTCCTATTGAAGGCAGTATTCCGCCCGCAACAAAAAGCAGCGCCATCAGTATCAGTGAAAGTCTTAATAAACCTTTTTTCATACTCATACTTTCCTCCTATTTAAATTATAATAAATTGTCAGAAACCCCAAAATGAATATTAAGGGGCATTTTGGTATACTATTCATAATTTTATCACATTCAACTTTTTTCGTCAACATTTTAGTATTATTTTGATAACAATTTTAACATCCTTTTTTTGTATCAAATAACAAAAAAAAGAGATGCTTCAAATAAAGCATCTCTTCTTTTATTAATCGACAACACCAACGATCATTCTCTTTATATAGTTTGAATCGAGGGGACCCACTGTTCCGTCTCTGTCAACGTCGGCGGCATCCATAGCCTGTTCGCTTACAGACGATCCTACGATGATCTTCTTGAGAGCAAGAGAGTCCAGAGAATTAACAACGCCGTCGTTGTTAATGTCACCCTTCATCCATCTTTCAAGGGAGGGGACTGTAACCTCAACAGCTTCGCCACAGCCTGAACAAACGTGAACATCTATTCCCTCCTCATTTACGGTAGGGACCTTGAGAGTATGAGAATATTCAAAAACGTGCTTATGAGTGACTGCCTCACTCTCCTCTGCCTTATCTGTAACACGGATGATATAGGAAACGTCCTTCGCGCTCAGATTGATGACTGAGAAAATGGGATGAGCCGCGAGCTGGGCATCGGGATCACCGGGGAGCATAAGCTCGATTGTGCCGTCCTTATCCTTATCGGTATAGGTTACCTCATTTACAACAACCTCTGTCTTTCCGATGGCCGCACTGTCAGCTGAGGAAATTATAATTCCCTTAGCACCCCAGAGACCGCCGTTTGTGCCGTCCTGGTAAACAACAGACTTATTTGCCTGAACGTTTGCCACAAAGCCGTTTGTGCTCTTGATAAGAACGGGAGATGAATCGTTACCGTAGGAGGTTGTGATATTGCAGTAGATCTTAAGCTTGGGATAATTTCCGTTTGCATCGGGGTTTGCTGTCATATGGATGGTGACAACGTCGTTTTTGCTGACACGGAAGGGGGTGATGGGTCTTGTGAAGATCACGTCGTTTGCCTTATATGTGATTCCCTTACAGGTTACGGTTACCTGAAAATCCTCGGTCTTTGCGCCGTTTGCATCATTGGCTGTTGCGTCGATGGCAAGAATGCCAGCGCCTGTTGCGGTGAAAGTATACCAATAGCCATCGCTATCGCCCGCAGCAAGGTCTGTATTGATAAGATAGCTCTGTGCGGCGGCAAAATATCTGTCGTTTGCATTTTCGGGGTTAGCCTCTGTGCCTAACTCTGCAGCATTGACAAAAATCATGCTGCTCAGCACACACAGTACAGCGACAACAAGTGCAAGAGCTTTTTTGAAAAAATTCATTTTGGTTCTCCTATCAGGGTTTAGCGTTTTCGCAAAAGATGCGATTTTTTCTGCATTTTTTGAAAAGTGTTTGTATATTTTAGCACATTTTCCCCTGTTATGCAATACTCTGATGTGGATTTTGTGCATATTTACAATTAATTGAAATATTATTATGCAATTTGTTTGTGAATAGCCCTTGTTAATTTTGAATTTTGCGACTATAATATATTCAAAGTCATATATTTAACAAAAATCTGAAAAGGAATTTTTATGATAACCGTAAAAGACGTGCGAGTTTCCCCCGGAGACAGCGCTTTTCTTATAGACGACGGCAAGACATCCATACTTTACGATTCGGGATTTGCCTTCACAGGAAGCGGCATTGCAAAAAACGTAAAGTCAGCCCTCGGGGACAGAAGCCTTGACTACATATTTCTCACTCATTCCCACTATGATCACGCTCTCGCAAGCGCATACGTGCTGAAGGAGTATCCCGACGCAAAAGTCGTTGCGGGAGAATATGCAAAAAAGATATTCGAAAAGCCCACGGCAAAGGCCGTGATGCGGGACCTTGACCGAAAGTTTGCCGCTACTCAGGGTATTACGGAATACGAAGACCTGATCGACGGGCTGAGAGTTGATATTCCCGTTTGTGACGGAGATATTATCGAGGCGGGAGATATGTCCTTTCGCGCTATCGCCCTTCCCGGTCACACAAGATGCTCATTCGGATATTATCTTGAATCCGAAAAGCTTCTTCTCTCCTGCGAAACCGTTGGAATCTACGTCGGGGAGCCTCTTATAATCCCCTCATTTCTCATCGGATACAGAACTACACTTGAGTCAATTGACAAGGTGAGGGCTCTTGATATAGAAAGGATACTTATTCCCCACTTCGGTGTTATTGACGGGGACGTTGCAAGATACTATCTCGACAACACAAAGAAATTCACTGTTGAAACCTGCCGCGAGATGGCAACAATACTGAAATTCGGCGGTTCAAATGAAAAAGCCCTTGAGTTTTTCAAGGACAAGTTTTACCGCGGAAAGGTCATCGATGCTTATCCCTACGATGCCTTTCTTCTGAACACAGGTATTATGATCGAGCTGATAAAAAAAGAAATATTATAATCGGAGGCAGCTATGTCTATTATCTATAACGAAAAGACGAGAACCTTTAATCTCACTGCGGGTGACAGCTCATACTGCATGAGCATCTACCCTCTTGAATATCTCGTTACTCAGTACTACGGCAAAAAGATTCCCGATACGGACTTTACCTCATATCAGATCTACACCACACGCACAGTTTCCTTTAACCCATCAAGACCCGGTGGCGGCCCCTGCTTCACTATGGACACATATCCCGTGGAGTACCCCTCCTTCGGCACGGGAGAATACAGAAGAGCGGCCATCAGAATAAGAAGCGCTGAGGGTAATACAGCAACGGACTTCAGATACGTTTCTCACAAGATCTATAAGGGCAAGCCCGCAATCAAGGGACTTCCCGCAACATACGCAAATAACGAGGACGAGGCCGATACCCTTGAGATCCTTATGAAGGATACAGTTACCGGCGGTGAGCTTACTCTCGTTTATACTGCCTTTGATAAGATGAACGTAATTACAAAGAGCGCCCGACTAAAAAACTGCGGCGAAAAGCCCTTTGTTATCGAGGATATCTGCTCCTGCGTTACAAACCTTTTCTCAAGCGATTTCTCAATGATAAATCTTTACGGAAAGCACAACGCAGAGCGCAATTTTGCAAAAAATCATCTTTCCTATAACTGCCAGTCCATCGTCTCCCGTCGAGGTGCCTCGGGACACGCACAGAATCCCTTTATTGCACTCGTTCGAGACGGCTCAAGCGAGGAGTGCGGTGACACATACGGCTTTAACTTCGTTTACTCCGGAAGCTTTGAGATGGGCTGCGAGGTTGATTATTTTGACTCCACCCGAGTAACAGTCGGCTTTAACCCCGAGCAGTTTGAGTGGATACTCTCCCCCGGCGAGGAATTTTTCGTTCCCGAAACAGTTTGCGTTTATACAGATAAGGGTCTCGGTGAGATGAGCCGAATCTACCACAGATTCTACAACAATAACCTTATTCGCGGCCGCTACAAGACAGAAAAGCGCCCCCTTCTTATCAACTCCTGGGAGGCGGCATACTTCGACTTTAACGAAGAGAAGCTTGTTCGCTTTGCTGAAAACGCAAAGGAAATGGGCATTGAGATGCTTGTTATGGACGACGGCTGGTTCGGCCACCGTGACAACGACTGGAATTCTCTTGGCGACTGGTTCGTTTATGAATCAAAAATCAACCTTCAGAGTCTCGTTTCAAGAGTAAAGGCACTGGGACTTAAATTCGGTATCTGGTTTGAGCCTGAGATGATTTCCGAGGACTCCGAGCTTTATCGCGCACATCCCGACTGGTGTCTCCACGTTGAGGGACGCGAGCATTGTGAATGCCGTCACCAGCTCGTTCTTGATATGAGCCGCCCCGAGGTCGTTGACAATATCTTTGAGCAGATGAGCGCTATTCTTTCCTCCTGCGATATCGATTATCTCAAATGGGATTTCAACAGAAATCTGACAGAGGTCGGATCAGCGACCCTCTCCCCCGAGCGCCACGGGGAGCTTTATCACCGCTTTATGCTCGGCACATATGACCTTATGGACAGAATAACAAAGGCATATCCTGATATTCTTCTCGAAAACTGCTCAGGCGGCGGCGGACGATTTGACCCCGGAATGCTTTACTATTCTCCCCAGATCTGGGCAAGCGACAACACAGACCCCATCGAGCGCCTTGCTATACAGTACGGCACTACTCTCTGCTATCCCACATCAACAATGGGCGCCCACGTTTCATTCTGTCCCCGTACGGGCTTTGACGTTAAGGGCGACGTTGCAATGTGGGGAACATTTGGCTACGAGCTTGATCCCACCCGTCTTACAGATGAGGACAAGGCACTTATAAAGGAGCAGATCGCAGATTACCACAAGTATTACGATCTTATCCGCTACGGCGATCTTTACAGACTTATCTCCCCCTGGGACGGACAGCAAAAGGTTGTTTGGGAGATAGCCTCTCCCGACAAGACAAAGGCTCTTATCACCTGCGTTCACACACGATACAATGCAATGGAGCGCTTCTTCTTGAAGCTTCGCGGTCTTGACCCCGAAAAGATGTATAAGAACTCCTTTAACGGTGAGATAAATTCCGGTGCATTCCTTATGTACGGAGGTATAAACCTTACCATCGCCCCCAAGGGAGATATGAAAAGCTTCAAGATCTATTTTGAAGAGGTATAAAATATAATAAAAAAACCGCCGTTTGGCGGTTTTTTTATTTCTCAAAATCAACCTCATTGCATTTTTCAAAAACGATTTCTGTATCGCATTTGTTATTTCTAACGGTTACGGAATCTGCATTGACAAATCGCATGGAATATGGGCAGTCTGTTTTTATGATATTATCCTCTACAGTTACGTTTTTGATAGCATTATAGGCTTCGCCGTGGACGGGGACGGAGGTGAGGATCGCTGAAACCTGACTGCCTATCCAGCCGCAATCCTCAAAGCGACAACCCCTTATAGTTATATCCGACGGTGAGGGTCCCTCACCCCAGAAGGGCTCTGCGTATGCAGTTATTGCAGTTTCGCGAACGTTTCTGAAATAGCAGTTTTCAATTAAAGCATTGCGGGCCTTCAGCACTATTCCTCTTGCATAATGATCGAGGGATGCGCATCCCGAAATATGGACCTTTGGTATGCGGGTTATATTTGCAAGGCGGAGATTTTCCACGTCATCAGGCAAAGCTCTGTCGAGCACGATTTTCACACACCATTTACCCTCATACATAGGATATGATTCAAGAACTCTGTATTCTCCGAAAGGCTCGAGGGTCTTGATATTGCAAAGCTCCATTATATCCCCGACGTCGGGATAATCGATGACCTGTGCATGTATTCCCGTGGGGGTGAAATCACTTATAATATAGGTATTATCGGCAATTTTCGAATGTATCTTCTGATAATATCCGTGGATATTTGTGAAATCATCGCCGTGATATTCGAATATACAATCAAAAAGATTCAGCTCACCCTTACAACAGGTAAAATGAGAGGAATCCGTATTTGTGGACATTCTGTCGTTTTCAACAGGGGTAACTCTACATCCCTGCAAGGTAAGATTTTCACATCTGTGACCGAGGAATCCCATACCGCAGTTATTATGCACCGTGATATTCTCAAGAGTTATATTTTTCGAATTTTCTATCATCACCGCAGGGCGGGAATGATATGTATGGCAGGTATAATATTCCATTCCTGTTTTGATTTCCTTATGGGATCTATCATAGGAAACTATATGATGTGAATCAATAAATTCTACGGATCGAAAAGATGAAAGAAGGGGCTCCTCGTTCTCGGCATCATAATAAAGCACTCTCAGAGAAAAGGGAGAATTTTCACATACGGGGCAATCGTCATCAAATTCGATGATGGATCTGTATTCTCCGTCCAAAAGCTCTGCTTTAACTACTCTTCCCTTGCTGTAGGGCTTTCTTTTATGAAGAACGGTGAAGCCGCCGACACTTACGTTTTCACACTCACCGACACAAAGCGGCTCCATAAAGCCGTCTATAAGGAGGACCGCGCCGTCAGCCTCGATCCTGCAATCGCGAAGGGCGCGAAGGTCTATTCCTATATCGTAAATATAATCGGGGGAAAACATTATATCCTGAGGATAGGAGGTGTATTCGCCCGTCATCACCCGATGCTGTGCCTCTCTTGCTCTTTTCGTTGTGATATTATAAACTCTCGGCTCAACCTCAAGGATCGTGCCGGGATTATTTCTCAGATAATCAATGGCCGCGACAAAGATCTCTCTGTCACACCGGCCAAAAAAAGATGAAAGATATACCTTTTCCATACTTTTCTCCACCTCCCTTTTTCTTAATTATATTTTCCATTCCGAAAATAGTCAACGAATTATTCAATTTTTATTGAATTACCGTTAACAGGATTGAAATTTATATAAATTCGTGGTACTCTTATATTATCAATTTTCGGAGGTTCTTTATGGAATTCAGTGCAAACCATCCGATCCTTTTTATAATGGTCGGCATCATCATCGCTGTTGTTCTCTGTCAGTCATTCTACTTCCTTTTCCGCGCAATGAAGCGCGCAAAGGAGCTTGGAATCACAAAGAAGGCAGTGACATCAACAATCACATCAAGCGCTATTTTTACAATAGCACCTGCGGTTGCTATCCTTCTCGGAGTAATCGTTCTTTCTCAAAAGATGGGACTTGCGGTTCCCTGGCTTCGCCTTTCCGTTATCGGCTCTCTCTCCTATGAGACTATTGCTGCGGAAAACACTCTCAACGCCCTCGAAAAGGGCGCAAGCGCACTTACCGATCCTTCTGCCTTCGTTGCAGTTATCTGGGTTATGACCATCAGTATCGCACTTGGTCTTATCTTCGTTCCCTTCATGACAAAGAAGATCCAGAAGGGTGTTGTTAGCATCAACACAAAGGATAAAAAGTGGGGCGACGTTCTCAGCAACTCAATGTTCCTCGGTATGATCTCTGCCTTTGTGGGCTACGTTTTCTGCGACGTTTCCCTTGCATTTGAGGGTGACTTCACAGGTCTTATTCCCGTTTGCGTTATGGCGGCATCCGCTATTGCTATGGCTGCAATCGGACTTATCGCAACAAAGCTCAAGGTGCGCTGGCTCACAGACTACGCCCTTCCCATAAGCCTTATCTGCGGCATGGCATTTGCTATTCCCGTAACAGGCTGGCTCAGCTAAAAGGAGGTATTACAAATGAAAAAGAATATTTCTTATCTTGATTCCGTTCATCGCGACGGTAGAATCTGGGGAATTATTATTTGTATTCTCCTCTTTGCTTTCCCTGTTGCAGTTTCTCTCATATTCAAGTCAGCTCCCCACACGGGCGCTCTCGTTCAGGGTCTTATCGCAACTGCTCCCATGTACTGGGCTGTTGGATTTATCGAAATGTTCACCTACGTTCCCATGCTTGGAGCAGGCGGTACATATCTTTCCTTCGTTACAGGTAACATTTCCAACCTCAAGCTTCCCTGCGCTGTTGACGCCATGGAGCGCGCAGACGTTAAGGCAACAAGCGAGGAGGGCGAGGTTATCTCCACTATCGCAATTGCGGTTTCCAGCATCGTTACAACTATTATCGTAATTCTCGGAGTTATCTTCATCATCCCCCTCACTCCCCTTCTTGAAAATCCCGTTCTTGCTCCCGCATTTGATATGATCCTCCCCGCACTTTTCGGTGCTCTCGGTGTTGTTTTCATTTCAAAGCATCCCAAGCTTGCGGTAGCTCCTATCGTTCTTATGCTTATCCTCTTTATCTGCATTCCCGCACTCAACGAGGGTACTGTAGGCATCATGGTGCCTGTTGGCGTTCTCTTCACAATCGGTGTAGGCCGCTTTATGTATAAGAAAGGCTGGATCTGATGATATACGCATTTATAGCCCTCGGCGCACTCCTTCTTTGCCTTATTGCAGTGGTGCTTATCCGTGCAGCGCTCTTTAAGCCCAAGGCACAGCCCGCTGCTGACAATGAAGAGATAAGCTTTGACGGCGATTCTGCCGTTTCCCGTCTTTGCTCTCTTGTTAAGTGCAAGACTATCTCTTATAAGGATCACTCCCTTGAGGACGACCGTGAGTTTCAGAAGCTTATCGATATGCTTCCCTCACTTTACCCCAACGTATTTGACAAATGCACATTCTTTATGTTCCCCGACCGCGGTCTGCTTTTCAAATGGGAGGGCAAAAAGCACACAAGCCCTGCCGTTATGATGGCGCACTACGACGTTGTTCCCGTTAACGAGGACGCATGGGACAAGCCTGCCTTTGAGGCTATTATTGAGGACGGTGTTATCTGGGGCCGAGGCACTCTTGATACAAAGGTTACCTTCAACGGAATCCTCTCTGCTGCCGAGCATCTTATCGGCGAAGGCTTCGTTCCCGAGAACGATATCTACTTCGCATTCTCAGGCGGCGAGGAGGTCAACGGACTCGGTGCCGTTCACATCGTTGATTACTTTGAAAAGAACAATATCGATCTTGCCTTCGTTGTTGACGAGGGCGGGGCCGTTGTTGAAAACGTATTCCCCGGTGTAAAGGTGCCCTGCGGCCTTATCGGCATTGCAGAGAAGGGCATGATGAACGTTCAGTACCGCGCAAAATCACAGGGCGGCCATGCTTCCGCACCGAAGCCCGGCACACCTCTTGTTACTCTTGCAAAGGCTGTAACGGCAATTGAGGACCATCCCTTTAAATCTCACCTCACTCCCCCTGTTGCAAAGCTTTTTGACACACTCGGCCGTCACTCCACGTTCCTTTACAGAATGATCTTTGCAAATCTCTGGCTTTTTGCCCCTGTTCTTGACCTTATCTGCAAGAAATCAGGCGGCGAGCTTAACGCCCTTATGAGAACAACCGTTGCTTTCACACAAAGCTCAGGCTCAAGTGCGGCAAACGTTATTCCTCCCGAGGCTACTATTGTTTCAAACATGAGACTCAACCCCTGCGACAATACTGAAAAGGCCCTTGAGTATCTCAAAAAGACAGTTGACAACGAAAAGGTTGAGATCACCATGCTTGACGGTATGAATCCCAGCCGCATCTCCGTTACCGACTGCCCCGAATACGAAAAGGTTGCAGGTGCTGTAAGCGCAACATGGGGTGGCTGTCTCACATCCCCTTATCTTATGGTACAGTGCTCAGACTCCCGCCATTACGGACGTATTTCCGACAAGGTATACCGCTTCTCCGCAATGGATCTCACAAGCGAGGAAAGAGCAACGATCCA
>JAZUAR010000148.1:0-7889 GCA_045638055.1 Candidatus Avispirillum sp.
CTTCAACCTCGTTTGTGATGCGGTCAACGATCTTATGGAGAACTGCATAGGGGATCTCCTCGATTGTTGCTGTCATTGCGTCAACTGTATTTACGGCGCGGATGATTGCGGGCCAGCCCTCGTAGCGGCTCTCGTTCTTTACGCCTACAGACTTGATATCGGGAACTGCGATGAAGTACTGCCATACCTTTTCAGCAAGGCCGCAGTTGTCAAACTCCTCGCGGAGAATTGCATCTGCCTCGCGGAGCGCGTGGAGACGGTCGCGTGTGATGGCACCGAGGCAACGCACGCCGAGACCGGGGCCGGGGAAGGGCTGACGGTATACCATTGCATGGGGAAGACCAAGTGCCTCACCAACAACTCTTACCTCATCCTTGAAGAGAAGCTTTACAGGCTCGCAAAGCTCGAACTGAAGGTCCTCGGGAAGACCGCCAACGTTGTGGTGGGACTTAACTGCCTTCTTACCCTCTGCAGCCTTTACAGACTCGAGGATGTCGGGGTAGATAGTGCCCTGTGCGAGGAAGGACATGCCGTCAAGCTTTCTTGCCTCGTCTGCAAATACGTTGATAAACTCAGCGCCGATGATCTTTCTCTTGGTGTCAGGATCTGCAACGCCTGCGAGAAGATCGAGGAAGCGATCTGTTGCATCTACGTATATAAGGTTAGCATCAAGCTCTTCGCCAAAGATTCTTACAACGTCTTCGGACTCATTCTTACGCATAAGACCGTGGTTTACGTGAACGCATACGAGCTGCTTGCCGATTGCTTTGATAAGGAGAGCTGCAACAACAGAGGAGTCAACACCGCCGGAGAGAGCGAGGAGAACCTTCTTGTCTCCTACCTGTGCGCGTACCTCGGCAACCTGCTCTTCGATAAACTTATCAGCAAGCTCCTTTGTTGTGATTCTTTCCATGGTTTCGGGTCTCATTGTGATTTCCATACTTGATGCCTCCGATTTTTTGAAATATTTTGATATTTTATTTTAACACCGCGAAAGACTGATTGCAATACAGAATTTGTGGAAAATTTAACAAATTATTTTTTATGACATAAATCTTTTTTGTGTTTTTTGTTTTAATCGGATCTGTGGGTCAAAAATGGATATTTCGCCCCAAATCTCCTCATTATAATAATAAGGCAATTTTGAAATCATGTCAAGAAAAAGTCAAAAATTGCCAAAAGAAAGAATAAATTTTTTTAAAATAGTATTGTATTTTTTGGATTTATCTGTTATTATATTTATAGAATAGTACATATACTATTATTGTTAGTTTTAAAAAACAGAAAGGAGCGATTTTAATGAAAAAAAAGATAAGAAAAGCAGGAGCTGTTATTCTTGTAATTTGTCTTTGTATTGGCTGTGCTCTTGTGCTTGGCGGCTGCAGTCCCCGCGGAAAAATGATAGGCGAGGATAAGGCGATAGAGCTTGCCATTAACCATTTCGGACTTAATGCCGCTGATTGCACTGTCAGAAAGGTAGAGCTTGACGAGGGCAAATATGAAATAGAATTTGTTTGCGGTAATAAGGAATATGACGTTGAGATCAATGCATTCTCCGGAAAGGTCCGCGAGAGAGACGTTGAATATAACGATGACTACGTTGGAACCGCTTCCCGCGATACAACCCGCATTCCCGATACAACACTTGCTCCCGACACAACACAGACTCCCGATACAACGGCAAAGGCGCCTGACGGAATCATTTCCGCAGAAAGAGCAAAGACTCTTGCAATCGAGCATTTCGGACTTAAAGCTGAAAATTGCAGATTTGTGAGAGCCGATCTTGACGGCAGAAAGTATGAAATAGAGTTCGTTTGCGACAAAAAAGATTACGAAGCAGAGATCGATGCTTATACAGGACAGGTGCTTGAGACAGACGTTGAAAGCGTATTTGATTAAATAAAAAAAGGCTATGGAAAACCATAGCCTTTTTTTATTCCTTATTCAAACAGCTCAGCGATCTCCTTGAGGCAGGAACGAATTTCAATGCGCTGAGGGCAGTGAGATTCGCAAAGACCGCATTCGATGCAGGCGGATGCCTTGCCTGTTTCCTTTGTAACGGAAGCGTATCTCCACTTTGCGCCGTCGAGGTTTGTGCTCTGGAAGCGGCGGAAGTTGTTATATGTCTTGAAAAGATCGGGGATGTTGATCTTCTGAGGGCAGTCGTCTGTACAGTAGCGGCAGGCGGTGCAGGGGATGGCGTTATCGTTTCTCACGATATCGGCAGCCTTTTCGCAGATTGCCATTTCCTCAGCGCTAAGGGGCGCGAAGTCCTTCATATATGCCATGTTGTCCTCAAGCTGCTCCTCTGTGGACATACCGGAAAGAACCATCATAACTCCCTCGAGGGAAGCGCAGTAGCTGACAGCCCAGCCCGCATTGGAAAGCTGGGGACGGGCGCTGTTGAACATAGCAACCGCATCGGGGGATACGTTTGCGAGAGCGCCACCCTTTATGGGCTCCATAATGATAATGGGCTTGTTGTGCTTTCTTGCAACCTCGTAGCAGGCCTTTGCCTGAACGCCTGAGTCAAGCCAGTCGAGATAATTGATCTGGAGCTGAACTACCTCCATCTCGGGATGCTCTGTGAGGATTTTGTCAAGCACTTCGGGAGAGTCGTGGAAGGAGAAGCCGATATGGCGGATCTTTCCCTCTGCCTTCTTTGCCTGAACAAATTCAAATGCGCCGAAATCCTTAGCCTTTTCATAGGCGGATGCGCTCATTGCATGGAGAAGATAGTAGTCAAGATATTCAACCTTCAGCTTTTCAAGCTGAGAATCGAAGAATGAGGGGATATCCTCAGCCTTTTCGATCTTAAAGAGGCTGAGCTTGTCTGTAAGGATATATGAATCGCGGGGATAACGCGCGGCCACTGCCTCTCCGAAGGCAACCTCACTCATACCGCCGTGGTAAGGCGCGGCAGTATCAAAATATGTAAAGCCCTCCGCCATAAAGCGGTCAGCCATGGCCTTGGTGCGCTCAATGTCGATAGCCTTGTTGTCTGCAGGATCACTCTGGGGGAGGCGCATAAGTCCGAATCCGAGTTTTTTCATAGTCGTTAAACCAAACCTTTCCCTATTCAGATAGGATGTTTTCTTTAATATACTTATCTGCAGCGGCGAGAATGCTCTTGTCCGATCTGAACTTCAGCATTTCATAAGCCTTTTCAAAGGGGAGGATATGGTAGTCAAATGTTTCAAAGCTTTCGCAGTGGTGAGGCTCCTGACCTGTGAAATCGCAAAGGAAATATACAACGGTCTTATCGTTTCCGTTGCTGAGACGGTAGTGCGTTTCCTTGCGGAATCCGGGAATAATATTTGCGCATATGCTTGTTTCCTCAAAGGTCTCGCGACGTGCGGTGACCTTCTGAGTTTCGCCGGCTTCCATATGACCCTTCGGAAAGCCCACGTATCCTGTGGGGCGCCCTTCGATAAGCAGATAATATATTATACCATCATTTATTTTAAATGGAATAGTTCCGCATGAAATTTCAGTCATATTGGGCCTCCTTTTTTGATTATTCATAATCATTATATAACAAATAATACAGATTGTCAAATAATGTATATGAAAAGTTTTCTTCCATCTCTATCAACGAATCGTGGTGAACGGATTTTTGAAGAAAAACGGCAGAAACTCCTTGAAGTCAAGGTGTTCTGCCATTTTTTATCTGCGAGTATCCGCTTTTTACTATTTCAAACAAGACAGATTGGCTCAAAAACCAATCCTCGGTCAAGCTTATTATCTTTAATGAGTTTATAAACCTTGTGATTAATAATAATATTGTGGGAAGAGGATTTACCCCATCCAAATATTTCTGCTGTTTTTACCATAGCGGGAGCATTGTCAAAGGTTCCCTTTTTAAACGTCAGCATACCTCTACCGTTTGTGTGAAATCTCTTAATACCACAACAAGGACAAACTAATGCATCATGTAAAGTATCGGGATCTTCAATAAGACCTTCGTGCGATAAAACAGGAATTACAATTTGATATATGTCGGAAATAGTTTCTATTCCTTTTTTGTCTTTAACTTCACAAAAGCTAATACCATCAACTTCGTTTTCAAGAAGTTTTTTTGTTGATTCATTTACGAAAAGCTCATCCGGAACCCAATTGAGCATCATAAAACATCGCTTTCCCCAGTTGGGCTCTTTTTTTATTCTAAATGAGTCAATCTGTTTTAAACCACTTCCACATTCCATGCAATAATTATCTCTTGTATAGGTGATAGTTTCATATTTAAATCCGCTTTCGGGTTGAGGATAACCGTTTCTCCACTGACTTCTAATTTTCAACCATTCCGCATTTTTTAGTTCTTCAGTAGAAAATTCAGTTTCGCATATCGCTCTACTATCATTTTTTATAAGATACTCGCTTATAAATGACCAATACGTACTACTCTCATAAATATCAAAAGAAAATATAATACCGCTATCTTTATAAGGAATACCATTTTCTTTTACGAATTTCAACAATTCAAAATCATCATCATGACGACCGGTAACATGCCGTTTTATTTCCATTACAAACCCTTTCAATCAAATAGTATTTTTTCGATGCCTCGTTGTTTTTTGTTTTAAAGTACAATCCCAAGGGGGGGATGAGTGCGAAAAAACGTTTTTTAAAACTTAACATTGTTTCGAGAGGTTTTATGAAGAACGATTTCTTTGTTTTCTTCTTTTTTATATATCAGCTCTCGGAGGGGAGCGATGTGCTTATTTGAGGATACGGGAAATACTAATATATCATTATATTTAGAAGACCATTCGTATAACCAAAGTATCTTTCCTCGTTCATCCTTATCAAGCTCCATGGGAGAAAAGATCAAATAATGATTGCCCTTAAAATTATTATCGTAATATACAATGGAAAAATCTTCCCAGGAAAAGCAACGGTCTTTTTCCCAAAGCTCGCCGTAAACACGGATACAGTCGTTATCCAAGCAAATAATTGTTTTTGAAATGATATGGATGTATATTTGAAACAACACCATAATAATCGTCACAACGAAAATAAATATTGCGTTCTTGAAATTGCTTGGCAAAAGCATTCCTGTTAAAATAAATCCGTAAATTTCACAGCAAATCATTATGGGTAGAATAAATAAACTGTCACGATAGGGGCGATATACAATGGTATCGTTTTTCATATCCGCCTGACCTCCGTTTATCGCTTTCTCTGATTTTAGGATATCACAAAAGCTTATTCTTGTCAACGGAAGATTGGCAGGGAGGGTCATAAACAGTGCTGCCATAAAAAATGACACTTTCCTGAGTTGAAAGTGTCATTTGGGATTGAACTTGTTTAAGTTATATTGCAAACTGAAGTTTGCAGTTATATTTGACCTGGGGTCAAGTTATATGAAAGCCTTACGGCTTTCGTTATATTATATTCGCCTTTATAACTGGGCGATGCCCAATATAACTTGGCGCGAGCCAAATATAACTGCGCAGCAATATAACTCGCCGTCAGGCGAATATAACTGTAGCACACTTCTTTACGAAGTGTGCTACCCGGCGGATTTTTGATTTACTTAATTGAGAACAGCATTTCGCCGTAGGAGGGGTAGGGCCATACTGCTGAGTCGCAGATCTCCTCAAGGGCGTCTCCGTCGGCGCGGAGGGCGTTCATTGCGCCGATAACCTCGTTCTTATAGAACATTGCGTTATCTGCCTTGCCGATGTTTTTCTCGCCTGCCTTAACTGCCGCTTCAAGTCTTTCGATATTGGAATAGAAGGAATCGGTCAGTGTGCAAAGCTTTTCGAGAAGCTTCTTTTCTGCTGTGCAGGAGCCGTACTTTGATTTAAGCTCTGCATTTGCGGCAATACGTGCTGTATAGTCGCTGACAGCGGGAAGAATATCGTGGCGGGCCATATCAAGCATGGTAAGCGCCTCGATATGGATGATCTTTGTATAGTTCTCAAGCTGGATCTCAAGACGGGCGCGCATCTCGTTTTCGGAGAAAACGCCGTGGCGGGAGAAGAGCTCGATATTCTTTTCGTCAAGCATACGGGAGAGGGCATCGGGAGTGGTGCGGAGATTTGCAAGACCGCGGCGCTCTGCCTCCTCTACCCATTTATCCTCATAGCCGTTGCCGTTGAAGATGATTCTCTTGTGGTTCTTGATAGTATTTCTGATAAGGTTATGGAGAGTATCGTTGAAGTTTTCGCAGCCCTCAAGGATATCGGAGAACTGACGGAGCACCTCAGCAAATGCTGTATTGAGAACTGCGTTTGCAGTAGCGAGGGACTGAGAGGAGCCTGCCATACGGAACTCGAACTTATTACCTGTAAAGGCAAAGGGGCTTGTACGGTTACGGTCAGTATTGTCTTTCGGGAACTTAGGAAGGGCGTGAACGCCGATCTTCATCTGAACTGTGTCCTTAGCATCGTATCCGCGACCCTCCTCGATAGCCTCGAGGATCTCTGTCAGTTCGTCGCCGAGGAAGATGGACATAACTGCGGGAGGAGCCTCTGCCGCGCCGAGACGAAGGTCGTTGCCTGCATCGGCAATGGAGATTCTCATCATTTCCTGATAATCGTCAACAGCCTTGATAACTGCAACGAGCATAAGAAGGAACTGAGCGTTATCGTGAGGTGTATCACCGGGCTCGAGAAGGTTCATGCCTGTGTTTGTTGTGAGAGACCAGTTGTTGTGCTTACCGCTTCCGCTGACGCCTGCAAAGGGCTTTTCGTGGAGAAGGCATACCATACCGTGGCGGTCTGCAACCTTCTTCATCATTTCCATTGTGATCTGGTTCTGGTCAACGGCAACGTTTGCAGAGGAATAGATAGGAGCAAGCTCGTGCTGTGCGGGAGCTGCCTCGTTGTGCTTTGTCTTTGAGAGAACTCCCATCTTCCAGAGAGTTTCGTCAAGATCCTTCATGTAAGCGGCAACGGGAGACTTAAGGCTTCCTGAGTAATGGTCGTCAAGCTCCTGACCCTTGGGGGGCTTCTGTCCGAAAAGGGTTCTGCCTGTATATATAAGGTCCTTTCTCTGCTCGAATACCTCCTTGGAAATAAGGAAATACTCCTGCTCAGCGCCTACGGATGCCTTAACGTTGGTCACGTCATCGTGGCCGAAGAGCTTGAGAAGGCGAACTGTCTGCTTTGAGAGCGCTTCAAGGGAGCGAAGGAGGGGAGTCTTCTGGTCCAGAGCCTCACCGCCGTAAGAGCAGAATGCTGTGGGGATACAGAGAGTACCGTCCTTGATGAATGCATAAGAGGTAGGGTCCCACGCAGTATATCCTCTTGCCTCGAATGTGGAGCGGATACCGCCGGAGGGGAAGGAGGATGCATCGGACTCACCGCGAACGAGCGCCTTACCGGAAAACTCCATAATGACCTTTCCGTCGGGGGCGGGAGAAATAAAGCTGTCGTGCTTTTCCGCGGTGATGCCTGTCATGGGCTGGAACCAGTGGGTGTAGTGAGTTGCACCGTTTTCAACTGCCCAGTCCTTCATAGCATCAGCTACTACGTTTGCAATTTCAAGAGTCATTCTCTTACCTACAGTGAGAGTCTTATTGACTATCTCAAATACGTCTGCAGGGAGACGCTCCTTCATAACTGTCTCATTAAAAACGAGACTGCCGAATATTTCGGGAATGTTTGTCATAATTCTTTACCCTTATATATAGAATGGTTTAATTATCCTTATCTGTAAGTGCTTTTTTGATCTCTTTTGAAAGAGATACGCCCTTGAATTCAAATGAGGGGTGATGAAGGATTATACCCTTTGTGTGCTTTGCGGGATACTCACTCTCATCGTCGCAAAGGAAGAGATAAAGCTCGCTTCCCTCGTCAAGGGTGATGCCCTCAAAGGAAACTCTTAAATGCTCGTAGAAATAAAGCTCCTTTTCGCAAAGGTTTTTTCCAACGGCTACTGTC
>JAZUAR010000149.1:0-24330 GCA_045638055.1 Candidatus Avispirillum sp.
TGCAAGTAAACGAAAATTTCAAGCCCACCATTGTAGCGTTCTGCTGCAACTGGTGCTCATATGCGGGAGCAGACCTCTCCGGTACTAACCGTCTCCAGTACCCTGCAGACGTTAAGATCATCCGCGTTCCTTGCTCCTGCCGTGTTAACCCCATGTTCATCCTTCGTGCTTTCCAGCGCGGAGCTGACGGAGTTATCCTTTGCGGTTGCCACCCCGGCGACTGCCACTACACAAGCGGTAACTACTTTGCTCGCCGCCGTATGACTCTCCTCTTCTCCATGCTCGATTACCTCGGCATCGAGAGAGACAGAACCCGCGTTGAATGGGTATCTGCGGCAGAGGGCGCAAAGTTTGCTGCAACTATGAACGAGTTCACTCAGCACATTATCAAGCTGGGACCTAATCGTAGATTGGAGGATCTGAGATGCAGGAAGTAATGAAGAAGAGAGCCCTTGAGCTGCTTTCAGATAATACAGTATCTAAGGTTATCGGCTGGCTCCCCGGCGAATTTTCCTATGATATGACTCCCGCAGTTTTCACAACAGCAGAGGAGATCGAAAAGAACTTTGTATATAACGGCTTCTGCGGCGCAAACGTTACAAAGTTTGCAATGAAGGAGCAAAAGAAGGACGCAGAGGCAAAGATCCTCGTATTCCTCAAGCCCTGCGATACATATTCCTTTAACCGCCTTGTTGCAGAGCACCGTATCGACCGCGATAAGGTGTACATCATCGGCGTTGGCTGCAACGGCATGGCTGACGTTGAGAAGATCAAGGCTAAGGGTATCGACGGTATTATCGGTATCTCTGAGGACGGAGATAATTATAATGTAGAAACTGTATACGGTGCAGAGACTGTTGCAAAGGCTGATGCCCTTGCTGAGCGCTGCATCAACTGCAAGTCCAAGAAGCTCGTTATCGCTGATGAGATCATCGGTGAGGACGGCGATGTGGCTGCTGACTGCGAGCGCTTTGCAGACGTTGAGAAGCTCGAGAATATGACAGCTGAGGAGCGTTACGAGTTCTGGAGAGGCGAGCTTTCCAGATGTATCCGTTGTAACGCATGCCGCAACGTTTGCCCCGCTTGTACTTGCGAAACCTGTATCTTTGATAACCCTGCTTCCGGCATTTCCCAGAAGGCAGCGGCTGATACATTCGAGGAAAATATGTTCCACGTAATCCGCGCATTCCACGTAGCGGCAAGATGCACAGACTGCGGCGAGTGCTCCAGAGTATGTCCCGAGCATATTCCCCTCCACCTCCTCAACAGAAAGTTCATCAAGGACATCAACGAGCTTTACGGCGATTATCAGGCAGGCGAGGATGCAGAGTCCAAGACTCCCCTTACTTCCTATACCTTTGATGACTGCGAGCCCTCTGTTGTTCATGAAAGGGGTAACGAATAATGCTTTATCTTTCCTATGATAAGCTTGACCTTTTCTTTGAAAAGGCATCTGAAAAGCTTAACGTATACGTGCCTGTAGATACAGGCAAGGGCGCTTCCTATAAGAAGTGGGAGAAGGGAACTGTGGTTTCCAAGGCTCTCCATACAGTAAGAAGCGCAAAGGATTTCTTCTTCCCCCAGACAGAAAACCTTGTTGAATTTAAGGTAGACGGCAAGAAGATCGAGATCATCGATCCCCGCCGCGAAACTGAGGATTACGCAGTGTTCGGCGTTCGCGCTTGCGACGTTAGAAGCTTTGGCATCCTTGATAAGGTATTCCTCTCTGAGCCTGTAGACAGCTACTACAAGAACAGAAGAGACCACGGTGTTATCATCGGTCTTTCCTGCTCCCGCCCCTCCGAGACATGCTTCTGTACCACATTCGGTATCGATGCTGCTACTCCCATGGCTGATGTTGACCTTACTGAGGCTGAGGGCGGTTACTTCTTCAAGGCAAACACAGAGAAGGGAAGCGCGTTCATCGCATCCCTCGGTGATATCTTTGAAGAGGGCGATGAGGCTAAGGCTGAGGACGCTAAGGCTAAGACTCGCGAAATCATGAAGAAGCTTCCTCTCGCAAATCTCACAACTGAGGGCTTTGGCGCAGACAAGCTTGAAGAAATGTTTGGTGATGCAAGATGGGCAGAGCTCTCCGAGGCTTGTCTCGGCTGCGGCACATGCACATTCGTTTGCCCCACCTGCCAGTGCTACGATATCCGCGACTACGATACAGGTCACGGCGTTCAGCGTTACCGCTGCTGGGACTCCTGTATGTATTCCGACTTTACAAAAATGGCTCACGGCAACCCCCGTCTTTCCCAGAAGGAGAGATTCCGCCAGAGATTTATGCATAAGCTGGTTTATTTCCCCTCCAACAATGACGGCGAGTACGGCTGTGTAGGCTGCGGCAGATGTGTTGCATCCTGCCCCATCAATATGAACATCGTTAAAGTAATGAAGAAATTTGCAACGGAGGCTGACAATGACTAACGAAACTCTTATCCCCTATCTCGGAGAGGTTACCGATATCCGTATCGATACTCCCGATGTCAAGACCTTCCGAGTACTGACACCTGACGGCGTAAAGCCCTTCGAGCATATGCCCGGTCAGTGCGCAATGCTCTCCATTCCCGGCGTAGGCGAGGCTATGTTCTCTATCACATCCTCTCCCACAAATAAGGATTATATGGAGTTCTCCATCAAGAAGTGCGGATGCCTCACAGAGTGGCTCCACGCTATGGATGTAGGACAGCAGATCACAATCCGCGGACCTTACGGCAAGCCCTTCCCCGTAGAGACAGACCTCAAGGGTAAGGACCTCCTCTTCATCGCAGGCGGTATCGGTCTTGCTCCTCTTCGTTCCGTAATCAACTACGTTCGTGATAACCGTGCAAATTACGGCAGCGTTCAGATCATTTACGGTGCACGTTCCATGGATGACCTCGTTGACTACAAGGAGATCATCGATGAGTGGATGCAGGACAGCGGTATCGAGGTTAACCTCACAATCGACCGCGAGCAGGAGGGCTGGGACGGCCACGTTGGCTTCATTCCCGCTTTCGTTAAGGAGCTCAACCCCGATCTCAAGAAGACCGTTCTCATGTGCGGTCCTCCCATCATGATCAAGTTCACACTTGCAGAGCTTATGGGTCTCGGGTTTGAGAAGACTCAGGTTTATACAACAATGGAGCTCAGAATGAAGTGCGGCGTAGGTAAGTGCGGTCGTTGCAACATCGGCGATAAGTACGTTTGCAAGGACGGCCCCGTATTCCGTTTTGACGAGCTTGATGAACTTCCGGATGAATATTGATCCGACATAAAGAAATGGAGAAAACAACAATGGAAAATATGGTTAATATATTCCTTTACGGCAAGAAGTATTCTGTTCCTGCAAACCTCACAATCATGAGCGCTATGGAATATGCAGGATACCAGCTTGTTCGTGGCTGCGGCTGCCGTAACGGATTCTGCGGCGCTTGCGCTACCATTTACAGAATCAAGGGTGACAACGAGCTTCATGCTTGCCTTGCTTGTCAGACAACTGTTGAGGATAACATGTATATCGCAACACTCCCCTTCTTCCCCCTTGCAAAGCAGGTATACGATATCGAAAAGGTAGCAACAACTGAGGCTGTTATGATGCAGCTCTACCCTGAGATCTACGCTTGCGTAGGCTGTAATGCTTGTACAAAGGCTTGTACACAGGGCCTTAACGTAATGCAGTACATCGCATACGCTCAGAGAGGCGATTTCGAGGCTTGCGCTGAGGAGTCCTTCGACTGCGTAATGTGCGGCGTTTGCTCTTCCCGTTGCCCTGCAGGCATCTCTCATCCCCAGGTTGCAATGCTTGCTCGCCGTATCAACGGTAAGTACCTTGCTCCCGCTTGCGGCCACCTTGAGGATCGCGTAAAGGAGATCAAGGACGGTACATTTAATGAGCTTATCGAGGCTCTCATGCAGAAGCCCGTTGAGGAGCTCAAAGAGCTTTATAACACACGTGAGATCGAGAAGTAAGGAGGAAAGAGAAAATGTATTCTGAAAAGTATCAGGAGTCTCTGGCTGCAGTTGCAGCGGCAAGAGCAGCGAATATCGCTATGGAGCCCGCTCGTATGACTGCAGAGCAGAAGGAAACTCTTCTCAAGACATACCATCCCGACTATAAGGAGGATCAGTTCTCCACTCTCGCAATCGGTCCCAACAAGGGCGATAAGGTTCCCCACGAGCTTTGCGAGATGCTTCAGGCTCACTCCAGAATCACAGCTGACAGTGTAGACCTTACAAACCCTGACTACGAGTGCGACGTGCTTATCATCGGTGCTGGCGGCGCAGGTACTGCTGCTGCTATCGAGGCACACGAGGCAGGCGCTGACGTTATGATCGTAACAAAGCTTCGTATGGGCGATGCTAACACAATGATGGCAGAGGGCGGCATCCAGGCTGCTGATAAGCCCAACGACTCTCCCGCAATCCACTTCGTTGACGCATTCGGCGGCGGTCACTTCGCTGCAAAGCGCGACCTCCTTGCTAAGCTCGTTTGCGATGCTCCCGAGGCTATCAAGTGGCTCTCCGATCTCGGCGTTGAGTTCGATAAGGAAGAGGACGGCACAATGGTAACAACCCACGGTGGCGGTACTTCCAGAAAGAGACTGCACGCAGCTAAGGACTATTCCGGTGCTGAGATCATGACAACTCTCCGTGATGAGGTTCTCAACCGCGGTATCAACGTTGTAGATTTCACATCTGCTATCGAGCTCATCCTTGATGAGAACGGTAAGGCAGCAGGTGCAGTTCTTATGAACATGGAAACAAAGGATCTCCTCGTTGCTAAGGCTAAGACTGTTGTTATCGCAACAGGCGGTGCAGGCCGTATGCATTACCAGGGCTTCCCCACATCCAACCACTACGGTGCAACAGCTGACGGTCTTGTTCTCGGCTACAGAGCAGGTGCGCGTCTTCTCTATGCTGAAACACTTCAGTACCATCCCACAGGTGCAGCATTCCCCGAGCAGATCTTCGGTGCTCTTGTAACTGAGAAGGTTCGTTCTCTCGGTGCAAAGCTCGTTAACTGCAACGGTGAAGTATTCATGCATCCCCTTGAGACTCGTGACGTAACTGCAGCTTCCATCATCCGTGAGTGCTCCGACCGTGCAAACGGTATCGACACAGGTAACGGCCTTGCAGTATGGCTCGATACACCTATGATCGAGGCTATCGGCGGCGAGGGTACAATCGAAGCAAGAATCCCCGCAATGGTGAGAATGTTCGGCCAGTACGGCAACGATATCCGTAAGGAGCCTATCCTTATCTACCCCACACTCCACTACCAGAACGGCGGTCTCGACATCACAGTTGGCGGTATGACAACAAACGTTGAGAACCTCTTCGTTGCAGGTGAGGCAGTAGGTGGTATCCACGGTAAGAACAGACTTATGGGTAACTCCCTCCTCGATATTATCGTATTTGGTAGAAACGCAGGTCAGAACGCAGCTAAGGCTGCAAAGACTGCTACAGTTGGCGCACTCTCTCTCGATCACGTAACAAAGTTCGAGGCTGAGATCGCAGCTGCAGGCATCGAGACAGATGCAGTTTCTCCCAAGCTCCTTCCTAACTATACAAAGCAGAAGAACATCTAATAGGAGGCGCAAACAATGAATCTTTTCGGCGGTGTTATTCCGATCACAGGAGTATCATTCTTCCTTTTCTGCGTGTTCGCGATCCTCGCTGTAGGCTATGCCTTTGGTAGAATCACTATCAAGGGCGTGTCCCTCGGCGACGCGGGCGTATTTATCATCGCGCTTCTCTTTGGCGCACTTTTCTGCAGTGATCTTATGCCCGAGCCTGTTGTTTTTGAGGAATCCTGGCTTTCCATCATCGAGGGGTTCCGTCTTATCCTCTTCGTAACAAGCGTAGGCTTCATTGCAGGTCCTAAGTTCTTTGCAAATATGAAGAAGAACTTCAAGAGCTACGTTCTTCTCGGCCTTATCATCATCCTCGCAGGCGGCCTTTCCGCTTTCGGATGCATTATGCTCGGCGAGCACGTATTCGGCTACGGTGCTTCCACCATTACCGATATCGATGGCTTCGTTGCTATGATCGTAGGTCTTCTCTCCGGCTCTCTCACATCTACTCCCGCTTTCTCTGCTGCTAAGGCAACAGTTGCGGCTGAGTATCAGAGCCTTGTTTCCGTAGGTCACGGTATTGCTTATATCTTCGGTGTTGTAGGCGTTGTACTCTTCGTTCAGCTCATTCCTAAGCTCACAAAGGCTAATATGGATGATGAAAGAGCAAAGATCTCCGTTCCTGCAAAGGAAGAGAGCAAGGTAAAGAAGGTAGTTAAGCTTCTCCACCTCGACCATATGGGCGTTTGCGCATTCTCTATTGCTGCAATTCTCGGTACAGTTGTTGGTAAGATCAAGATCCCCATGAGCGGCGACGGTCTCGAGGGCACTTGCTTCTCTCTCACAACAACAGGCGGATGCCTCCTCGTTTCCCTTATCATCGGTCACTTCGGCAGAGTTGGTAAGGTAAGCCTTATGCCTGCAGAGTCCACTCTCAAGCTCTTCCGTGAGCTTGGTCTCGTTCTCTTCCTTGTAGGCGCAGGTATCCCCGGCGGTGCAGACTTCGTTGCAAACTTCAACGGTATGTACTTCGTATACGGTATCATCATGACAATCGTTCCTATGATCCTCGGATTCATCTTCGCGAAGTACGTTCTTAAGCTTCCCCTTCTCAATAACCTCGGTTCTCTCACAGGCGGTATGACATCCACACCCGCTCTCGGAACCCTTATCGGAACAGCAGGAACAGAGGACGTTGCAGCAGCATATGCAGCAACATATCCTATTGCGCTCATCGCAGTAGTTCTCGTATCCCAGTTCCTCATTATCATTTTCTGATAAAATATAATAAAATGGGCTGTTGCAGTTTCTGCAACAGCCCATTTTTGTTATAATCCCCTATAATCCTGATCAGAATGTGTTAATCTATAATTGTAACAGCTTTATAAGAAGAAACTGAATATTTTTCCAGTTTAGATATTGACATATTATAGTATATATACTATAATTAACACAGAACAAAAGTAGTAGCGGCACATTGCCGGATTACAGGAGGTAAAAAGTAATGGCTCGTATTAACAAAAGCGCTCTGACAAAAACAGAAATCGTTCAGGAAGCATGCAAGCAGTTCCTTGAAAAGGGATATTCAAATACAACGATCTCGGCAATTGCTAAAGAGCTTGGAATGAGTCCCGGAAATCTGACATTCCATTATCCCACAAAGGATCACCTGCTGGCTGAGCTTGTAGAATTGATGTGTGTGCATCAGTGGAATCTCATCGAAAAAGAGGTTGATGACGGCTACAGCATGATAATGGCGGTCTGCCTTGAGCTTGCGTACGTGGCAAGCACCAGCGAGGACGATGATATCATGAAGGATTTCTTCCTTTCGGCATACAGAAGCCCCGTGTGTCTTGATATAATAAGACGCAACGACTGCAAGCGAGCAAAAGAAATTTTCAGAGCTCATCGTCCCGACTGGACGGATGAGCAGTTTGCGGCGGCTGAAATTCTGGTGTCCGGCATAGAATATGCAACGATTATGATAGCAGGAGAAAAAGTACCTCTCGAAACAAGAATAAGCGGAGCAATGCAGAATATTCTCGGCATTTACGGAATCCCCGAGGATGTACGAAGCATCAAGCTGAATAAAGTCTTTGAAACGGATTACCGTGCAGACGCACTTCGTATCCTTGCGGATTTCAAGGAATACGTAAAGAAAGCAAATGAGCAAGCATTCAGTGAATTATTGAAAAGATAAGCAACAGCTTTTAATTATAGAAAGCCAACCAACCAGCCAAGGAGGGCTATAAAATGAAAAAACATTCTAAGAAATTTATAAGTATCATACTTTGCTTGACACTTGTGCTTATGAGTTTCCCCCTGTCTGCAATGGCATCCGGCGCACAGGTGAAGGGCGTTACTCCCGGTACAGTAACAGACCCTGGTACTGCAAGCGCATGGGAAACCATGATGGGCACAGATGCAGACGGCAACAGATATGCAGGTCGAGTATGGGCAGATAAATCAGTTTATAAGGAAGGCGATATTGCTGTTCTCAATTCAAGCGGCAAGGATGGCTCCTCCTTTGAGGTATCTCTTGATGAGGATGAGGCATTCCAGATCATCTTCTCTGCGCTCGGCTCCTCTATGTCCTCAACAGACACAAGAGTTTCCTCCGGACCTATGGACGTAGTTCTCGTTCTGGATAACTCCACCTCAATGCAGGACGTATCAAACAGAACAACAAGACTTGAGAAGGTTATCACATCTGCAAACAGCCTTATTAAGGATCTTCTTTCCGCTTCCGATATCAGAATCGGTATCACATCCTATAACTACGATGCAGATACTGTTCTCCCTTTTGGAAGATATACAAACGGCGTAACTCTTTCAGTAGATGACTACAAGAGCGACAGAGGCGGCAAGATCTCTGCTTTTGACGATTCAGGCAAGCTTCTCGGCAGCGACAACGGCTATAGCAACGGTACAAACACACAGTCCGGATATGACCTTGCTATGAAGATGCTGGAAAGCGCAACAAACACTGAGGGACGCACTCCCGTTGCTATCGTTCTTACAGACGGCGCGGCAAACACAGCAGTTGACAAGAGCTTTTACGATATTTCAAAGGGAACTATCAGACAGAGATTCTATGATAACGGTGTTCCCGTAGGCGTAGCGCTCAGCACACTTCTCAACGCGGCATATATGAAGGCAAGCGTTGAGGATAACTACAACGGCACAGCCCCTGTTATCTACGGTATCGGTGTTGACCTTGAAAACGGTGACGGCTCCGATGCTATCATCAATCCCGGCGATCCCGACGGCTTCAGCAACACAAACGATAATAAAAACATCAGAGATGCTTATAAGCTCTTTAAGGATGAATGGAGCAAGGGCAAGACTGTTACCATTGATCATTCCGGCTACAGATTCAACTTTGACCATAACTACCCCAAAAACTCTCAGGTAACCGATCAGGACGTTATTGACAACATCAACTACGTTGATTATTACTATAACGTAACCAGCGAGAAGCTTAATGATACCTTCAAGCAGATCTACGAGGAGCTTTCTCTGGGAGCATTCAACCCCATCACATCCACACAGAAGACTGACGGCGCTACAGGCGTTAAGGATACTCCTCTTATCTACGTTGACTTTATCGGTCAGTATATGGAGGTTAAGGATATCCAGGCTGTAACTCTCTTCGGCTCCTCCTTCGGTGTTGAGATGGGCACAGCTTATACAGATACTGAGGATGGCGAGACAGTTAACGTAACTCCCTTCACAGTAGCTTACGGAAGCGGCACAAACCCCACAACAAACGAAAGCTGGATCACATCCGAGGATATTTCCATCGCCATTGTTGAATATGAGGATGGAACACAGAAGCTTGAAGCAAGAATAAATCAGGAGATACTCCCCATCATTCTCGAGCAGCTTGCTTCAAAAACTGTTGGCAACTCAACTATCTCTACTATCGATGAATTCAAGTATGATCCTCTCCGTATTTACTATACGGTAGGTATCGACAGCGATATCCTTCTCCCCGGTGGCAAGATCGACGTGTCTAAGATTCAGGGATATGAGTATATCGATGATATTTCCGGCACAGTTTCCTTCTACAGCAACCGCTTCGGCGTTATGAATACCGAAAAAGACGGCAAGGTCAGCTTTGGTGATGCTCACGTAGGCTTCCAGCCCTCCGAGGCAAACCGTTATTACTATCATCAGACAAATCAGGGCATCTTCACAGACGTTAAGACAACAGACAATTCAAAGATCAACTGGGATAAGTCTGAGTATGGCGTTCTCTGGCAGGATGGCAAATATGAGCTCACATGGATGAGCTATGAGAAATATCTTGGCGCTGGCGACAGCGATGAGGTTTATACATACGTAACCTATTATCATCCCACAGCATCAGCTGCTGACGCGTCTAACGCGGCAGAGGAGGTAACATACCTCGTATACACAACGTGGGAATATCTCAAGGATTCCGTATCCTTTTATGATGCGAAGACTGACAAGTACGTAAACTATGACAGCGCGAGCGATAAGTTCACTCTCGATGACGTGGGCTACGTTGTTCCCAAGGATAAGATCGGTGAATACGTTGAGGATAATCCCTCTGCTGATCTTTATGCAGTTCTTGGTGTCGGCTCCCGCCGCACAAGCCGCCTCCATAATGCAACGTTTGAAAAGGCGGAGAACACAACTGACACAGCGATTTACAGCTTTGCTCCCGAATATACATCCGAAACAGCACAGAAGACACATAATGGAAACAGCGTGGTAGCATGGCTCGGCAACAACGGTATGCTCACTGTTGAGATTGATACAGGTATCGCTCTCACAAAGAACGTTACAGAGGCTATAGGCAATGCAGATGATGCATATGCACTTACAGTAACTGTACCCGCAGGCGTTACTGCTGATCCCGTTGTTGTAAATGCAGACGGCAAGGCCGTTGCATCAGAATATGAGAACAACGTTCTCACAGTAAACGTTAAGGCAGGCGAGACTGTATATGTAAGCGGCATCCCCGGCGGCACAGAATGTGTTATCGGCGAGGTTATCAAGGGTGATTACTACGTTGAGTCCGCAACAGCTACAGTAACAGTGCCCAAGGTAAGCGAGGTGCTCTCCGGTGCTCCTCAGTTTGCAACGGCATACGTAACAAACGCTCCTTATAAGTATGGCAACCTCACTATCCTCAAGGATATCCTTCATAATAACAACGAGGATTCCGAAAGCATGGCAAGCAAGAGCTTCACATTCAAGGTGCAGCTCCCCGATAACCTTGCAAGCAAGACCTTCGCTATTGATAAGGCAAATGCTTCTCTCATCACAGCTGAAAGCATCACCGCTGATGAGAATGCAAGCTTTGAGATCACCCTCAAGGGTAACGAGTCTGTAACTGTTATGGGCATTCCCGAGGGAACAACCTATACCGTAACTGAAACCTCCGACGTTCCCGGATACGAGAACACAACAGGCCGTATCGACGGTGTGATCATTGCCAATACAGACAACACAGCTCACTTCATCAACACATATAAGACAACTCCCATTAAGCCTGAGGTTATTATCTCCGGTAACAAGATCCTCGTTGATAATGAAAGCACCTATACAATGAACGAGGAGTTCACCTTCGTTCTCAGCGAGTTTGTAGGCGTTTCCGATACAAATGCGGAAGGCTATAGCGTTCTCGCAACAGCAACTGCGAAGGCAGGCGAGAGCTACTCCTTCAACCTTTCCGAGGTGCTCACAGAGGCTCACGGCATCGGCACATACTACTACCGTGTAACAGAGCTTGCAGGCAATACTGCAGGTATGACATACGATTCCACAAGAGGACTCTTCGCAGTAGTTATCACAGATAAGGATGCAGACGGCACTCTTGAATATGCGGTAGAGGGCTTTGCAGACACCTCTGTAAACGGCAATACCGTAACAAAGGACTTCACAAACATCTATAACGTTTCCCGTACTCATGCAGATATTAACGTTGTAAAGGAGCTCAAGAATTCCACAGGCGTTAACATTCCTAAGGATATCTTCCACTTTGAGCTTGTAAACGTAGACGATGCTTCTGAGGTATATAACGCAACAACAGATGCATCCGGTAAGGCAACCATCCGCGTTGCAGACCTTGCAGAGGGCACATATACATATAAGCTCTCAGAGGTAGACGGCGGCATGGCAGGTATGATCTACGATAAGACAGAGTATACCGTAGTTATCACAGTAACAAACAACGAGGGCAATCTCGTTGCAGTTGCCGAGATCGAGGGTGCAGCTGAGGTAAACGGCGATGATACTGTTGACGTAGGCTTCGTTAATGAGTATAAGCTTGATTCTGCCGCTCACGTGATCGGCGGCGAAAAGGAGCTTATTGGCAGAGCGCCTGTTGACGGCGAGTTCAGCTTTGAGCTTTATGAAACAGATTCCTCCTTTACTATCACAGCAGATGCAAAGGAAACTGTTACAAACGTTGGCAAGACCTTCTCCTTCTCTGAGATCACATATGATAAGGTAGGCACATACTACTATTCCGTAAAGGAAAAGGCAGGCAGCGTAGCAGGTGTTACATACGACACAACTCACTATCACGTAACAGTGAAGGTTGAGGTTGATGCAAATAACCCCACTTCTCTTGCAGTGACAAGCGTCCTTGTAAATAAGATCGGTCATAACGCAGATGAAACAGGTAATATCGTATTCGTAAATACTTATACCGCAACCGCTACAACCTACACAATAAGCGGCACAAAGCATCTTGAGGGCCGTGCAATTGCTGCAGGCGAGTTCAGTTTCCGTCTCTATGAGGGCGAGACCCTTATCGAAGAGGTAAGCGTTAAGGCAGACGGCACATTCACATTCGCACCCATCACCTATAAGACTGCAGGCGAGTATACGTACACTATTAGCGAGGTTAAGGGCACAGCTCCCGGCGTGACCTACGTTGGCGCAGAAAACCCCGTAACTGTAAAGGTTACCGTTACAGACAACAACAGCATCCTCACAGCTAAGGCTGATATTGAAAACAAGGATATCAGATTTGTAAACGAGTATAATGCAAAGGCAGCGACAGTAACCCTTGAGGGAACAAAGACCCTCACAGGCGCGACTCTTAACGACGGTGATTTTGCATTCAATCTTTACAGCACAGACCATAGCTTTGCAATCGAGGGCGCTCCCGTTGAATCCGTAACAAATACAGACGGAAAGTTTGCATTTGAAAAGCTCGAATTCACAAAGGCAGGCAACTACTTCTACGTTATCGCAGAGGACGTAAGCGCACCTGCTGAGGGCATCGTATACGACCGCACCGAGTATAAGTTCCACGTTCAGGTCAAGGATAACGGCGCAGGTCAGCTTCTTGCAACAGTTGTAAATCTTACAGATAACGAGGCATGGATACAGCTTGCAGACGTTATAGCTGACGTAAGCTTTGCAAACGCAGCCAAGGACGAGGCTACCGAGAAGGAAGTATTTGTTGATGGCGAAACTGTAACCATGATCGACGGTGAGAAGGTCGAGGCAGGCACAACTCTCACATATCACATTACCTATGTGAACTTCAACGGTGAGGACGTTGTGGTTGATATCAGAGACTCTATCCCCGCTCATACAACCTACGTTGAGGGCTCTGCTTCCCACAACGCAACATACGTGGGCTCACAGCTTAACTGGATCATTAACGTTGAAAGAGGCGGCAGCATTACAGTTTCCTTTGACGTAGTAGTCGATGACGACGATGCTGTAATTCCCAACCAGGCAAAGATTTTCGACGGCTACAACGAATACACAACAAACGAGGTAGTAAACCATACTGTCAAGGATCCTGCTAAGAAGGATGTATTCAATGCAGAGGATGCAGCAGTAAGCATCGATACCAAAAAGGTTTATGCAGGCGACGTTCTTCTCTATACGATCACATATAAGAACGCAAGCCACGATAAGGTATCTGTAACCATCACAGATATGATCCCCGAGTATACAACCTACGTTGAAGGCTCTGCCGACAACGGCGGCGTTTACAGCGATGGAGCAGTAACCTGGAATATCGCAGATATCGATGCATGGTCAAGTGTAACAGTATCCTTTAAGGTAGAGGTTATGTCTGCAGAGGATCCCGCAACCATCAGCAACAAGGCGGAAATCTTCGACGGCAAGAACACCTATACAACAAATGAGGTTACAAACTATACTGTAGAAGATAAGGTAGAAAAGAACGTATATAATGCAGAGGACGTTGAGATAAATATCGACGGCAAAAAGATCTATGCAGGCGACGTTCTCGTATACGGAATCGTTTATACAAACACTTCTATGGAAAAGGTAACTGTAGAGATCACAGATACTATTCCTCAGTATACAAAGTACGTTGATGGCTCAGCCGATAACGGCGGCGTTTACAGCGACGGAAAGATCGTATGGGTTATCGAGGTCGAGGCAGGAGAGACAGTTTGCGTAATGTTCTCTGTTGAGGTTGATGACGTAAGCGATGCAACAGCAATCAACACAGCAACTGTTGTTGAAGGCAAGAACGTTTATACAACAAATACAGTAGCAAACGAAATTGTTGAAATCCCTGAAACACCTCAGCCTCCCGTTGATCCTGAGAATCCTGATGATCCTGAAACTCCTGAGGATTCCGAGAACCCCGAGGATTCCGAGAATCCCGGAAAGCCTGAGACAAAGCCCGAGGCAGAAAAGCCCACAAGCCCTGTTACAGGCGATAAAAACACACTTTATCTTGTAATGCTTCTTCTTATCAGCTGCGGTGGCTTCGCTCTTACAGCGGCGGCATACGGCAAAAAGAAGAAGGAAGAAAACTGATAAAAATCTTATCCGCAGCAGGGGTGCCATTGCATCCCCGTGAAAGGAAAAAGCAGCCCCTTCGGGGGCTGCTTTTTCCTTTATATAACAGGGGATACGGCATATTCGGCTGTTGCCAAAAATATACTGGAGAAATACGATATTACACAACTGCCTATAATACGAAGCAGAAGGGCGGTAAAGCAGGTTTTTCATTGCTTTTGCATGGCGAATATGATATAATAAACGTATTAAATCACTATCGTCTTAATTTAAACGAGGTATGAAATGAAGATTATACATTTGTCGGACCTGCATCTTGGTAAGCGTGTCAACGAGTTTTCCATGATCGAGGACCAGGCATATATTCTGTCAGAGATCATTAAGATAATTGATGAAATAAAGCCGGACGGCGTTATCATCGCAGGAGACGTTTATGATAAGTCTGTCCCTTCTGCGGAGGCTGTTGAGCTTTTTGATAAATTTCTTGTCCGCCTTTCAAAGAGAAGCCTGAAGGTATTTGTTATCAGCGGTAACCACGATTCCGCTGAGCGTATTGCATTCGGTGCAAAACTTATGGATAAAAGCGGAATCTATATGTCCCCCGTATATGACGGAAGCGTGGAGCCTGTAAAGCTTTCTGACGATTACGGAAGCGTTAATATCTATATGCTCCCCTTCGTCAAGCCCTCCCACGTCAGGAGATTTTTTCCCGAGAGCGAGATAGAATCCTATACGGATGCTCTGAGGGTGGCAGTTGATGCAATGAATATAGACACCGCAGAGAGAAATATTCTTGTAACCCATCAGTTTGTAACAGGCGCTTTGCGTACAGAATCCGAGGAGGTATCTGTTGGCGGTACGGATAACGTGGACGTGTCTGCGTTTGAGGGCTTTGATTACGTAGCCCTCGGTCATATTCACAGAGCGCAAAAGTGTGCAAGTGAGTATATCCGCTACAGCGGCACTCCCCTCAAGTATTCCTTCTCCGAGGCAGGTGATAAGAAATCAATAACCGTACTTGATATGAAGGAAAAGGGAGAGATTGAGCTTTCCTTTATTCCCCTCACCCCGAGAAGAGACCTTGTGGAGATAAAGGGCACCTATGAGGAGCTGACTCTCAAGAGCTTCTGGGAAAACACAACCTATAACGAGGACTATATGCATATAACCCTCACCGACGAGGAGGATATCCCCGAGGTGCTGACAAAGCTTCGCGTTATTTATAAAAACATCATGAAGCTTGATTACGATAATAAGAGAACGCGCACTGCAAACGAAATAAGCGGAGCTGAAAACGTGAAGATGAAAACTCCCTACGAGCATTTTTCAGAGTTTTATGAGCTTCAGAACGGACAGCCCATGAGCGATGAGCAGTCTGAAATTATGATGGAATTGATCGAAAAAATCTGGGAGGAAAGCAAATGAGACCGATAAAACTGAAAATATCTGCTTTTGGCCCTTATTCCGGCGTTACGGAGTTTGATTTTGATAAGCTCGGCAAAAACGGACTGTATCTTATTACGGGAGATACAGGTGCCGGAAAAACCACTATCTTCGATGCAATAACTTATGCTCTCTACGGAGAGCCCAGCGGAAAAAACCGCGAGGTCTCAATGCTCCGTTCAAAGTATGCAGATGAGGAAACCCCTACCAAGGTGGAGCTTGTATTTTCCTATCGCGATAAGGAATATACCGTTATAAGAAACCCTGAGTATGAGCGCACCTCAAAGAGAGGCAGCGGTACTACAAAGCAGACAGCAAATGCAGAGATAATATATCCCGACGGCAGGGTAGTGACAAAGATCAAGGACGTGGATAACGCAGTCCGTGAGATCATCGGAATAAACCGTGATCAGTTCTGCCAGATCGCAATGATCGCTCAGGGCGATTTTTTGAAGCTCTTGCTCGCTCCCACAAAAGAGCGAATGGAAATATTCCGTCATATCTTCAAAACCGAGCTGTTTTCAACCCTGCAGGAACGCTTAAAGCGTGAAACAGGCGCACTTGCCGATCAGTGCGAGGTTATCAGAAGAAGCATCACACAGTACGTAAACGGAATTTCCTGCGATGAGGAAAGCTTTGAGTTTCTTGAAATATGCAAGGCTAAAAATGGAGATCTTACAATTGAGGATACCCTTGCGCTCCTTGAGAAAATAATCGAGAAGGACGAGGCTAGCGAAAAACAAACAGACGAGAAAAAGGCAAAGCTGAGCAGCGAGGCAGACGAGATAAAGAGCCTTATTGCAAAGGCTGAGGATATAATATCAGCAAAGAAAGAACTTGAGAAAAACAAGGCAGCGACAGCGGCTGAGCTGGAAAAGCAAAAGGTGCTTTTGGAAAAATATGAGGAAGAAAAGGCAAAGCAGCCGAAGATCAAGGTGATTGGCGAAAAGATTGCCGAGATAAAAGCCCATATTCCCGAGTATGACGAGCTTTCCCAGAAGCAGAGGGCCTTTAATGAGAATAAGTCCTTTATCGAAAAGAGCGGCGAAAAAACAGAAAAGATAAACGAAAATATTAAGGCGCTGACAGACGAGATCGCCGCCCTCGGCGAGGAGAGCAAAGCTCTTTCCAAGGCAGGGGAGGAAAAGGTAAGCCTTGAGGCTGAGGAAAAGGATCTTCAGCGGTATTATGACAATCTTGTTACATTGAAAAATAACATGGAGTCTCTTAATCAAGTTCAAATTGACTATAATGCAGCCTTAAATGAATATACGGAAAAGCGAAAAGTTGTTGAAGCTATTGATCATGAGTTCAAAATTATGAACCGTGTATATCTTGAGTCTCAGGCAGGTATCCTTGCAGATACTTTAAAGGAAGGTATGCCCTGTCCTGTTTGTGGCTCAAAAGAGCATCCGAAAATTGCAATGAAGCACGAAAACGCTCCACGAAAAGAAGATCTCGAAGAGTATAAAACCCTACTAGATGATGCTGTGGCTTTTGCAAATGATGCCAGGGTTTATGCGGGAAGTCTTAAGGGAGTTCTTGAAGAAAAGAGCAAAAGCGTAAAAGCAAATATCTATGAATTTCTCGGCAAAGTGGAAATGGCTTTTGCGGAGTCTTTAATTAGGTCAAAACTTTTGAATGTTGAAAAGCGATGCATTGAAACTTCAAATAACATTAACGAAATAAAGAAAAAAATACAGCGAAAGGAAGAAATCGAATCTCTTCTTCCCGAAAAGGAAAGAAAGCTTGAAAGATCAAAATCAGAGCTTTCGGAGATCAACGATAGCCTGAAGCTGAAGAGCGCGGAGAATGCTTCTCTTGAAAAGCGAATTGCCGAGCTTCTGGAGATCCTTCCATTTGAAACCAAGGAAAAGGCAGAGGAAAATATCCGTGCGCTTTCCAAGGAAGCTGAAAAAATGGAAGAGGATCATAAGAACGCGCAAGAAAGCCTTAATAAAAATAAGGAAGCGCTGGCATCTCTCACCGCCGCTGAAAAGGAGATACAAAAGCGCATAGGCGAGGGCTGCGACATCGACGTTGAGGAGCAGACTAAAAAGCAGGAGGAGCTTGAAATGGCTCTTAAGGAGCTTGACCGAAAGGGCAAGACCGTCCATGCAAGAATAACCCAGAACAAGTCCGGCCTTGAAAATATCAGGCTGAAATCGGGAGACCTTATAGAAAGCGAGAAGAAGTATACCCGCGTAAAGGCTCTTTCCAATACGGCAAACGGTCAGCTTTCTGGCAAGGAAAAAATAATGCTTGAAACCTATATCCAGATGAGCTATTTTGACCGTATCATCGCCCGCGCCAACACCCGACTTATGATCATGACAGACGGACAGTATGATCTTGTCCGCCGTAAGGAAGCACTTTCAAAGGCGGGACAGAGCGGACTAGACCTTGACGTTATCGACCATTATAACGGCAGCCACCGCAGCGTCAAGACCCTTTCCGGCGGAGAATCCTTCAAGGCCTCTCTCGCTCTTGCTCTCGGACTTGCAGATGAGATACAGTCCTCAGCAGGCGGAATCAAGCTTGATACAATGTTTGTGGACGAGGGCTTTGGCTCACTTGATGATGAATCCCTTTCCTGCGCGATGAAGGCGCTTTCATCCCTTGCCGATACAAACCGCCTTGTGGGAATCATCTCTCACGTAGGCGAGCTCAAGCAGAGGATAGATAAGCAGATCGTAGTTAAAAAGGATAAGGCAGGCAACAGCTTTGCCGAGATAGTTGTATAAAAAAAGCCACCGGTTCAACCGGTGGCTTTTTTTCGTTAAAGCTCTTTTAAGTAGAAATGATCCATGGTGCTGTGGCCCACGTTTGCAGGGCGCTCAATGCGAACGTACCCCAGCCTTTCGTATACGTGAATTGCCACCTTCAAGTTTGTGTGAGTTTCAAGATAAGATTTTTTCAGCCCCGCCTCTCTCATGCGGTCCTCGATGAATCCGATGAGGGAGTAGCTGAGCCCCTTTCCCTTGACAGAGTCATCAAGATAGATCTTCTGAAGCTCTGCGCTGTCGGCAATAATATCTGTTTTCTCAAATCCGATACCGCCGACGGCCTTGTCGTTTTCATCTGTAAGAACAAAGTATCCGCAAGACTCTCTGCCCTCGTAGAAGGAGCAGAGGTCATCAATGCAGGAATCAAAATAGGCAGTGCCGGGAATATCCAGCCCGCAGCTCTTCAGATTGTACCTGATGATCTTTGCAATATCGGCATTATCCTTGGGAAGTATCCTGCGGATCTTATAGCCATTGTAAACGTAATCTTTCATAAAGATACCTGTGAAAGCCAAATAAAGGTGTTGATGATTTAACGTCAGCCGACGGTAACGCGCCCGCCGTCTGAAATGCCGGAAGCAGTCAGCTCTCCGTTTTTATATACCTGCCAGGTCTTGCCCTTGATGGAAATATCGTAGACAGCGCCGCAGATATGAATTTTGGAAAGGGAAATATCGCCGAAATCTCCGCCCACGTTCGGGTCAAAGGAGAAGGAGGTCAGGCTTTCGGGAACGATTCCGAAAACGCCCTCGGAAAGGATTCTCGCAAAGAGAGCGCTCTCGCCTGAAAGGTGGCGCTTTCCGCCCTCGGGATAAGCCTCAACCGCATAGGGAACTCTGTCGCAAAGAAGTCGCTTTTTGCAATATCTGAGAAGAGGCTCCTTCATCTTGTCCGATCTTCCCATAATAAAGGCGCATTTCATGCCGTAAAGAGTGGAGCGGTCCCAGATGGTGTGGCTGTCGTTTTCCTCGGAGATCTCGCAGGTGAGCATACCCTCCTCAGTCCAGAGATAGTCGGAGAGCATTGCATTGAGGGTGCCCTCAGCTCTTTTTCTGATGCCCATGCAAAGGGGCAGACAGATCCACGCGCGAAGGGTATCAAAGCCCTTGGAGTAGCGGTACGTTTCAAAATCGTGAAGAGTTGCTCCGAAATATTTTTCAATTGCCTCTTCAAGCTCGTCAGCGCGGGCAGTGTATACTTTTGCAGTTTCGCTGTCATCAAGGGAAAGTGCAAGCTTTGAAGCCAGGCGCAGACCGCCGTAGCAAAGGCTTGATGTTGAAAGATTTGCACGGTTGTCGGTGGGGAATCGGCCTTCAAGCTCATCGTTGTCGGAGAAGATAACGCCGTCCTCAGTCTTCTTTCTCTCGCAGTACTCAGCGCACCACTTTATAGCGGGATAAAGCTCTCGCGCTACATCTTCCTTGCCGAGAAGCAGACAGAAAAGAGAAGCGCCGTAAAGGTACATAGCGGCATCTCCTCGGTCACCTGCGCCCTCCCAAAGGTCAAGACCCTCTGCAATAATAGAGGAAGGCAGACGGTAATAGTTGTCAGACATAAAGGGGATGTAGGCACGGTATGCGTTGAGAGCGGCCTCGATTGCCGTTTTGTCACCTGTCATAGCAAAGTGAGGGCCTGAATATTCGATCTGATCGTTGCACCAGATAGCCGCATAATAGGAGTAGCCGCCGGGGCTGTGGAATTTGCCCGATAAGGTCTCAAAAATGCTTTCTCCCGCTCTCAGCTTTGAGAGTCTTGTCATAACGTCAAGCTCGGGATAATCACTTTTCAGCACAAGAGAGCCGTCGCAAAGAGCGGAAATTCTTTCCTTTCTCTTTTCAAGCTCCTTTTTATAGTCGGGAATCTCGCTCTCGTTTCTGCCGATATCGCAATAATAATAGATTGAAAAATCTGCGCTTTCGCCCTTTTTGAGGGTGACTTCCTTTTCGAGAGTGTGGTGTATCTTTGCAACGTAAACGCCCTTGGTGCCTCTGCCGTAGGAATAAACTGTGTCGCAGGGCTTGGAAAGAGAGAGTGTGATATCCTCGGTTGCAGTAACAGTAACGAGCTCAAGGCACACCATAAGGTCCGCAGAAGGGAAAAGACTGCGCTTTGTTGTAATGCCGCTGTCGGTATGGCAGTCAACGGAGAGAATTCCGTCAAAGGTGAATTTGCAGGGCTTTTCCACGATCTTTTTGCCGTCCGCTAAAAGACAGGGAAGAGAGCTTTCCTCAAAAAGAACCTCATAGGTGGCATGGGTGTTGTTGGGGATAGTTCTGAGAGTGGGAAAAAAGCAGTGGCGGGTAAGGAAAAGTGTTCCGTCCTCACGAACACCGTATTTCACGATAAAATCGCTGTAAAGACCGCTCATTTCTATATCGTCAAAATGGCTTTGCCCATCCTTTACAGTCCAGGCAATATGGTCCTCTTCAATATTCCAGATCTTTTCTGACATTTCAGTCTCCTCCGGGGGTTGCAGTAGCTTAATTAAGATCATTATAACACACTTGACGGTATTAGACAATTTTTTTATGAATTTATTTTCGAACGATAGCGCCCTTCGTTTCTGTCAAAGGCATTCCTTGCTGATTTTACTTGCAGTTACTAAAGAGACGTGCTGCCTTGAAAAAACAAGTCCGCTATGGTATAATTTTAAAAATGGAGGTGGGTTTTATGCTTTGCAAACAACACCATATAAAGCTGTTGGCTAAGTTTCAACGCTTTGAAAAATTACTGAATCCTTATTTGTTTACTAAAATACAGTCGCTTCCCGTTTCTGCCTTCGTTTCGGATAAGCAGCTTCACTTTGTCCCCGCTGATGAGAATTTCGAAAGGATAGACAGCGGCTGGAAATGGGGATACGAGGGTGCATACTGCTGGATAAAGGCAGAATACACCGTGCCCGAGGAGCTTTGCGGCAAGGATATTTTCGTTATGCCGAGAATGAGCGGCTCTGAGGCTATGCTCTGGGTGGACGGCGTGCCCTTCGGTACCTTCAACACAAAGATCGTTTATACGTCCCACGGAAACCATTACTGCGGACTTATCAGAAAAAATGCAAGGGCAAATGAAAAGATAGATATCGCCGTTGAATATTATGCAGGTCACCCTTACCATGGCTGCAATCCCTTTGCAAAGGATATGCCACAGATAAACAATTACGATTTTTCATTCCATAGCCTTGATATCTGTGTAAAAAATGATGAGATCTGCGATTTCTATTTTGACCTGAAAACAGTAATTCAGCTGCTGGAAGAATTGCCCGAAAGCAGCTTTATGAAGGCAAATGCATTCAATGCACTCACCGAGGTTCATAAGATCATTTATTATTCTCCCGAGGACGTATCGGAAAAAGAGTTTTTCGATGCTATCAGGGAGGCCCATCCTCATCTGAAGAAGGTATTGTCTTTAAAAAACGGAGACAGCGCGCCTGTAGCGGGTATCATCGGCCATTCCCATATGGATACGGCATGGCTCTGGCACGTTGGAGAAACTATTAAAAAATGCGCCCGTACCTTCAGCAATCAGCTGAGCCTGATGGAGCAGTATCCCGAGCACCGATTTATTCAAAGCTCATCCTGCCACAGCGATATGATGCGAAAATACTATCCTGAGCTGTTTTCCCGTATTCAGGAGAGAGTCCGTGAGGGCAGATATGAGCCAAACGGCGCAGTCTGGGTGGAATGCGACTGTAATATCACCTCCGGTGAATCAATGATCCGTCAGTTTTTGTGGGGTCAGAGATTTACAGAAAAGTATTTCAATTACAGATCAAATGCATTTTGGCTTCCCGATACCTTTGGATATTCCGCATCCATTCCCCAGATCATGAAGGGATGCGGCGTTGATTATTTTCTGACTACAAAGATTACGTGGAATGATACCAATACATTCCCCTATAACACCTTCTATTGGCAGGGAATTGACGGAACACGGGTGTTTTCCCACTTTAATACCACTCAGTCCTGGCCCGACGTAAAGGAGCTTAGACAGTGCCTTATAAGCGAGGATCATCTGCAGGATCAGCCCACAGTCACAAATAAGCGCCTTTTGACCTACGGCTACGGCGACGGCGGTGGAGGCCCTCAGTTTGAGATGCTTGAGATGGCCCGCAGATGTACCGATCTTTGTGAGGTTCCGAAAATCAATTATACCACTGTCAGCGAATTTATGCGTGATCTTGAGTCTACCTGCACAGATCCCAACACATACCGCGGCGAGCTTTATCTTGAGCTTCACCGAGGCACTCTCACAAATCAGCACGAGATCAAGTATAACAACAGAAAAGCAGAGCTTGCCCTGAGAGATCTGGAATACCTCACAGTAAACGAGAGCGTGAAAAAGGGCATCCCCGCAAGCACCAAGGAAACAAACAAGCTCTATGAGGTGCTGCTTATAAATCAGTTCCACGATATTCTTCCCGGCACCTGTATAAACCGCGCCCACGAGGAATGTAAGGAGCAGATGAGAGCGCTCCTTGCAAGTGCAAAAGAGCAGATCGAAAGCATCACTAAAGGTGATGAGAACTGCATTTCAGTAACAAATACTCTTTCCTTTGGGCGAGACGACGTTATTTTTGCAAACGACTCAGGCAGATCAGTTGAGGGTGTCCTTCAGCAGACCTATACCGATATAAGCGGAAAAGAAAAGCGCCTTCTCGGCGGTGTTGTCATTCCCGCCTTTTCGTCTGTACGACTTAATTACGGAGAAGGGAAGACTTCAAAGGAAGAGCCGTTCAGCATTGTTGAAAACATTCTCACAACTCCCTTTGCAAAGGTTGAGTTTGACGAAAACGGCTTTATTTCGTCTTTTGTAGATACTGTGGCAGGTCGCGAGCTTGTGGGCGGGCTTCCCTTTAATACGTTCCTCATGGCAGAGGACGTCCCCGTAAACTGGGATAACTGGGATATCGACCCCGATATTGAAATGAAGCTGAGACCCTGCGCAGCACTCCTTGAAAGGGAAGTTGTTTCCGCAGGTGACGTTGCATTTGTTATCCGAAGCAAATATAGAATCAGCGCAAAGTCAAAAATCACTCAGGATATGATCTTCTTTGCAGCATCGCCTGAGGTGCGCTTTGATACTTATATGGATTGGCAGGATGACCATAGACTCTTAAATGTGGCATTCGATACCGACGTTCGCGAGGATTTTGCAAGACACGAGATACAGTTCGGCTATTGCAAGCGCCCCACAACAAGAAACAACTCCATCGAGCAGGCAAAGTTTGAGGTTGCCAATCATAAATATACAGATCTTTCCGAGCCGGGATACGGCGTTGCTCTTATGAATGACTGCAAATACGGAATATCTGTAAACGGCTCCGAGATGCGCCTTTCTCTCCATAAGGGTGGCGTACATCCCGATATCAAGGGCGATAAGGGGCTTCACCGCGCAGTTTATTCATTCCTGCCCCATAGCTGTACATTCAGTGCCGAGTCAGTAGTTCAGCCCTCCTATAAGCTGAACGTTCCTCATATCGTGTCAGAGGGCGTCTTTGAGGCAACTGCTCTTGCCGTGGCAGATAAGCCGAATATTATAGTTGAATCCATCAAGCCCTGCGAGGATGAGGACCGTGCGTATATCGTCCGCCTTTATGAAGCGGAGGGCACCCGCACCAATTGCAGGATAAGCTTTTGCGACAGTGTGCGCGGATATGCTTTAACAAATATGCTTGAGGAGCCCCTTGCAGAAACCAAATGGGAAAGCAATCTTTCGGTGCAATTCCGACCCTTTGAGATAAAAACCGTTAAGGTATTTTATTAAAA
>JAZUAR010000150.1:0-1736 GCA_045638055.1 Candidatus Avispirillum sp.
ATAGGTGTACCCTTATCGCCGGAGCCGGATGTGAGGTCGCAGAGAGAACCGATGAGGGCTGTAAGCTGACGAGGAGTAGTACCCTCGCTTGCCATGTTACCAACAAGGTTTTCGTCCTTCTCAACGATCTTTTCCTTGATAGCTGCCTTGAGCTCGTCGCCGGAGAGGCCTGCAAACTCGTTATCAGCAAGGTACTTGAGCTTGAGCTCGTTGGGAGTACCCTCGAGACCGGAAGTATAAGCAGGGGATACAACGGGGTCTGCAAGCTCCCAGATCTTACCTACGGGATCCTTGAATGCGCCGTCGCCGTATACCATAACCTCGATCATCTTGCCTGTTGCCTCGTAGAGCTTCTTCTGGATAGCATCTACAACGGGCTGACAATCGCGGCGGAAGAGCTTAACCTGATCCTCAGTTGCCTTATTGGAGCCGAGGAGGCCGTAGTTCTCATTATAGCCGCTGCCGTTTACGGGAGCGTTCATGATCTCATCAAGACCGAGAACGATCTCAGCGCCTGCAGCCTTGAGAAGTCTCTTGGAGCGAGCTCTGGAGTGGATATCACAGCAGAGAACGTTCTTTGTATAGTTAAGGATTGCTCTTGCGTCGTTAGCAAAGATGATCTCGCACTCAGCGCCGCAGTCCTTGATAAGGCCTTCATAGTATTCAACGTAGTCGATACCTGTGAAGCGGTGCTTTTCATAGCCGAAAAGCTCGCGGTACTTCTCGAGAGAGAGAACGTCTGTATAGGGGTTGACACCCTTTTCATCAAGCTTGTCAAGGCTTACGAGGTGGTTACCAACCTCATCGGAGGGGTAGGAGAGCTGAAGAACGATCTTCTTTGCGCCCTTAGCAATACCTCTGAGGCAGATAGCAAAGCGGTTACGGCTGAGAATGGGGAGAATAACGCCCACAGTTTCGCCACCGAACTTTGTGCGAACGTCAGTTGCGATATCTTCAACTGTTGCGTAGTTACCCTGTGCACGGGCAACGATAGCCTCAGTCATAGCAACGATGTCACGGTCATTAAATTCAAATCCTGCGTCCTTGGAAGCATCGAGAACGGAATCAACAACGATCTGAACGATATCGTCACCGTTTCTGATGATGGGAGCACGAACTCCGCGGGATACTGTGCCGATCATACGGCTCATATAAAACAACTCCTTTTGACTGCAAGTCACAAAAATATCATGTTAATGTAACAGCAACAAAACAAGTGCTATTACTTTCATATTATATCACCATGTCATCTGTATTTCAATATATTTTTTTAGTGTTTTTTCAATTTCTTTCATCTTTTTACAACTTTTTCCTGAAATTTGGGCGAAAATGAAGGATTTATACGATTTTCTTGAATGTGGACAACAAAAAAGAGATGCAGTGCCAAGCACTGCATCTCTGATAAAACTATATTGAAGCTTTATAAAGAGAATGTTCTCTTATACGGGATGAACCTCAAGTTCCTTGTCGCCGTTTTCAGTATCGAGCTGATACTTCTTAGCCTTGCGGTGCTCGAAGAACTTTGTTGCAACCTGCTCGAAGAGAGCGTAGGAGAGAACGTCCTCCTCCTGCTCCATGTACTGAGCGCACTCAGCGCGGAGCTTATCAAGCTCGGGAGCAAGCTTATCTGCGGGACGGCATGTAATAGGCTCCTCATCGCCGATGATGAGCTTTCTGAACTCATCTGATACGGGAGCGGGGCATGCGCCGTAGTCGCCGCGAACCATACCCTTGAA
>JAZUAR010000151.1:0-36258 GCA_045638055.1 Candidatus Avispirillum sp.
CGCAAATACAAACAACAAGAACGTAGTTAATTATACCTACAACGGAGATAACAACGAGTATCCGGGAATTCAGCACAACCAGTACGATGCAAAGTACAATAACAGCGGAAGCTCAACCTCAAACGTTCAGACAAACTTTATGTTTGGTATGAGCATTGATATGAAGTTCTATCTCCCCACTTCCCCGGGCACAGTTGACGAAAACGGTGCATACGGAAACCGTGACCTTTACGGAAAGGAGATGCACTTCAAATTCTCCGGAGACGATGACGTATGGGTGCTTGTAGACGGCGAGCTCGTTCTCGACATTGGCGGTATCCACGGAATCGAGAGCGGTGATATTAACTTCTCAACAGGAGTTGTTACCGTTAACGGCTCAGTTACAAACTATATCACCGATATCGCCCCCGGCGACCACGTTCTTACAATCCACTACCTAGAGCGAGGAAGCTCACAGTCCAACTGTGCGATCTACTTCAACCTGGCTCCCCGATTCAGTCTTGATATCAGGAAAGAGGACGTTCTCACGCAGGACCTTTTGAACGGAGCTGAATTCTCTGTATTTACAGACAAGGATTGCACCATACCTGCCTCTCTTTGGACAAGCAAGATATCCCATGATAACGGTGACCCTGCAAATAATACCTTCAAAGTAGAAAACGGATATGTAAACCTTTGGGGATTCGGCGCAGGTAACACCTATTACATTAAGGAAACAAGACCTCCCGACAGAGAGGAATACAGTATGGCTTACGGTATCATCTGTCTCTCTCTCGATAAACGAGGCACTGCTTCCTATAGCGTAGAAATTGTCGGAGAAACAGGTGAGCGCGGTGAGTTCATCGAAGTTTCCAAGGGCTTTACTGTCCATGGCTTCCGAATTGATGATGAAACTCAGCAGGCTTTCATCGTTGCCACAAACGCACCTGAATGGGTTACGGAAACCACCTCGGTATACGTTGAGAAAAAATGGGACGATAGAGTTGACCATACCTACGATTCAGTAACCGTTTATCTAACGGTTACCGATCCTGACGGAACTGTGCGTCGCATACGCGAAATACAACTTAGCGAGGCAAACGATTGGTCCTATATCTGGACAAACCTGCCGAAGACCTACGAGGACGGCACTCCCGTACAGTATGGTGTTGAGGAGGGTATTGTCGCAGGATATATGGGAAGCATTGAAAGAATTGAAGTTAGCCTCAATTCTTATAATACCAGTGCAATTGCAGATTCATCCTCCGCAAAAGCAACCTTCCAGATTGCGGACACCTTTGAGGACGGTGGCACGTACCTTCTGGAAACCACCTACGGCTATATTGCCGCACAAAACAATCAGCTGCAGCTTCTCACAGAAAGTGAAGCTCAAGCATCTGATTCGGCTATGTGGGTTGCAACTGTAAACAGCAACGGAACGATAGTTCTCAAAAATAAGCTTGGACAAACCCTTTATTACGATAACTACAAGTTCTGTGCTTCCTCAAATCCTACGTCTAATAAAAACCTCAGCTATTCAGAAAAAATCTTGTCCCATACCATCGATTACGGTAGTTGGTCAGATACACAGTACCCCGTTAGCGACTCAAACGTTCCAAGCAACATAATATACAACCACGTGCTTTATTCTACGAACAACAAAAGCAGTGCACTCCAGATAACATTAAAAAAGCTTGGAGCAGATGCTCCTGATCCCGGGCCCGACGTTCCCGTAACACCTCCCGACGTGACAGAGGACGTTGAAACGGCTTATCGTATCACAAACTCTCCTTTGGAGTACGAAACATCCGTTAAGGTAAATAAGCTTTGGGATGTCGGAATATCCGGTGGTACTGACTATGAAAAAGCTCAAGTTACAATGAAGCTTTATGCCAACGGAAAGGATACGGGAAGAACCGTAACACTTTCCCTCAAAAACAATTGGGAAGATATCTTCCATAGCCTCCCCTATTATGATATCGACGGAAGCGTCATTGAATATACCGTCATTGAAAGCTGGGATAACCCTGACTGGACTCCCAATTATGGTGAGGTTAAAAAGATATCGGGCGGTTCAATCCCCACCTATTCTGTAACCGTAACCAACAGATATAACTGGGGCAACGGATATGAGCTTCCCTCAACGGGATACTACGGCCCCACCCCATGGATACTCAGCGGACTGGCAATCATGGCAGTTGCGCTTGTATCAGGATACGTACTGAGACGCAGAAGAGAAAGGGGGGAAAGGGAGTGACCTTCTTTTCGGCCATATTCTGTGTGGCAGTATATATCCAAATAAATATGTTTTAAAAAAATTTTTTATAAGAAAGGAAAACACCATGAAAAAACTTTTTTCAATCCTTCTCGTTGTTCTGATGATTGCAGTGCTCGCAGTTCCTGCATTCGCAGACACCACCGCAACCGGTAGCATTACCATCAACGGTATCAGCACCGATTCCAGCTCTGTATACGAGATCTACGAGCTTCTTGATCTCGAGAGCTACAACGTAGCCTCCGGCGCTTACTCCTATAAAGTAAACGCTGCATGGACAGGCTTCTTTGAAACAGACTTTGCACTCAGTCACGTCAGCATCGACGAAGCAGGTTACGTAACCTGGAAGGGTGCTGAGGATGATGACACAAAGGCTGCTTTTGCTAAGGAGGCTCTTGCTTACGCTGAGGATAACGGCATTGCTCCCGTTAAGTCCTCCGCAAATGACGGCGAGTTCGTAATCACAACAGGTGAGGACGGCAAGTCATCCGGTAAGTTCGAAGGTCTCGAGCTCGGCTGGTATCTCATTGATTCCAATGTAGGTGCTCTCTGCGGCCTTACAACAACAAACCCCGATGCTTCCATCAATGCAAAGAACGGCGCTCCCACCATTGACAAGCAGGTTCTCGAGGACTCCACAAACCAGTATGGCGATGCTAACACTGCAGATATCGGTCAGGACGTTATCTTCCGTGTTACAATCAACGTACACGCAGGTGCCCAGGGCTACATTCTCCACGACGTTATGTCCGCAGGTCTCACATTCAAGGAGATCGTAAGCGTTGATCACGTTATCCCCGGCGGCACATCAGAAACTGCAACAAAGGGTACAGATTATACTGTATTTACAGCTGTAGGTATTACAGAGACTACAGATGACGATATCACAGACGATGACTGCACAGTAGAGGTTCGTTTCTCTGATGATTTCTGCAATCACCTTGAGACAAACGATAAGATCATCGTTACATACAAAGCTATGCTTAACCGTAACGCTATCATTGCTAATGATGGCAACCCCAACACAGCTAAGCTTGAATACGGTGAAAATCACTTCACAACAACAGATTCCACAAAGACATACACCTTCGGCTTCGACGTAGTTAAGACTGACTCTGCAAACAACCTTATCAAGGGTGCTGAGTTCAAGATCTACGATGCAGCTACAGGCGGCAACGAAGTTAAGGTAGTTCTCATGGATGACGGCGTAACATACCGCCGCGCAAGAGAGGATGAGCAGGGCGTTACTATCGTTGTTACAGACGGTCAGGTAAGAGTTCAGGGCTTCGATAACGGTACATACTACCTCGAAGAGACTAAGGCTCCCGACGGTTATAACAAGCTTACAGCTCGTCAGAAGTTCATCATCTCCGACGCAAACCTTGACGCTACATTCAACGGCGAGATCTACTCTACAGGTTCCGGCGTACACGTAGTAAACAAGACAGGTTCCATGCTTCCCGAGACAGGTGGCCTCGGAACAACTCTCTTCATCGTTATCGGTGGATTCGTTGTTCTCGGTGCAGGCGTACTCCTCTTCGCTAAGAAGAGAATGTCTCAGATCGCTGAGTAATTTATAACTATTCTCGTATAGGGTATGGTTTTTACCATACCCTATACAAAAAATAACGTAAGGGAGAGACTTATGAAAAAGAAACATAAATGGTCTACAATAATATTGCTTCTTTTCTTTATCGTAGGCCTCTCCGTTATGTTATACCCTGCTATCAGCTCATACTGGAATTCAAAAACTCAGTCAGAGGCTATCGTAGACTACGAAAAAATGCTCCAAAGCCTCCCCAAAGAGGATTATACAAAGATCTTTGAGGATGCCGCGGAATATAACAAAAAGCTCTATTCGCTGAACTTCCCATTGATCGAGCACGAGGAAATCGAGGGCTACTTTGACCTTCTCGATATAAGCGGCACAGGTATGATGGGATACATCTCAATCGACGTTATCGGCGTTGAGCTTCCTATTTACCACGGCACTGAGGAAAACGTTCTCGCAACTGCCGCAGGTCACGTTATAGGCTCAAGCCTTCCCGTAGGCGGAGAAAATACACACTCTGTAATATCTGCACACCGAGGTCTCCCCACAGCAACTCTTTTCACAAACCTTGACCATATGGAAATCGGAGATACCTTTGAGATAACCGTTCTCGACAGAACCTTTACCTACGAGGTTGATAAGATAGTCACGGTTGACCCCTCAAACACCTCCGAGCTTGTTATGGAAGAAGGCAAGGAATACTGCACGCTTCTCACCTGTACCCCCTACGGAATCAACACCCACAGACTCCTTGTCAGAGGAACAAAGACTGACTCAGTTCAGCAGCGAAACGTTGTTGTAACATCCGATGCTCATCAGATCGAGCCTCTTATCGTTACACCCATCGTTGCACTCCCCATTCTCTTCACACTTATGATGATAGTACTGTTCAAGCCCGTTAAAAAAGACGATTTAGGAGATGATATAGAATGAAAAAGTTAATATCTGCCCTTCTCGCTTTTATCCTTATTTTTGCTTTGTCCGTTGCGACCTTTGCCGCAAATCCGATAGACACAGAAAAGGAATCCTCTCTCACCCTTACTTATAAATATAATGATAAGTATTTCGAGGGTCTTGAGATCAAAACCTTCAGGATTGCAGACGCTTTTGAGGACGGCACCTTCGAGCTTTGCGCCCCCTTTGATTCCCTTCCCGTTTCTATCCACGGAATTACGACTCAGGCAGAGTGGGCAATCGTAACCTCAACTCTTGCATCCTATGCAAAAGCAGATAAGATTGAGCCTACCGCAAAAGCCTTAACTGATGCTGAGGGCACAGTTAAATTTGAAAATCTCACCCCCGGAATGTATCTCACCCTCGCTGTTAAATGCGAGACTGCGGAAGAGATCACAAAATTTGAAAATTTTATAACAGTAATTCCCTCCTCTGACAGCGAAGGCGAGCATAACTATGACGTTACAGCCTATCCAAAATGCGAATCCTTCAAGCCTACCGTTGACGAAATCACTTATAAGATAGTAAAGCAGTGGGCCGATACGGGATATACCGATAAGCGCCCCGCTGCAGTTGAGATCGATATTCTTCGCGACGGTGAGGTATTTGCAACAGAAAAGCTCACCGCAGAAAACAACTGGTCATACACCTGGACTTGCGAAAATGACGGCGCAGAATGGCAGGCAGTTGAGAGAAACGTTCCCGAAAAATATACAGTTACTGTAACATCCAAATTAAAGACAATTGTTATCACAAACACATACGCAGATCCTGATTCCTCTGCTCCCCAGACAGGCGACACCTTTGTTCTTTGGCCCTATATCCTTGTTATGAGCTTTGCAGGTGTACTTATTGTAGCTGTTGCAATCTGGAGAAAGAGAACCGAAGAAGGTAAATAATGGCTAAAAAAACAAACAAAAAGCTGACCTCAGTTCTGATGGTGATCGGTGCTATTTTAATCGTCCTCTCGGTTATTCTTTATGTTTTTTCTCAGCTTTCCTTGAAAAAATCAAAAGAAAACGCTTTGAAAATAACTGAAGAGCTCTTTGCACTAATGCCCGAGGTATGGGACTCAGTCCCCGAAGAAAGACAAAATACAGCAATGGCTTCCCTTGAGATTTCGAATGAAAGCTTTATCGGAATCATTGAAGCATCGTCCTATGGCACTGCCCTCCCCGTCTGCGCTGAATGGGATTCATCTCAGGTATCAAAATACCCTTGCAGATATACGGGCAGCATTTATTCCGATATGCTTATCATCGGCGGCAGCGATAACGAGGGTCAGCTTGATTTTATAGACGATATATCAAACTACGACGAGGTGACCTTTACCGACGTTTCGGGTATGAGATACACCTACACCGTCACCGATATCAGAAAAACAAAAGACGTTACCACAGAAAATCTCACGTCCAAGGATGCAGACCTTGTGCTTTTCGCAAGAAACACCTACTCTCTTGACTATACCGTAGTCAGATGCAAGCTGGATAAATAAAAGGCGGGATTTCTCGCCTTTTTCAATTGTAAAAAGGAAAAACCATGCACAGAAACGATATTTTAAATACTATACATACGGAATTTGATATATGCGCAAATAACTTTTGCAAAAGAACGAGGGGAGAGTCTTGCAAGATATCTTCCGATTATAACGGAGAGGAGATTCCGAAAAATCTTGCTTTCCGCTTCGCTCAAATTTCTTATGATTCTATGGTCATTGAATTCAGATATACTGCCCACGGTACAATGGGAATCGTAAACAGTATTCTGGAATGTATGATATATACCGATAAAACTGACGATGCCGTTGCAATTCCTTTGCAGTTTGTCTGCGAATACTTTAAGAAAACTCCCGCCATTCCCCTTTCCATCCCCCTTATTTCCAACAAGAAATGTATGAGAGAGGCCTTCGCTTGTCTTGAAAAGGCGATCGCCCTTATATTTGATGATATTGCAGAAATCTCTTTCAATACGTACAGAAGTGAAAACCTTGCCGATTTCTTCGGTGATGAGCTTTATCGCCTCTACAATATTGAAAGACCTGAGGATATATTCGTAGGAAAGACTGATTACCTGTTCTTAACCATGCATTTCGTCTCTGACTATTACGTTAATTTTTTCAGAGATGACAAAAAGAACGCACAAAAGAGCCTTGAAAAATTAAAGCACAAATCAAAATACGATGAATCAGTTCTTTCCATATGGCAAAATAATTTTTCATTCTCCTCAGTTAATATCCCCGCCCTTCGTAAAAGTGCAGACACTTACAACAAAAGCGGAGTTGCAAAAAACAGCACCAAGGAATTTTTCGCAATGCTGTTTTTATGGCTTATTACAACTCCCTTAATTTCAGTTATCTACGGAGGACTGTTTTTTCTTCTTGTAAATCTTGAAGGGCGCGACTCCGTATATCTCATGGGAGCTGTGTACAACCTTCCCTACTGCTTTTTGGCTGCCTTTATAACCTCCATTACGTCAAGCTACTTTTTGAGAAGGAAAGCTATGAAGCTTTTCTTTAAAAAGGATTTTGAACGCTACTGCGAAATGGACAGTATCGCAAACGGAGGCGGCGCAGATAAATTCATGGGAGTATTACTCTGGATCACTATTTTCGCAAGCCTTATATCCTGCATTCTTTTTCCAAAGCTGAATCTTAATTTCAAGGAAGACGGATTCGTTGATAACAGCGAATTCTGGGATTTCAAGGGCGAATATCACGAATATTCCGATATTAAAAGAATCTACTATATCGGCGAAAGAACAAATGAATTTGGAGATAACGTTCCCTACCCCTCCTACGTTCTGGAGCTTCGGGACGGCACGGAGATCGATCTCTATGACTTTGACAGCATCGAAAAATATGAGGATGTATTACTTGACCATCTGCGCTCCAAGGGAGTAAAAATCGAAGGTCCTAAAAAATAAAAACAGCTGTTGCAGTTAGCTGCAACAGCTGTGTTTTATATTCCCGCATTATTACAAATGCAGTTATTCTCTGCGTTTTCTCCAAGATCCAGAAGTGGTGATTTCAAGGAGCCTCCGCTGAAGGTGTTACCCGAAATCGCACAGGAAACAAGCTTTTTATATACGATACAATAATCGGGGCTTTCACCGCCGTCTCCGAAATCGTCGTTACCTGTTATAAAGGTATTTCCCGCAATTGCAAGGTTTCTGCAATTATCAAAATACAGATGGCTGCTTTCGTATCCTATGGGCTCATCGAACACTGCTCTTCTTCCGCTTCTGTTGAAAATATTGCCTGTCATTGTAATATCGTTACATTCAACTCCCTTTCCGTCAAGTCTGACGGAGGGGCCGTATGCGCGGTCAAAATAATTGCCCGTGATATTGAGAAGCCTTGAATTTACAAGGTTGATACCGCCGTTTCTGTTCCATTCGATTCTGTTTGCCGTGATCGTCACTGCAGCGCAAACCTCGTCGGCATAGATTCCCGCTCCGTGGTTTGTGTGCATGATGCAGTCGGATATCCAGCCGTCCCATCCGCGTACGTAGACCGCATTTCCCTTATTTGCAACCATCATACAGTTCTTCACAGTAAAGCCCCATATGCGCTCGAGGTGAACGGCATCTCCGCTGAAATTCTTGATGTGGCAGCTTTCAACGGTAATACTGTCCTCCCTGAAGCCTATCTGGCATTTTTCGGGAAGGCAGTTATCCTCTCGCACAGGGTCGTCACAGAGGCGGCTTTCCTGGTTTTCCCACCTTACGTAGATTCCGTGAGCATTCTCTCCCGTGCAGTGATTACCGAGGAGCTGAATATTGCTTATCCGACCGCCGAATGCGCCGGACATATCAATAAGGCAATGGCCCTCACCGTCCTTCAGCTTGATAACGGAACCACCTGTTTCTCTGTATCCCCAGCCGCTATATCCTGAAAGGCAAACACTCGGTCTCATATAAAGTGTATTGCAAATATACATTCCGGGCGGCACAACAACTGCGCCCTTTACCTCACCCGCTTTATCTATTGCCTGCTGGAATGCCTCGGTTGAGTCTGTTACACCGTCGCCAACAGCGCCAAATTCAGTTACGTCAAATACGTTTAACACAATTTATCTCCTGATTTATAAAGGAAATCCCACCTGTCGGTGGGTATTTCCAAAAGTATTTTATTTGCAGCGCCTCGGCGCTTCATATGCACTGATACACTTATTTAGCATTATGAAATGCTTCAATCTCATCACGTATATACTGAAGTGCGAGAAGCTTTTCCTTTACCGCTTCCACATCAAGCAGCTCTGTATTGTTTGAATTGAATTCGGTAAGAGGATTTATTTCAACGTCCTCATTATTGAAAAGCTGGTCATAATTCAGATCACGCTTATCGCAGGGCACACGATAGAAATCTCCCATATCAGTAGCACGGGAGCACTCCTCGTTTGTAAGCAGAGTTTCGTACTTTTTTTCTCCGTGGCGAATGCCGATAACCTTGATTTCAGTTTCAGGATCAAAAAGCTCACATACAGCCCGTGCCAGTGTTTCAATTGTACATGCGGGGGCCTTCTGCACCAGTATATCACCTGAAACGCCGTTTTCAAAGGCCAGTACAACAAGGTCTACAGCCTCATCAAGAGACATGATAAATCTTGTCATCGAGGGCTCTGTGATCGTGATAGGATTTCCAGCCTTGATCTGTTCTATCCAAAGAGGAATAACAGAGCCGCGGCTGCACATCACGTTTCCGTATCTGGTGCAGCAGATGCTTGTCTTTTCCGCGGAAACTGTTCTCGATTTTGCAACAACGACCTTTTCCATCAATGCCTTGGATGCTCCCATTGCATTTACAGGATATGCCGCCTTATCCGTTGACAAAGCTATAACCTTTTTAACACCTGCTTCAATCGCCGCAGTGAGCACGTTTTCTGTTCCGAGAACGTTAGTCTTAACAGCCTCGACAGGAAAAAATTCACAAGAAGAAACCTGCTTCAGCGCTGCTGCATGAAAAATATAATCCACGCCGTGCATAGCATTGTTAACTGATGAGATATCGCGCACGTCACCAATATAAAACTTCATCTTTCCTGCTGCCTCAGGCATCCTTGCCTGAAACTCATGACGCATATCATCCTGCTTTTTCTCATCGCGGGAAAAAATACGGATCTCACCGATATCTGTTCTGAGAAATCTGTTGAGAACAGCCTTTCCGAAGCTACCTGTTCCTCCTGTAATAAGGAGCGTTTTATTTTTAAAATCTGACATAAGCGAACTCCTATCTATGGGTGAAAAAAGCATATGTATCAGAAACCTTTTGCAAGATCCCCTGAGCATCCGTATACTATTCTTTTGAACGTGATGTCGCCGATGTTTATGGAAGCTACAGATACATACGTTTTCAGATATCAATTCTCATATAATTATATAACTTTTTTCGGGAGGAATCAACACCTGCGGCCAATTTATGAATATATAAAACTGTGTTTCTTGCAAATAATCAAAATATATGTTACTATTAAATAAAGATTTATTTATCAATAAAGCTGGTGATTATAGTGACAGAAAGATATTATAATAATTTTGCAGCAGCGGCAATACGCGGATATCTCAAAAGGAAAGGGCTCACATCTCTCCTTGACGATAAGCTGCTGAACAAGGACCTGCACATGCTGACTGAAGAGGATATTGCCGAAATATTCGACTCATGCAAAAACACAGATATTAAGCTTTACCGCTTCAAGCGCTCTGACAGGACCCTTCCCCGAGTACATAAGGTCATGGGATTTCTTAAGGGCATCTCCTTTGAAAGTCTTCTTGACGTCGGCAGCGGACGAGGTGTATTCCTTCTTCCCTTTATGGAGGAATTCCCGTATATCAACGTAACATCCATTGATATACTTGATAAAAGAATTGAGCTTCTGACCGACTTGAAGAACGGTGGACTGGATAACCTTTCCGTAAAAAAGGCAGACCTATGCAGCTGCCCCTTCCCCGAAAAATCCTTTGACGTGGTTACACTTCTTGAGGTTCTTGAGCATATACCCGACGTTGAGGCCGCAATCCGCTCAGCTGTCAGCATTGCGAGGGACTATATTATCGTCACCGTTCCCTCAAAGGAGGACTCAAATCCCGAGCACATCCATCTTTTGACAAAGGAAAAGCTGACAGAATATTTTACAGCCTGCGGCGTCTCAAAGCTCAGCTTTGACGGCGTACCGGGACATCTCTTTATGATTGCGAGGATCTGATATGGATTTCAGTATAGTTAAATACCCGAGAACTCCCCATCTTGAGGGCTCCCGCCTTCAGGAGGGTGATGAGGACCTTAGCCAGGTTCCCTTCTCCGAGATTCTCGGAAGACATATTGTCATCGAGGAAAAGATAGACGGCGCTAATACTGCCATCTCCTTTGACGATAAAAAAACACTCCTTATTCAAAGCCGCGGTCATTATCTTTACGGCGGATATAAGGAGCGTCATTACAATCTTTTGAAGCAATGGGCAAATATCAATTCCGATATTTTATACAGCGCCCTCGGTTCAAGATACATCATGTACGGAGAATGGATGTATGCAAAGCATACGGTATTCTACGATGCCCTCCCCGATTATTTCATGGAATTTGATATTTACGACAGAGAGCGCGACGTATTTCTTTCAACTGACCAAAGGCGGATTATCACAGAAAAAATGGGAATAATCTCATCCGTGCCCGTCCTCGGCGAGGGAATTTATACTTCAAAGGAAAAGGTCCTTGCCCTTCTCGGCCCTTCAAATTATATTACGGATAAGCATACCGAGGTGCTGGCCATGCTGGCAGAGCGACAGGGACTTGACGTTGAACGTCAGCTGAGAGAAACAGACCCTACCACAACCATGGAAGGTCTTTATATCAAAATCGAGGAAAACGGAACTGTTACCGACCGCGTAAAGTTTGTCCGCGCTTCCTTTTTACAGTGCGTAAATGAGGCAAAATCTCATTGGCAGCAGAGACCTATCATTCCCAATCAGCTGGCAAAGGATTACGGAGAAGAATAATGAACCGAAAAAACGATTTAACCCGATTGCTGGAGCTTGTACCAAAGAAGGATGAGGCTATCGATTGGGACGGTATTTTCGATACGGGGTTTGGAATTTATCTTTCCAAGATGGAATCTACTCCTCAAAATCCCGAATATCACGGTGAAGGTGACGTTCTTTGCCATACAAAGGCCGTGTGCAATGCTCTAATTCAGATGGATGAATACAAGGCTGCCTCTGATGGGGACAAGGAGATATTGTTTCTGTCTGCCCTTTTTCACGACGTTGGAAAGATACGTTGCACAAGAATCGAGAACGGACAGATAGTTTCTCCCCATCACTCAGCTGTTGGCGGGATTATGACAAGAGAAATTCTCTGGCGCATTTTCGGTCTTTGCGGTACTGAAGAAAAGCGCGACCTCAGAGAGGCCGTATCTTTTCTTGTGCGATATCATTCCTATCCTCCCTTTGCAATGAAGGACGAAAATGCTCCCTACAAGCTGTTAAAAATTTCGTCAAACGGACTTTTGGCAAAGGGCTTTTCCCTTGACAAGCTTTGCATTCTTGAAAAAGCAGACGTGCTCGGCAGAATCAGCAAAGACAAGGATGACTATCTTGAAAGGATCGCCTATTGCAAGCTTCTTTCCGAGGATACGGGATGCTTAAATGCCCCCTATCCCTTCCCCGATGCTTATTCCAAAAGAGCTTATTTCCGAAAGCAGAGCGCCCGCCCCGAGCAGGAGCTTTATAATAGCAGCTGGGGCGAGATCATTCTGATGTCAGGTCTTCCCGGCACTGGAAAAAGCACCTGGATAAATAAGACTTATCCGCATCTCCCTATAGTTTCCCTTGACGATATACGAAAAACGCTTGGCATTTCTCCCACAGACAAGCAGGGCCCCGTTGTTGCGGCTGCCCACGAAAAAGCACGGGAATATCTTCGCAAAAAGCAACCGTTCGTATGGGATGCAACAAGCATAACCTACGACCTGAGATCAAAGCAGATATCTCTCTTTGAACAATACGGCGCTTCTGTAAAATCAGTCTTTCTTGAAACGGACCTCGATGAGGAGATCAAAAGAAATGCACAGAGAAAGGAATCAGTGCCCGTACCTGTCATTGAAAAAATGCTCTCAAGGCTTGAGATCCCCGAAGCATTCGAATGCGAAACCGTTATATGGGATATAACATAAAACTCCCCCTGAAGGGGGGAGTTTTTTATTTACTTATCTCGCCGGAGAGATCCTCTTCCATCTTCTGCTTTACGGTATCTGCATCGTATCCGCAGGAGAAAAGATAATAAAGCTTTGCAACTGCCGCCTCTGTTGTCATATCGTATGCGCAGACTGCACCCGCAGCCTTGAGAGCGGCGCTTGTTTCATATGTACCGAGAGAAACGCTTCCCTGCTGACACTGGGAGCAGATAACAAGAACTGTTCCGTTTTCATGGGCTTTTCTGACAATGGGGAGAATTGCATCGGCAGAGCCGGGAATGTTTCCCGCGCCGAAGGTTTCAAGCACGATTCCGCGGAGGGATTCGCTCATTATCTCCTCGAAAAGCTCGAACTGGATTCCGGGAAAAACCTTGATGATACCGATAGGTATCTTTTCAAGTTGCTGCACTCTGAAGGGCGCCTCATGAACTCGCTGAGGGATCATTGAGTTATATGCAATAGTTGTTCCGATCTTTGCAAGAGGGGGATAATTGGGAGAGCCGAAGGCATGAAGATCTGTGGCACTTACCTTTGTTGCACGGTTTCCACGGTAAAGCTCATTACCGAAGCAAAGAGAAACCTCGCATATTTTTCCTTCTGCGGCTATCATTATGGATGTAAGGAGATTATCAAGGCCGTCGTTACGCACCTCAAAAAGAGGGATCTGAGAGCCTGTGAGAACAACGGGCTTACGGAGATTTTCAAGGGAGAAGGAAAGAGCGGATGCAGTATAAGCCATTGTATCCGTGCCGTGGAGGATAACGAATCCGTCAAACTTCTCATAATTCTCCTTAATAACGCTTCCTATAAGGTTCCACTCAAGAACGGTCATATTGGAGGAATCAAGAATAGGATCAAGCTCGTATATCTCCCAATCGGGCATAGAGCTGTCGTACAGAGCAGGGATCTTTTTTAAGACCTCCTGAAAAAATCCGGGCTTGGGAGCATATCCCTTTTCGGATCTGTCCATTCCTATCGTTCCGCCTGTATATATGAGAAGGATCTTCTTTTTCATTGCGACCTCCGAATTTACTATATCGACAGTATTATACCAAAAAATCGCCATTTCGTCAACAAAGGTTTATTCATATTTGTTTAACAAAAATATTGTATTTTCTTTATAAATAGGTTATAATAAAAAAGTTGGTGCAAATTTTGACAAAATATTACACTAAATTCAGAATGAAAGCAGGGTTATCAGAATGGACGAAAATCGCGACGTTAATTATAAAAACAAAAAGCGCTACAAAACAGCAAAATATCCTATAAGACAGCCCATCTACCTTATGTGGCTCATTTGGTTTCTTTCAAAAATTCTCCTTATCGGCAAAAAATATAAGGTTGAGAAGATCAATATGGAAGGACTCAAGCCGCCTTATATTCTTCTCTCAAACCATCAGTATTTCATAGATTTTGAGCTTTGCGCTCAGGGTACTTACCCCCATCGAGTAAACAACGTTGTAAGCATCGACGGATATTACCGCCGCCCCTGGCTTATGGAATGGATCGGTGCTATCTGCACACGTAAGTTCACAACAGACCTTCATCTCATCAGATCCATCAACAAGGTGCTCAAGCGCGGTGATATTCTTTGCATGTATCCCGAGGCAAGATATTCTCCCTGCGGTACAGACTCCTTTATTCCCGAATCCCTCGGCATGCTCGTTCGCATGAACAAGGTTCCCGTTGTTTGCGTTGTTCATCACGGAAATCATCTTCTAACACCCTTCTGGAATTTCAGAAAGCCCAGAAAGAACGTCCCCCTTCATATGACTATGACTCAGGTGCTTACTGCCGAGCAGGTAAAGTCCATGTCTGCAGATGAGATAAACGCAGTTATCAAGGAAGCCCTCAAGTATGACGAATACAAGTATCAGAAGGATAACGGTATTCTCATCAAGGATGCTACCCGCGCAGAGGGACTTCACAAGGTTCTTTATCAGTGCCCTCACTGCATGACAGAATCCAAGATGGCATCAAAGGGTACTGAGATCTACTGCTCAGAGTGCGGCAAGAAATGGAATCTTAACGAGGACGGAACCCTTTCCGCTCTCGAGGGCGAAACAGAATTCTCCCACGTTCCCGATTGGTTTGAATGGGAAAGAAGCCAGGTTGCAATGCAGATCGAAAAGGGCGAATATTCCTTTGAGGATGAGGTAGACGTTTACTCTATGCCCCGCTGCTGGCGCTTTGAGAAGCTTGGTAACGCAAGAATCTCCCACGATCCAGAAAACGGATTCGTTCTCACAGGACACTATAACGGTGAGGATTATCGCATTCAGAGAAAGCCGCTGGATAATAACAGCCTTCACGTTGAATACGATTACTGCTATTTAAAGCCCCTCGACTGCTTTGATATTTCTACAGATAATGACTCCTTCTACTGCTATCCCACAAAGGAAAACGTAGTTACAAAGCTTGCCTTTGCAACTGAGATCATTTATCAGAACGCTCTCAAAAACACAAAGCGTCCCCAGAGAAGAAGAAAGCAGGAAGCAACAACTGAAAATTAAAAGAAAGAACTGCAAAAGCCAAGCTTTTGCAGTTCTTTTTACGTATTAATTTCCTTTTTAAAGTTCTTTGCTTGTCATTTCACAGATATTTTTCGTCGAACTCGCGAAGAGCTGAAAGATAGAGCTCTTTGTTTTCCGAATAAGCAAGTCCGTGGCCCGCACCGGGGCTTATTACGAATTTCTTTTCCGAAACGCAAGCCTCATAAAGCTCACGGCTCATATCACAGGGCACGTAATCATCTGCATCTCCGTGTATGAAAAGAATAGGAGTTCGGCTTTTCTTTACAGCATCAAGGGGGGAGGTTTCCTCAAGGTTGAATTTTCCGAATATACGCCCTCCCAGCTTTACGAAGGGATAAAGTATATTTGCGGGAAGCTTCATCTCTCGGATAACCTTTTTGATTATATCCTTTGCCGTGGAATAGCCGCAGTCTGCAAGGATATAGCGAACGTTTTCGGGAAGATCACAGCCTGCCGCTGTCATTACTGTTGCAGCTCCCATGGAAACGCCAGTCAATATAAGACGGACGTCCTCGCCGAAGGTCTTTCTTGCAACGTCGATCCACATAAGGCAGTCGCGATGCTCGTTTATACCGAAGGTAATAACACTTCCATCACTTGCGCCTGCGGCTCTGTGGTCGATGAGAAGCACGTTATGACAAAGCTTAAAGGCACGGAAAACACCGCCGCTAAGATCTCTTATGGAATTGCCCTGATAGCCGTGGAACATAAGCTCGATAGGGGCACCGGGCTTGCATTCGTAATATCTTGCACAAAGCTTAAGACCGTCAAAGGATCTGATTTCAAAAGGTCTGTAGGGTATCTCACTCAGTCGTATCTGCCATTCCTTCATCTCTTCCCGGTAGGGCTCATATATTTTGCCAACCGGATAATCAAAAGACCCTTCCTTTACAGGGCCCGGATTTTTGAAATAAAATACCCGAAAAAAGCATATAAGCGCTGTTATCAAAGCTAAAGCAACAATAGTAAGTAAAACAGAAAATGCAATAATTATCGGCATAAGCACCTCCAGATATGCCTTATTATACCATCTTCCCTTTTTTCCTTCAAGGAGTTTTCTCTAATTCTTCGTCTATTTTGCCGACTTTACAAATTTACAAATATGTGTTATAATACCGTTATATAAAATATTCCATATGACGAAATTCAAAAAGGAATGGTAATTTTATGGCAAGATATGCAATTTACGGCGCAGGATCTCTCGGAACGATCCTCGGCGCTTATATAACTAAAAACGGCGGTAATATCGACCTTATCAACCGCAACCGCGATCACGTTGCTGCCCTTAACGAAAAGGGCGCACGTATTACAGGCACTGTTGACATGACAGTTCCCGTTCGCGCTATCACTCCCGATCAGATGGAGGGCAAATACGAGGTCATCCTCCTTCTCACAAAGCAGCTCCAGAACCGCGAGGTTGTTACGATGCTTGCCGATTTTCTCACAGAGGACGGCGTTATCGTAACTCTTCAGAACCGTCTTCCCGAGCCCGGCATTGCCGAGATCGTAGGACCTGAGCATACTATGGGATGCGTTGTTGAATGGGGCGCTACCCTTACAGCTCCCGGTGTCTGCTCTCTTACAAGCGAGCCCGACAGCCTTTCCTTCCACATGGGAAGAATGAAGGGCATCTCCGAGGCACAGTTCCAGAAGGTTAAGAATCTTCTCGAGCTTATGTGCCCCGTTCACGAGGAAAAGAACCTCATCGGCGCACGCTGGTCAAAGCTTCTTATTAATGCTACCTTCTCAGGACTCGGCACTGTTCTCGGCGGTCTTTTCGGAGACGTTTCAGAAAACCGTGATGCAAGAAAAATCGCTATCCGCTGTATGAAGGAATGTATCGACGTCGGTCATGCCGCAGGCGCTGTATTCGCACCCGTTCAGGGCAAGAACATCGTTAAGCTCTTCTATTACAAAAACGGCCTTAAGCAGGCATTTGCAACTATGCTTCTTCCCATCGCAATGAAAAAGCATCGCGATATCGAGCCCTCAATGCTTCAGGACCTGAAGAATTCAAAGCCCTGCGAGGTTGATGCCATCAACGGTGTTGTCTGCCGCTTCGGAAGAAAGTACAACGTTCCCACACCCATCAACGATCGCATCGTTGGAATAATCAAAAAAATAGAAGCAGGCGAGCTCTCCCCCGAGGCCTCCAATATCCGTTTCTTTGACGAGCTTCTTTAATAAAAACAGAACGCACACCTGTATTGGCAGGTGTGCGCTTTTATTTAAAAGTTTGAGCATTGCTTTATTGCATATATTGATCAGCTATGGTATAATATAAAAAAACATTACGGAGGTATTTATCATGACCAATGACAGAAAATTGGAAAGACTTAACAGCGGCCTTCCCGACAGTCTTTCTGCAAACACCTACAACCTGGTTATCGGCGGTTGCCTTCTCTATGGCTTCCTTCTTAACGCTCTCATCGTATGGCTTTGCGGCGATCTGTTCATGGAAATGAACTACATAGTATTCCTTATCGGCTACTTTGTTCTCGGCTTTGCAGGCATCATGATTTCCACAAAATCCAACAATCCCGCTATCAGCTTCCTCGGATACAATTTGGTAGTCGTACCTATCGGCGCCGTTCTTTCGGTTTGCCTTCCCGGCTATGCATTCAAGGAGATCCTTCTTGCGATCATCATTACAGGTGCCGTTGTGGGAATTATGACAGTTCTCGCTTCCACTCAGCCCCAGCTTTTCTCAAAGATGGGTGTCAGCCTGTTTATTGCTCTCGTTGTAGCTCTTGTGGGCGAGCTTATAGCAATGCTTCTCGGCTACGCGGGCAACGCCTTCAACTGGATCTTCGTTATTATCTTCTCTCTTTATATCGGTTACGACTGGCACAAGGCGCAGATGTATCCCAAAACCCTTGACAATGCAGTAGACTCTGCTCTTGACCTTTATCTCGATATCATCAACCTCTTTATCCGTCTTCTTGACATTATCAAAAGAGACTGACAGCGAATCAAAATCAGAGATCTGGGTACACTTTCTGTATAATTACAGAAAGGAAGTATCTTATGATCGAATCAGATACCATAAAGCTGCTTCGCGAATGCGATGCAGGAGTTAAAATGGGAGTCAGCTCCATTGAAGACGTGCTGAAATTCGTTCGCAGTGACAAGATGAGAAAATATCTTTCAGACTGCAAGGATGAGCACGAAAAGCTGAGCAGTGAGATCGAGTCTCTTCTTGAACAGTATGAGGACGAAGGCAAGGACCCGAGCATCATGGCAAAGGGTATGTCCAAAATGAAGACCAATTTCAAGATCGGTCTTGACGACTCGGACGAGACTATTGCCGACCTTATGACTGACGGCTGCAACATGGGCGTTAAAACCCTTAACCGCTATCTTAACGAATACGAGGCGGCAGACGAGGTTTCCAAGGATATTGCAAAGCGCCTCATAAACCTTGAGGAGCGACTGGCTGTTGATATAAGACAGTACCTATAAGAAAATCCCTTGAAAAAGCAATGCTTTTTCAAGGGATTCTTTTTAGATGCTGATGATTCCGAATACGTCAAGAATAGAGGAAACAAGAATAAGAACGATGCAAACGGGAGCAATATAACGGATCATTACGGAGAAGATCTTCTTCTCACGGAATTTGCCGCAAAGCTCAACCTCTTCAATGATGGTCTTTGTCTTGATAACGTATCCCACAAGAATACAGGTAGCAAATGCTACAACGGGCATAAAGATATTGTTACTGATGAAATCAAAGAAATCAAGGAAGGAAAGTCCGAGAATGCTGACACCACTCCATGCGCTGTAGCCGAGAGCAGACATAGTACCCATAACAAGGCTGAATACAAGAACTGCAATACAAGCTGTTACTCTTTTCATCTTGAGCTTATCCTGAAGAACGGAAACTACAGTCTCCATAAGTGAAATGGAGGATGTGAGCGCCGCAAAGAATACCATGATGAAGAATACCGCACCGATGATATATCCGCCGGGCATCTTATCAAATACTCTGGGAAGAGTCTGGAACATAAGTCCCGCACCCTTATTGAGAGCAGTTTCATCTCCGCCGGAGAATGCATATACTGCAGGAACGATCATAAGACCTGCAAGGAATGCGATACCTGTATCGAAAAGCTCGATCTGTCTTACAGACTTCTCAATGCTGACGTCCTTCTTCATATAAGAGCCGAAGGTTATCATGATACCCATCGCAAGAGACATTGAATAGAACAGCTGTCCCATTGCGGCAACCACGGTCATTACGGAGAACTTGGAGAAATCAGGCTTGATATAATAGATAACGCCGTCAATAGCTCCGTCCATAGTTACGATAGTATAACCTGAAATGAAAATGATAAGAATAACAAGGACAGGCATCATTACCTTAGATACCTTCTCGATACCCTTCTGTACACCGAGAAGAACGACTACCGCTGTTATTGCAATATAAATAAAGAACCAGACGATAGGCTCGCCAACCTTTTCGATATAAGAGCCGAAATAGGTGATTTCCTTTGATACACCGTCTACCACCTCGGTGGAGACCGCTGCCATCTCACTTCCCTTTCCGGTAACGAAGCCGAAGAAGTATTTCATTACCCATCCGCCGATTACGGAGTAGTAAGGAAGGATGATCGCGGGAACGACAGATGCAAGAACACCGACAAAGGTAAAGCGGCGATCAAGCTTCTGAAAAGCTCCGATAGGGCTCTGACCTGTTTTTCTGCCGATGGCGATTTCGGCGATCATAAGAGAAAAGCCGAAGGTTACTGCAAGAATTATATAAACAAGAAGGAATATTCCTCCGCCGTATTTTGCCGCCAGATAGGGGAATCTCCATATATTGCCAAGACCGACTGCGCTTCCCGCTGCCGCAAGAACAAAGCCCAGCTTGCTTGTAAAAGAACTTCTTTTAGTTTCCATGGTTTACTCCTTTTTCAAAATTCCTTCCTATTATCTCACATTTTACTTCAAATTACAACACTTTTTTGAAATTTCTACGTTATAATTATTCAAAAATATCCTGTTTTTGTATGTAACTCACCTTGTTTTTGCAATTTTCTTTTTGCACCTTTGAAAAATAACAAAAAAAGACCGCCGAAATTCGGCGGTCCTTTAATTTTATTTATCTGTTGTTGATAAGAGCTGTGAGCTCAACGGGATCAACGATCTTGCCGTCCTTGTAAACTCTCATGTTACCGGAAGCGATCTCATCGATGAGGATAACCTCGCCGTTGTTGTAGCCGAACTCGAACTTGATATCCCAGAGGTCGAGACCGATGGACTTAAGGTCATCAGCAACGATCTTTGTGATTGCAAGTGTCTGAGCCTTCATGGACTCGAACATCTCAAGGCTCATTACGCCGAGAGCTGCAAGGCCTTCACCTGTTACAAGGGGATCGCCCTTCTCGTCGTTCTTGAATGTGCACTCAACGTAGCCGCCCTCAAGAACTGTGCCGTCTGCAATATACTCACCGTATCTGCGGATAAAGCTACCTGTTGCAACAAGGCGGCAGATAACCTCAAGACCGTGACCGAAAACAGTTGCGGGGAGAACTTCCATTGTTGCCTCTTCAACGTTTGCGCTTACGTAGTGAGTCTTGATGCCTGCTTCCTTGAGGAGCTCGAAGTAACGAACGGAGCTGATAAGGTTTGCCTTACCGATACCATCGATTGTAAGACCTACACTGTTTTCACCGGGATCGAAAACGCCGTCCTTGCCTGTGCAGTCGTCCTTGAACTTGAGCATAACGTTGCCGTTATCAAGCTCGTATACATCTTTTGTTTTACCTGTGTAAAGCTTTTTCATAATTGCCTCTTTCTTTATCCTTATACGGAAAATAGACTTTGAATACCTCTTAATTATATAACGGCTTTTTTTATTTGTAAATACCGAAAATTACAAAATTACAAAAAATTCAAAAAAATTACTGTTTATTTTGCACTTAAATGAATTTATCTCTGTGAAATTCGAAAAATTCAAACCATTCTCTCACGTTTTCAAGCTCTGTCCACTTCTTTTCGCACACGGGATTTGCATCAAGATCATAGATTTTAGCCCCCTTTAAAGAAAGGAGAACGGGAGAATGAGTTGCAATTATAAACTGACAGCCGAAAAATCTTGCAGAATCCTGTATCAGCTCCGCAAGCTTTAGCTGAAGCTTGACGGAAAGGCTGTTTTCAGGCTCATCGAGGAGATAAAGTGCGTTTTCTCCTATCTCATTTGCAAAATAAGCAAATGCACTTTCTCCGTTTGAGCCTACCGTTATCTCTTTGGGAAGTCTTTTCGCAGTATACTGAGATTTCGTTGTTCTTTTTGCCTCGTTATGCTTTTTCAGCTCATCGTAATCATCAAGAGATCGCATCTGATATCGGTTATTCCTTTTGTCGGCATATTCCTCGAAGATCCTCTCACGGCGGTCAGCTATTCCCTCGTTTATTGAGCGCACGTCAAGAAGAAAATCAAAAACGTCATCACTGGCAATATGCTTTGAGCCCTTCGGGGGCTTTGTGCAGCTGCGAAGACTGAAATTACAATTTTTCAAATAGTCCGAAAAATAGGGAGTATTGTTGAAGGGAGCCGAGCGAGAAAGCTCAAGCTTTTGTGCTATTATGTTCAAAAGTGTTGATTTTCCGGAGCCGTTGCCGCCGTAAAGTATGGTAATAGGCTCAAAATCAAGACTTTCAAGACCTTTCCCGGGAAATATTTTAAAGGGATAAACGTTATGTGTATAGCATTCCATTTCAAGCTGATGGGGATAGCTCAAAACAAAGCTGTCCTCACGGTCACGAGATGCAACCTTAAAGCTTTCAAGATATATCAATACTGTCACCTCCCTTTTAATTATACATATTGGTACGTACCAAAAGCGGGACTATTTATTATAAGGAATCGCCTCGATATTTTCCTGAGATGCTATAATTTCAGCGTTGATTTTTTCAATGAAGGACAGGGATTTTTTCGATTTGAGAATGCTCTCCATCTTCTTTGAAAGAGATTTTTTCTTTTTCTCGTCGCCGGCAGCCAACTTTTCAAGAAGCTTTACTGCCTTTTCTATTCCGTTTTGCCCGAGCAGTGCTGACATTTCGGGATAATTTCCGAAAAGCTCGTAGCGGGGAAGTGCATCGAAAAAGAGCGCTATAAACATGACTTTCTTTTCTTTGTCATTGAGCTGCTCAAAGCTGCTGCGTGCCTTTTCGCAAAGTGCTGCAGACATTTTCAATGTTGACTGATATGCTGTTTTATTGCCAACGGAAAGGGGCTCGACGGAATAGAACACCTTTTTACATTCAAAATCGGAAAAGGTTACTTTAAAGGTTTTGCAGCTATCGTCAAACACCTCAAGCGCCATTCCCTCTCGGGTGCGGTAAAACTCAAGCCAAAGAACCTTGTCTGTATGGATATCCTCCATAATATCTGCGCCGAGAAGAACTATTTTGTTTTTTGAGCACAAGCTGTCGGGCAAAAGAAAATATGCATTGCCCTCCTCATTATATACGGAAATACCGCCTATAAAGCCGATAGCAGCCGAGGATATTCCCTTCTCACGGAAAAGCGCCTCCATCTCGCGGTCGCGCCATTCTCCGAGGAGATTATAGGTCCTTTCGTTTCTGTTTATATAGGTGATAATATCCTCCATGCTTTTATCCTCGGAGAGATATTCAAGGATCGTAGGATAGTCTTTGAGATAGTCTGCATTTGCAATAAAAGCGCGTATATCGTCTGCATGACTTCTCGCTCTGTCCAGGCCTATTTCGTCCTTTACATAGTTATAAACCTTCAAAAGATAAAGCAGCTCTGTGGGTAAATGTTTCATCGTTTTTTCCTTAGTATGTTTTTACTATATTTTATCAGCAAGGTCGCCTGTTGTCAAGGAAGGTATAAATATGTAGAGTATTGACTTTTACCCCTGTTTATGGTATAAATATTATGAGTTTATCTGCAGAATTCAGGCAGGTAAAATACATAAAAAAGGATATATATTATGAGCTTCAGTGACATAATCAAGAAATCTGTTCTTGAGGGCTTTACATCAGGCGATCTTTCTACAACAAGCATCGTTACAACCCTTGCGATTTCAGTTTTTCTCGGTCTTTTTATTTACTTCATCTACAAGATCACAACAAGAAGCGGCTTCTATAACAGAAACTTCAATAAGTCTCTTGCTACCCTTCCCGTGATCACCGCAGGTATCATGCTTGCGATGCAGAGCAACCTTGTTATCTCCCTCGGTATGCTCGGTGCGCTCTCTATCGTTCGTTTCAGAAATGCCGTTAAGGACGCGGCTGACCTCACCTTCCTTTTCTGGAGCATCAGCATGGGTATCGTTACAGGTGCAGGCCTTTTCGAGCTTGCAATTATTCTCAGCCTTTGCATTACTGCTCTTATTTTCCTTCTCGACCTTATTCCCACGTTCCGCGCTCCCTGCATTCTCGTAGTAAGCGCTGAGGACGTTGACGCAGAAAAAGCGCTCGTAAAGTGCATCAAGTCCTTCTCCAGAAGCGCAAGAATCCAGTCAAGAAACATCACAAAGCGCGGTGTTGAATGGATCTTTGAGCTCAGAGTCAGAAAAGAGCTTGAGCTTGTTGAAAGCGTTTCCAAGGTTGAAAGCGTTTCAAGCGTAAACCTTCTTCGCCACGACGGCGAGGTCCGCTTCTGATATCTTATTAAAGAAAGAGTGATTTCTCATAGATTACAGAGTTGAAAAAAAATATCTGGTCACGGATGCCGATCTCAGAATTCTGGAATCAAGGCTCAATACCGTGATGAAGCCGGATATTCATCAGACAGACAGCTGCTATGAAATCAGAAGTCTCTATTTTGATGACTATGATGACAGCTGTATGGGCGAAAACGAGGCAGGTGTAGACCAGCGCCAGAAATACCGTATCCGTATTTACGATACGAAGGGCGAGGTCATTCATCTTGAGATAAAGGAAAAGAACCGCGGATATACAAAAAAAACGTCCTGCTCACTTACATTCGAGGAATGTCAGCAGATAATGGACGGTACTATCCCCTCAACAATTGATAACAGAGCGCCTCTCAATATGCTTAAGCTTCAAATGAGAAGCAGGCTCATGCGCCCTAAGGTTATTATCTCCTATGAAAGAAGCGCCTTTGTTCACCCCAGCGGTAACGTTCGCGTTACCTTTGACCGAAATATTACGGCAAGCAGATACTGCGACGATTTCTTTGAAGAAAGAGTTCCCGTAATGATCCCGATCCTCCCTGCCCGCCTTCACGTTCTTGAGGTGAAGTATGACGAGATACTTCCCGATTTTATCGCAAAGGAGCTGGAGATCGGAAAGCTGAGACAAACAGCTTTTTCAAAATACTATTTGGGAAGACTTGCCCTTCGCGGCGACTTCCCCGTTGACAGATAATTGCTCTGAAAGGAGAAGTGCTTTATGCAGAAAAACAGATATTGGCGATGGATAGCATTAGCACTTACTCTTTTTGCGCTTTTGTCTGTCATTTTATTTTCCATAAAGGTAGAGGAATCCTCTTGTATGGGCATAATGGTAGTATCAGAAGCCAATCTTTCCGCCTACAAGGAAAAGATCGACTGCGACTACAGTGAAAGTTTTCTTCTTAACGGAGAGCCCGCACCCATTGATAAAAAGACAAACACCCTCTATATATCCCAGAATATAGACGAGACAACAAAGTTTTTTGACCTTTACGGAAACCTTGAGATCGCTCACAATGACCACAGCCTTTATTTTGAGGACTGTGAAGAATTCAAAGATCTGAAGAAAGCCGTAGCCGACGGTAAAAAATTCAAGCTCATTGTTGTAGACCCCGAGGACCGATATACCGAATACAGCGTTATCTTCACTACCCTCCCCGTTGTCCGTCTTGACGGAGAATATTCTCATATGAACGAAAGCAACAGAGAGGTAAACCGCGGCGGAGTTTGTGTCTGGTCAGGATATGATCCCGATTACGGTCGCTACTCCGTTAAAAGCTCGGAAACAGAATGGAATATCAGAGGCGCAACCTCTGCTCTCCTTGCAAAAAAGCCCTATAAGCTTTCTCTTAAAACAAAAAAGGGCAATAATAATGACGTAGCCTTTCTCGGTATGGGTGCGGATGACGACTGGATCCTCAATCCCCTCAGCACTGACGATACGGACGTGCGCGAAAGAACTGCTATGGCCATCTGGGATGAGATGAACTCAAAAAACGGCTCATCCTCTACCAAGATGTCAACGGGAAAATACGTTGAGGTAGTTATAAACGGTAAATACAGCGGTCTTTATATGCTTCAGCGCAGAATTGACAACAAATATCTTGAGCTTGACCGTGATAATGTTCTTTTCAAGGGACTCCACACATGGCAGGCAGATGACCCGAGACAGGGATATGAAATAATATATTCCAACCTTTCCGAGGATGAGACCTTCTCACTTCTTGAAAATTTCGATGCAAGCTTAATCGATCTTGACAGCTTTATTGACGCAAGCATCCTTATCCAGCTGGGCGCAATGCACGACAACAAGGGATTTAACAATATGTTCTATCTCCTGGAGCCCGACGGCAGCGGATATAAGCTTTCATTTGTCCCCTGGGATACAGACCTTTCCTTCGGTGTTGCTTATTACGATTGGTTTGTATACGACTACGATACAAAGCTTAACGGACTTTGCTTCAGAAAAGAATACGATGTGATGAAGGGCGCCTATCCCGATATCGACAAAAGGCTGGCAGAGCGCTGGTTTGAGCTCAGAAAGACTACCATCACTACAGAAAATATCTATTCATTGATAGACAGTAACACAGAAGTTCTTATATCAAGCGGTGCTAAGGCAAGAGACCTTAAGACCTGGGGCACACTTCATTACAATAAGGACTCTGTTGATAAGCTTAAGACGTTTATAGACACAAAAATTGCTCTTCTTGACGGCTATTACGGTACTTTCCTTGAAAGTGCTGATTGATTTCTGCGATCAGATCCAATAAAAAGCAATAAAACGGGACTGACGCATTATATGCATTGTCCCGTTTTTTACTTTCTTTAAAAGAGGAAATAAATATGAAAAAAACCTATATTACAAATATTCCCAACAAAATCGGCGCTCTTCTTCAGGCTACCAAGTGTTTTACTGAGCTTGGTATCAACATCACAAGAGTCAGCTACAACAAGGCTGTTGACTCTCATGCTTTGTTTATTGAGGTTCAGGGCGATGAGGACAAGCTTCTTGAAGCAGACCGCCTCCTCTCCGATATCGGATATATCAACAATTCCGATTCCGACGTGGGAATCGTTCTTCTTGAATTTACTCTCAGAGACGTTACAGGAAGCGCAACAAAGGTGCTTACTCTTATAGAGGAATACGGTCTTAACATATCTTATATCAGCTCTCAGGAGATCACAGACGAATATCAGTCACTGAAGATCGGTATCCGTGTTGATGACGAGAAGGTATTTGACGAATTCCTTGCAAAAGCTAACGAGATAAGCGCTTTCAGAGTTGTTGAATACAACAAGAGCGAGAAGATCTACGACAACAGCTTTTTCTACAAGGCATTCGTGCAGAGCCTTATGGATGCCGCAGGTACCGATGAGGACAAGAGAGATCTTCTTCTCATAAACACAAACCTTGCGATGGAGATCCTTGAAACAAAAGGCCTCTCTCCTTACCGCACCTTCGACTGCATTGCAAAGTTTGCTTCCCTTCTCGCAAACTGCAAGGGCGAGGCATTCTCCCCCCGAATCACAACCCACAAGATCACAGAAAACACCGAGATCACAACCATCGAGCCTCCCTGCGGAAGCAATACCGCAATCATCAAGAGCTGCGGTCAGTATCTTTTCGTTGATACGGGATTTGCCTGCTACAAGGAAGAGATGCTTCCCATTATCAAGGAGATCGTTCCCGAGTTCGATTCTATTAAAAAATCCTGCGTTCTCACTCATATCGACGTTGACCACACAGGTCTTCTTCCCATGTTTGACGAGGTATTTGCAAGTAAAAAGAGCCGCGACAGCCTCTGCGAGGAGTTTGCGGGTCTTGACGGCATGAGAGAGAAAAACCATCTCCACACACCCTATATCCGTATCTGCAAAACTCTTACAGAGCACGTCCCCTCCGATCCCGACAAAATGACAGCTATCGGCGACGGCGGAGATATGGACGGTCAGCTTCTCAGACAGATCGGCTTCCTGCCCTTCGGCGAGCTTAATTTTGAGGTTTACGAGGGTGCCGGCGGTCACCTTCCCGGAGAGATCGTTCTTATCGATTATACACACAAGGTGGCATTTACAGGCGATATTTACGTAAATATCAAGGGAATGACCTCCGAGCAGAAGCAATACAACAAGTACGCCCCCATTCTCACAACATCCGTTGACACCGACAAGGCTCTCTGCACAAAGGAGCGCGAGGCTATCATGCAGCGCCTCGGTATCGGCAAATGGCACATTTTCGGTGCTCACGGCGCAAAATACGACTACGAGCTTAACTTAGGAAACAAATAATGACTATCCAGCTTTCAGACCACTTTACCTTTAAAAAGCTTCTTCGCTTTACCATTCCCTCCGTGATCATGATGATCTTCACATCTATCTACGGAGTAGTAGACGGAATATTCGTTTCAAACTTTGTTGGAAAAGCAGAGTTTGCGGCAATCAATTTTATCCTTCCCGTATGTATGATCTGCGGCTCACTCGGCTTCATGATCGGTACGGGTGGCAGCGCCCTTGTTTCAATGACTCTCGGTCAGCAAAACCGAAAAAAAGCAAATGAGATTTTTTCCTTTCTCGTCTATTTTTCCGTTATTTTCGGAATTGCTCTGTCTGCAATCGGAGTGATCTTCCTCGAGCCCATCATTATTGCCATGGGCGCTGAGGGCGATATGGTTACCAACTGCGTTGCCTACGGAAGAATTCTCATCCCCGCATCTGTTGCCTTTATTTTGCAGAATGAGTTTCAGAGCTTTCTTGTAGCTGCGGAAAAGCCTCAGTTCGGTCTTACCGTAACTGTTGCGGCAGGCATTACAAATATAGTTCTTGATGCGCTTTTCATTGTAGTATTCAAGTGGGGCATCGTCGGTGCGGCGGCTGCAACTGCCACAAGCCAGTTTATCGGATGCATCATCCCCCTCATCTACTTTGCCACAAACAAAAAGGGCGTTCTCAGACTGGGAAAGACTCGTTTTATGGGCAAGGACCTGGTCAAAACATGCGCGAACGGCTCATCCGAGATGATGGTCAACCTTTCCATGTCCACCGTTAATATGATATACAACATTCAGCTTATGAAGATTGCGGGCGAGGACGGCGTTGCCGCATTTGGCGTCATTATGTACGTTGCCTTTATTTTCGCTTCCGTATTTATAGGATTTTCAATCGGATCGGCTCCTGTTATCAGCTATCACTACGGAGCGGAAAATTCAGATGAGCTGAAAAGCCTTGCAAAGAAAACAATAAGCATTGTTGCAATTCTTGCAATTATTATGACTGCAGCGGCAGAGCTTCTTGCTCTTCCCCTTTCTCATATCTTCGTTGGCTACGACCGCACACTTATGAAAATGACGAGAAACGGCTTTATGATCTACTCCATCTCCTTCATTTTCGTAGGATTCAACATTTTTGGCTCTTCGTTCTTTACAGCCCTTAACAACGGAATCATTTCAGCACTTATCTCCTTTGTCCGTACATTTTTGTTCCAGTTTATTTCAATACTTACCCTCCCGATAATTCTCGGAATCAACGGAGTATGGCTCTCCGTTACTGTAGCTGAGCTTCTCTCCCTTGTGCTTACTACATACCTGTTCTTCAGAATGAGAAAGCACTACAAATATTAAGACTTTATGGAATACAGAATCGAAGATATTGACCGCAATTTTGCAGAGGCGTCCATCGACGGATGCGACCTTGTTTTTTGCAACGTAAAAAACGAGCCCTTTAAGATTTACGGAATCTGCAATAAGGACGAGGATGCTCCCTTTCGCAGAATTCCCGTTATAGATGGCGTTAACGGCGGAGCAAACTGGCTTGGAGATAATACTGCGGGAGTTAAGGTCCGCTTTTCAACAGATTCTCCCTATATTGCAGTTTATGCCGAGATCGGCGATGCCTGCCATATGGCTCATATGACGCTGACAGGCTCCTGTGGCTTTGATCTTTACCGACAAGTCGGAAATGAAGAAGAATTTGTTCGCCCCTTTATTCCCGCCACGGGAATTTGTCACGGACAGGGGCAGTACCACAGTATTATAAAGCTTTCGGATAAAAAAACAGAGCTTACCGCATACACCATATACTTCCCTCTTTACAACAGAGTCAAAAGGATAGATATAGGTCTTGCCCCCGACTCCATAGTTTCCGAGGGAGCAGATTTTTTCCTTGACAAGCCTATCGTTTATTACGGATCGTCCATCACTCAGGGAGGGTGCGCATCACGCCCGGGAAACGCTTATCCCGCCCTTATAACCCACAAAACCAATATTGACCATACTAACCTCGGCTTTTCGGGAGCCTGCGTTGCAGAGCCTGAGATGGCTGATTATATCGCATCTCTTCCGATGTGCGCATTCGTTTACGATTATGATTATAATGCAAACAGCGCAGAATATCTGAAATCTACTCACGAGCCATTTTTCAAAAGGATAAGGGATGCAAATCCTTCTCTTCCCGTAATTATGCTCTCCGCTCCATATAATGCCAGGGAGGAAGACGACCGCACACGCAGAGATATTATCAAAGCGACCTATGACAATGCGGTTGCAATGGGCGATGAAAACGTGTATTTCATCGATGGCGGAAGAATTTTTGAAGGAGAGTTCTCCGATGCCTGTACGGTGGATACTATCCACCCGAACGACCTGGGATTTTCAAGAATGGCATCAAAGCTTCTCCCCGTTTTAAAAAAAGCTTTAAAAATCCAATAAAAAAAGAATCTCAGCTTTCGCTGAGATTCTTTTTTTATTACTTACCTGCAAGGTAATCGTCGATTGCTGCCCATACGTCCGCAGGCTCTTCATTTACTGTGATTGCAAGAACCAGCATATTGTCGCCGTACTGACGCCATATCTTATCGGGATTCTGGAGCGCCCACTCAATGTTTGCATACTCATCGGGCATATACATCTGAAGCGCGCTTGATCTGGACTTGATATACTCCTTAGTGATAGCATCCTTTACCTCTGTAAAGTCTGCATCTGTCATACCGTCCTCAAACTTGAGGATAGCAAGTGTGTGGCTGTAATCGGAGGGCATTGTGATAACGTAATCGGAAAGAAGATCGTATGCATTGATATCGATAACGCCGTATGTCCAGCATACCATTTCATCGGGATCTTCATCCTTATAAAGGATCTCGGATACCTTCTCGGTATAGTCAACCTTCTTCTGGATAGCATCTACCATATCCTTGAGAACTGCCTTTGCGGGATCGATGCTCTTTGCATCGTTTGCCTCTGTTTTGTCGTCTGTCTTATCGCCGCCCTCAGCCTTGTCTGTACAGGATACAAAAACGAACATAGAGCCAAGGATCATAAGAATAGCAAGAATTAAGCTTATCTTTTTCATAATTTACCTCTTTAGTCTGTAACTTCCTTCTGGTTTACGTAGTTCTTAAGGTTTCTTTCAGCGATGATAGCGATGATAACGTCAGTATCATACTTGAGGATCTCACTCTGACATCTGTTGAGAGAGAATGTCCAGTTGTATGTGCTCAGATGGAAAGAATCCTTGAAGAAGGGGATCATTGCGATACTGTAGGAGTCGCGGAGGATGTATGCGTTGGGAGCATTCTTATTGTACTCATTCTTATACTGGAGCCACTTGAGCTTATCGGAGAAGCCTCTGTCGTTACCGCTTGTTACCTCGTATGCAAATGCAAACTGACCCCAGCCCTGAATAGGATCATAGTCAACGAGCTTTGCAGTATTGGAGCTCTTGAGAGTATAGATGGGACCGTAGTCCTTATAGTATGAGTACTGACCGAGGTAGTATGCCTGGTCTTTCATATAAGTTTCATCATAGTTGATCTGATACTCGCTCTTCTGATGGATAACGGCATTGGGGAAATCCTTCTTGATCATGTTCATCGTTGTCTGATAAGCGATGAAGCCTGCGTGGTTATTCCAGTGAGTATCGTACTTATAATAGAGATTCTTCTGGGGAGCTGCCTTTACAGACTGCGCCATTGCATCTCTGAGGTCTACTGCTGTGATTCCCGCATCGTTGATAAGCTGAACGAACTGATCGTATCTGCGGTAGCTTGCCATTGTATAGCCGTCGGGCATATAGTCGGGATATACTGTGTTCTTGTTGGGAGCGATTACGATATAGAACTTCATACCGTGCTGCTCTGCCCACTTCTGGCTGGACTCAAGCATTTCCTTAGCTTTCTTATAAATGGAGCCGTTAAGAACGCTTGTGCCGAGGAAGTCTTCCTTGGTATCCTCATAGAACATATATCCGTCGTAGCCGACCATAACGTGATTCCATACAAGACCGGGTCTGATATCCTTGATCATTGCGGAAGCGTTATTATACTCGCCGTCAGCTGCGGGGAAAACAGTTGTGCTGCGGAAAGGAATGTACTTATAATTAGTGGAGGTATCCTCACCTGCATCAACGGAACGGTCGGAATATGTATGAATAAGCTTCTTTCCGGACTTTGTTGTGATGTATGTGGGGAAAGCATCCTTTGTGGAAGAAGCCTGAGGAACGGGAACGTCACCTGATGCTGTACCGCCTGCGGGAGGAGGAGTTGTACCGCTGCCGCTGCCGCCGCCGTTGAGAGTACCGCCGATACCGAGACCGCCGCCACCGTGATCGTTATTATTTGTAACAGGGGGAGGATTTGTTACAACGGGAGCTGTTGTTGTGGGAGGTGTCTGAGTGGTGATAACGGTTGTATCTGCAACAGTTGTATCAGCAGCTGTTGTATCAGAGGCTGTTGTATCACCTTCTGTTGTTTCTTCTTCGCCTGAGCTTTCCTTACCTGTTGTTTCTTCGATCTTTACGGTAGTATCCGCAGGATCTTTTTCGGAAGGCTCTGCAGGCTTGGTCATAGCCAATACGATAAGCACAGTGACAAGAACACCTATAATGACACCAACTGCGATACCGATGCCAATAAGAAGTCCCTTGTTCATTGCTTTGATTTTCTCCAGCAATTTCTTCATTTGTAGTCATTCCTTTTCTATAAATTTTGATTACATACAAATTACCATTCAAATTATATCACTGAATACTTCACTTTGCAACCAAAACATTTAATTTTAATATTTTGAAATGTATACTTTTTATGAACAATATTTTCCCTCTTCCCTTTTTCGTTAATATATGGTAGTATAGTAAATATAAATATGATTGAAAGGTTCAGTACGATGAGTAACGAAATCCTGAACAGAACTGATATAAGTCTGCTTTTCCCCGAGGGAAGCTGCGACGAGGGGCTTTACTCCTCTGCAGGTCTTTCTGCCGAAAACGCAGATCAGCTTGAGCTTTATACCCTTCTTGATCTCAATACTCTTGAGATCGGCGCATTCTTTACCGAAAATCCCGATGTGATCCGCTACCGCCAGGAAACATTTGAGGATATCTGCAACGTTGAGGGTCTTTGCGACGTGCTTCGCCGTATGCTCCCCTTCCTTACCGATATCCGCGAGCTTCGCAGAATATCCGGCGGAACTGACGGCGTTGGCGATTCTTATCTTTACAGCATTACGGAGATCGAGATATACACCTCCCTTATGGAGCTTTTGCACGACAATCTCCTCCCTCTTGCAGATAAGTTCACGTCAAGCGCATTCCGCGCCTTTGCGGAGCGCATCCGCCTTCTTACTGAAAGCGAATACTATAAAAATCTCACAGAGCATCTTGCGGCTCTTGCATCCCGTGTCCGCGATATCCGCAGCATCACCGTCGGCGTAAACCTTGACCGCCGCCTTATGCCCGAGTCAAGCGGAGTTCTTTCCGTTAACAGCGATAAATTCAAGAGCGGCGAGTTTTTCGAGAGAGTCAAGCGCCTTGACTTCAAAAAGGACGATATGACCTTTATGGCAGAGCTTCTGCCCTATACGAAGGATCAGTCCGAAAACCAGCAAATCGCTCTCACAAACGCTGTGAATAACGCCATCAGCGACGTATTCAAGAGCTCTGTAAAGTCATGGAAAAAGTCAGTTCAGTACTACGTTCTTGACAATACCGACTTCCTTTTAAAGATGGCACCCGAGATCGAATTCCTCACCGAGGGCGCAAAGCTTATCGCAAGGCTCAAGGAGCGCGGAGTTCACCTCACAAGCCCTATAATCGTTGACAGCACCGATTCACGTGTGTTCAGCGCAAAGAATCTTTACAACCCCGTAATCGCTCTTAAAACGGAAGGCGAGCTTATCCCCAATGACATCACCTTTGATGAAAGCGCGATGATCTACGTTATCACAGGTCCTAACCGCGGTGGAAAGAGCGTTCTCACCTGTGCAACGGGTCACGCCTTTGCAATGGCTCAGATGGGTCTGCCCGTCTGCGCTGACGAATGTACTCTCTCCCCCTGCGATATGATCCTCACCCACTTCCCTGCGGGAAGCGAGGATACTGTTGAAAAGGGCCGTCTTGGCGAGGAATGTGCGCGACTCGATGCAATGTTTGACGTTGTTACCGATAAGAGCCTTATTCTTCTTGACGAATCTCTTTCCTCAACAGGCTCCTACGAGGGCGCATATATTGCCGCTGAAGTCCTTCGCGGCTTCTCAATGGCAGGCTGCCGCGGAATCTTCTCCACCCACCTTCACGATCTTGCGGCATCCGTTGAATCTATCAACGAGGAATGCACAAAGGGCGGCGGTGTTCGCATCGATAATATGGTTGCCGAGGTTATTGACGGACAGAGAAGCTTCAGAGTAGTCAGAAAGACTCCCGACGGCAAGAGCTACGCTCGGGATATTGCTGAAAAATACGGTCTTTCAAGCGAAAAAATTATGACAAAGCTCGAAAAAAACAAAAATTCAAAAAAATAAAAAAAACTATTGCATTTCTAAAACTTTCGTGATATAATACCGAATGTTGGATTTTGATAAAGTTTTCATAACATAAATGGAGGTGCTTAAAAATGGCTAAGTGCGATGTATGCGGCAAGGGCGTAACATTCGGTCACAATGTTTCCCACTCTAACCGTAAGACAAACAGAACCTGGAAGCCTAACATCAGAAAGGTTAAGGCTGTTGTAAACGGTTCTAACACAACTGTTCACGTTTGCACACGTTGCCTTCGTTCCGGCAAGGTAGAGCGTGCGTAATCAACATGCGACACATACTCCCACTTCGGTGGGAGTTTTTGTGTTTTAGGGGGTCCTCAAGTCGTCGTAAGACGGCTTGGGGTTCACGTTTTAGGAGGAAATTATGTATTTAGCCATAGTTGGTATCCGCTGCCCCGAGGCGGCAAAGATCAGGCTCCTTTCCCTGCCCGAGATAGCAGAGGTCGTAAGGCTCCCCGAGGACCGACAGATAGCTGCGCCTATCGCAGACCATCCCGACTCCCTCATATGCATCTTTGAAGGAAAGCTTTATACTCATTCTGAATATGCAAAGGTAGCCAAAAATGAGCTTTTGGAAATTTGCGAAAAATGCAGCCTTGAGCTGTGTGAGGTGAGCTGCGAGAGAGCGGACAAATATCCCCTTGACTGCGGATTTAACGCCCTCACACTTCCCGACCGCCATCAGCTTATAGGAAGAAAGAAAAGCCTTGCAGAGCCCCTTAAAAGCCTTTGCAGCGCCGATACAGCCCAAGGGTATGCAGGATGCACAGCACTCTATGCAGGGGGCACTATTATCACAGCCGATCCCTCCATCACAAAGGCGGCAGAAAGCCTCAGTGTGCCCGTTTATCCTGTCAGCGGCGAGGACATTTCTCTCCCCGGATATAAGGAAGGATTCATCGGCGGCGCGGGCGGATCATTTGAAAATACAATCTGCCTTTTCGGCTCCCCCGAATATTCACAAAGCGCTCGGGAAATACTTGAGTTTTGCCAAAAGAACGGGCTTTCCCTCCACTCTCTTGAGGACGGAGTCCTCACCGACAGAGGCGGTATAAAATTTGTAGAGATAGTTTAAAAATCTTCTTTACTTTTCAAATCAACAATGCTATAATAGCACTCGTGAGTTCGCAAAATCCTCACGAAAATCAAAACTACGGAGAGATACCAAACGGTACAACTTGAAAAATGAATAGCAAAACAAGAAAGCAGGTAATGTTTATCTGCCAGGCAGGTCTTATCGCCGCGCTCTATACGGTGCTGACCATCGTTTCTGCCTACTTCGGTCTTGCCTCCTATGAGATTCAGGTGCGCATTTCCGAGGCATTGACAGTTCTCCCCCTCTTCACACCCGCCGCCATCCCCGGACTTACCCTCGGCTGCATCGTGTCAAACCTCTTGACAGGTGCTCTCCCCCTGGACGTTATTTTCGGCTCTGTGGCAACGCTTCTGGGTGCGATAGTTGCATACTTTATCGGTATGGCTGCAAGAAAATCGGAGTCTGTCTTTTTAAAGGTCCTTGTTCCCTTCCCGAACGTGATCGCGAATGCACTTATCGTTCCGTGGGTGCTGAAGCTCGTTTATCATATTGAAGGCCCCGTGTGGTACTTCATGCTGACAGTAGGAGCAGGAGAGCTTATCGCAGGAGTCGGTCTCGGCCTCCCCCTTCTTTTTATGCTTGATAAGCATAAAAAGCATATCTTTAAGATATAATAAATCATCTCTCAGCTCGGTATACCGAGCTGAGAGATGATTTATTATATCTTAAAGATATGCTTTTTATGCTTATCAAGCATAAAAAGAAGG